>NZ_VFTP01000011.1:0-146027 GCF_006439455.1 Mesorhizobium sp. B2-9-1 | reverse complement strand
GGTCTCCTCCGCTGGGGTTTCAACACGGCCAGTTTGGCACATTCGATGCCGCAAGGGGCCGTCCACCCATCATTCTATGGCGGAGCAAGGAGCGAAGCGACGCAGCGCAGACCATAGAATCCATTCCGTGACCTACGAGCGTCGCAGCGGTTCAGAAAAAGCCCTCGTTCTGCATCGCCTCTACCCTTCGCGCGAGGTCACGGAATGGATTCTCGGGTCTGCGCGTCCGCTTCGCTCCCGCTCCGCCCGTGGATGACGAAGTTTGGAATGCTTCGGCCAATCTCGAATGGTTGCGATTTGCCGCCGAAAGAGAGCGCCGAGCATTCGCCGAGGGCCTGCCTCCGCCTTCCGTCGCGACCCTACGCTGGCCGCTTCTTCTGCTTCTTTCGCTTTGCCGGCTGGTCGGATTTCGGCCCGTCGAACTTTGGCTTGTCGAATTTCGCCTTGCCGGGTTTCTTCGCCCAGGTGTCCAGCGCCCCGGCATGCTGTCGTTCGCCCGGCGCTCGCTTCTCGAATCCGGGCGCGCCCTGGTCGAAAGAACGCTTGCCGCGATGCGGCTTTTTCTCCGGCCTCTGTGGCTGATAGCCGGCGCGCGACAAGTCCGGCGTGCCGTCGATGCGCCTGACCGCGATGTTGCCCTGCAGCTTGCGGTCGGGACCGATCGCGGCGACGAACCGGTCGGCCCAGTCGGCGGCGATCTGCACGAAGGTTTCCTCCGGCTGCATCTTGATTGCGCCGATCTCGCGCTTGGACATGCCGGCGGTGCGGCACAGCATCGGGATCAGCCAGCGCGGCTCGGCATTCTGCCGGCGGCCGACCGACAGCGAGAACCAGACGCTGTCGCCGAAATCGTCGCGGCGGCCCGATGTTTCTTCCCCGCGGCCCGATATTTCTTCCCGGCGCGCGAACTTCTCCTTTGATGGGGCGAAGGGCGCGACATCGATCAGGTCCTCAGGCGCCGAGCGGCTTGCCCGGCAAAGCCGCACGAAAGCGGCGGCCACCAGTTCGGCGCCATGCCGCTCCAGAAGCGCCGTGGCGAAGTCGCGCTCTTCCTCCTTCACCGGCTCGCCGAAGGAAGGATCGGCCAGGATGCGCTCGTCGTCGCGCCGCAGCACCTCGTCGGCCGAGGGCGGGCTCGCCCAGGCCGCGGTCAGGCCGGCATTGGCGAGCAGCCGCTCGGTGCGCCGGCGCGCATTGCCCGGCACGATCAGCGCGCTGACGCCCTTGCGGCCCGCGCGCCCGGTGCGGCCGCTGCGATGCAGCAGCGTCTCCGGATTGCTCGGCAGGTCGGCGTGGATGACGAGATCGAGATTGGGCAGGTCGATGCCGCGCGCGGCGACGTCGGTGGCGATGCAGACTTTGGCACGGCCGTCGCGCATCGCCTGCAGGGCGTGGCTGCGCTCGTTCTGGCTGAGCTCGCCGGACAGCGCCACCACCGCAAAATTGCGGTTGTTGAAACGCGCTGTGAGATGGTTGACCGCGGCGCGGGTGTTGCAGAACACCATCGCGTTGCCCGCCTCGTAGAAGCGCAGCACGTTGATGATGGCGTTCTCGCGATCGGCGGGCGCGACGGAAAGCGCCCGGTACTCGATGTCGAGATGCTGCTTTTCCCCGCCGCCGGCCGAGATGCGCACGGCGTCGCGCTGGTAACTCTTCGCCAGCGTGGCGATGGAGCGCGGCACGGTGGCGGAGAACATCAGCGTGCGGCGCCCGGCGGGCGCTGCGTCGAGGATGAATTCGAGGTCCTCGCGGAAGCCGAGGTCGAGCATCTCGTCGGCCTCGTCCAGCACGACCGCCTTCAGCGCCGACATGTCGAGCGCGCCGCGCGTGATGTGGTCGCGCAGCCGGCCGGGCGTGCCGACGACGATATGGGCGCCGCGCTCCAGCGCGCGCCGCTCGGTGCGCATGTCCATGCCGCCGACGCAGGAGGCGATCTCAGCGCCAGTCAGCTCGTAGAGCCATTCCAGCTCGCGCCGCACCTGCAGCGCCAGCTCGCGCGTCGGCGCCACGACCAGGCCGAGCGGCGCGGCGGCCTCGGCAAACCGCTCAGCGTCGCCAAGCAGGGTCGGCGCCACGGCAAGGCCGAAGGCGACGGTCTTGCCGGAGCCGGTCTGCGCCGACACCAGCGCGTCGGCCTCGCCGAGCTCCGGCCCAAGCACCGCCTTCTGCACCGGCGTCAGCGCGACATAGCCGCGTTTTTCCAGCGCTTGCGCCAGCGCAGGAACAATCGTTTCGAAACTGGACATTTTCTTCTTTCGGAATTCGGGGTTCTGCGCTCGTCATGGAGCACAAGGCCGGCACTGCGCCAGCCAACGGTATTTGGGCCGTTCGTACTTCCTGCAGCCGCCATTGTACAGAGCAGGCGGCACCGCCTCTCCCTTCTCCCCTTGTGGGAGAAGGTGGCCGCGAAGCGGCCGGATGAGGGGTGCTCCAGGGAAAGCCAACGTCTCACTCCGCTGGAATACCCCTCATCCGTCTCGGCGCTGCGCGCCGATCCACCACCCGGCCCTTCGCAGGCTCAGGGCGTTCGAAGCTCGAAAAGCCAAGCAATTGGCTTTTCGTCCGCTAACGCGGACCGCTTCTCACCCCACAAGGGGAGAAGGAGAAGCGCTGCGCCGATTGACTCTTCTGCCAAACCGCGTAAAAGCCCGCTTCGAACGGGATCATCCTCGATGCGCGGCCTTTCGATGGCTCTTCTTGCATTCGATACCCCCAGCCACGATGTGAACCATTGGGCCGGGCGTTCAGACGCGTCCGTCCGTTCCAGCAAAACCCCATTCTTGGCCAAGAAAACCGGCAAAACCAGCACCAAAACGGTGTGATTCCCTTGGCCTAACCACCCTCTCCCGGGTCCGGCCCGGGGGACGGAACCCGCATGAGGCCGGCGGGTTTCTCCAACAACCAAGCGGAGAGGGACAGGAGATCTTATGAGTTTCAAGGTTGCGGTAGTCGGCGCCACGGGCAATGTGGGCCGCGAGATGCTCAACATTCTGGACGAGCGCGGCTTCCCGGTGAGCGAAGTGGTGGCGTTGGCGTCGCGGCGCAGCCAGGGCACCGAAGTGTCCTTCGGCGACCGCACGCTGAAGGTCAAGGCGCTCGACCAGTATGATTTTTCCGACACCGACATCTGCGTCATGTCGGCGGGCGGCAATGTGTCGAAGGAATGGTCGCCCAAAATCGGCAAGCAGGGCTGCGTCGTCATCGATAACTCGTCGGCCTTCCGCTACGATCAGGACGTGCCGCTGATCGTGCCGGAAGTGAACCCGGACGCGATCTCGCTGTTCACGCGCAAGAACATCATCGCCAACCCGAACTGCTCGACCGCGCAACTGGTCGTGGCGCTGAAGCCGCTGCATGACGTCGCCACCATCAAGCGCGTCGTCGTCGCCACCTACCAATCGGTGTCGGGCGCCGGCAAGGAAGGCATGGACGAGCTGTTTACCCAGACCCGCGCGGTGTTCGTCGCCGACCAGGTCGACGTCAAGAAGTTCACCAAGCGCATCGCCTTCAACGTCATCCCGCATATCGATGTCTTCCTCGACGACGGTTTTACCAAGGAAGAGTGGAAGATGGTGGCCGAGACCAAGAAGATGCTCGACCCCAAGATCAAGCTGACGGCGACCTGCGTGCGCGTGCCGGTGTTCATCGGCCATTCGGAAGCCGTCAACATCGAGTTCGAGAAGCCGATCACGGCGGATGAGGCGCGCGAGATCCTGCGCGAGGCGCCTGGATGCCAGGTGCTCGATAAGCGCGAGAACGGCGGCTATATCACGCCGCTCGAATCGGCCGGCGAGGACGCCACCTTCATCTCGCGCATCCGCGAGGATTCGACCGTCGACAACGGCCTGTCGATGTGGGTCGTTTCCGACAATCTGCGCAAGGGCGCGGCGCTCAACGCCGTGCAGATCGCCGAGCTCCTGGTCGAGCGCGGCCTGATCCAGCCGAAGAAGAAGGCGGCCTGACGGCGGTTTGTTTTCGCTCACGGGCCGCACCGCCGCTGCCGCGGCTGGCCCTGCGCGGGCGCGCCGGACGGCCGGCGGCCCGCAGTGGCGGGCTCGGCCTTCGGCCGTGGCGCTTCCCCCTTCTCCCCTTGTGGGAGAAGGTGGATCGGCGCGAAGCGCAGAGACGGATGAGGGGTGTTCCAGCGGAGTGAGACGCTGGCGACCTCTACCGTCGCACTCAATGCCGGCTTAAGTCCGTGTCAAGCTGGAACACCTCTCATCCGTCGCCTTCGGCGACACCTTCTCCCACAAGGGGAGAAGGGGAAACCGCCCTCATGATCGGTCCAGAGCCCTCAGATATCCTCCTGCGCCCGGCCATCGCTTCCGACGCCCCCGCCATCGCGACCATGATGCGCGCGTCGCTCGATGCCTTCGACTGGATGCCGTTGCTGCACACACCGGAGGAGGACCTGTTCTTCATCCGCGACATCGTCCTGCCCAAGCAGCAGGTGACGGTCGCCGAGGCCGACGGCCGCATCGTCGGCTTCATCGCTGTCAATGAGAGTTGGGTCGAACAGCTCTATCTCGATCCGGCCTGGACAGGACAAGGCATCGGCAGCCGGCTGCTTGCCCAAGCCACCGCCGGCATGCTCTGGTCAAGCTCCATTGCTTCCAGGCCAATGCCGGCGCGCGCCGCTTCTACGAACGCCACGGTTTTCGCGCCGAAGCCTTCGGCGACGGCTCGACCAATGAGGAAGGGCTGCCGGATATTCTTTATGTCCTCAGGCGTTGAGTTCAGGCGCATTTTCGGCCGCCAGGCCGCGCAACATAGCCAGCGCCTCCTCCGCCCGCTCCGCCGGCACGAACAGATGGTCGTGATAGAAGGCCGAGACGGGATTGACCCCCATGCCGGCTGCGGCCAGCCGCTTGGTGATGGCGGCGAGGAAGCCGACGGCTTCCAGCGAGGAGTGGATGTCGAGCGTGATCATCCGGTTGCGGAACGTGCCGGCAAGGCCGGCAGCCTTGGCTTCATCTTCGGTCACGATCAGGGTCAGGCCTTCGCGCTCGCGGAACTGCATGACGGGATCGAGCCCATGCGGCACCGGTGTGTTAGGCGCCAGCGTCGTGAAGACATAGACGTCGGCAAGCAGTCGCGGCGTCATCGACGCCAACAGCCTGCGCAGGTCGGTCTCACCGGTCATCTTGTCTCCTCCGTTCCATTCACTGAACCACGCTTTTGAAAAAAACGCACCCGACCCGTAGGATCGCCGCGTGGTTCTCCGTCCTTGGTTCGAAGCTGGCAGAGAGCCAGCCCTTGAACCATCAGGAGGGAACATCCGTGAGCATTTCCGAAGCCGCGCCTGTCTCGAACGGCGCCTTGTGGACCGGGCGCGTGCTTAGCGCCGCCGTCGTCCTGTTCATGATTTTCGACGGTGTCATCAAGCTGCCGCCGCTGGATGTCGTCAGCCAGACGATGACCGAACTCGGTTGGCCGGCCGACGCCAATGTCGCGCGCCTGATCGGGATTATCGGGCTGATCTCGACCGCGCTCTATGCGTTGCCGCGCACATCAGTGCTCGGCGCCATCCTGCTCACCGCCTATATGGGCGGCGCGATTTCAACCCATGTGCGGATCGGCAATCCGCTCTTCTCGCACACCTTGTTCGGCGTCTATATCGGCATCATCCTGTGGGGCGGGCTCTACCTGCGCGACCAGAGGGTGCGCGCGCTGATCCCGGTCTCGCGATAGAGGAGCAAAAGAGATGTTTGCCACCATCCTCATTATCTTGGTCGTCATCATCGCCGCGATGCTGATCTATGCCGCGACCCGGCCGAACGATTTCGTCGTCACGCGTTCGGCCAGCATCAAGGCGCCGGCCGAGACGATCTTCCCGCTGATCAACGATTTCCGGCGCTGGCCCGAATGGTCGCCCTACGAAAAGCTCGACCCCGGCATGAGGCGCACGCTGTCCGGCGCCGAAAGCGGCAAGGGCGCGGCCTATGCCTGGGAAGGCAACTCCAAGGCCGGCAAGGGCCGCATGGAGATCACGAATTCGGTGCCGTCGTCGCTGGTGTCGCTCAAGCTCGACTTCGAAAAGCCGTTCAGGGCCAACAACAGTGTCGACTTCACGCTTTCGCCGTCCGGCGAGGGCACGACCGTCACCTGGGCGATGCGCGGGGCAAGGCCCTTCATCGCCAAGCTGATGGGCCTGTTCATGAATTTCGACACGCTGGTCGGCAAGGATTTCGAGGCCGGGCTCGGCAATCTGAAGCGCCTCACGGAGCGCTGAAAACCACGAAGTTTCAACAAGTTGGCGTTCAGTGCTGTAAATCCGGCTGGGCGTAGCCGGCCAATCTTCATCATTGTCGGGATCAATTTAGCTGTTTGTGAGTTTAGGGCATGGCGGCGAGGACGGCGCTTGAGAGAGGAATAGCGATGAAGAAAGCAATTACCATCCTGGTGCTGACCATGGCCTTGGGCGCCTGCTCGCAAACGGAAAAGGGTGCTGCGATCGGCGGGTTGGGCGGTGCGGCTGTAGGCGCTGCTGTGGCCAACAACCCGACCCAAGGGGCCATTGTCGGCGGCGCTGTCGGCGCGGTGGCCGGCGCGCTGATCGGCCATGCCAGCGAAAGCGGCCAGTGCCGCTATCGCGACCGCTACGGCCGCGTCTACGTAGCGCGCTGCCCGTCCGGCTATTGAAGCATCGGATCGGACAAATCGAACAAAGAAAAACGGCGGGCCGATGCCCGCCGTTTTCATAAGCGACGAAGAACCGTGATTACTCGGCGCTGGCCGCTTCAACCTCGGCCGGCGCGGCGCTCGCCGCGGCAGCCGCAGCTGCGGCGTCTTCCTGGGCCTTCTTCAACAGGGTAGCGCGTTCCTGCGCCTTCTTGCCGGGCAGCGCCTTGTTCGGGTTCGAGCGGGCCTCGCGCTTGGCAATGCCGGCCTCGTCGAGGAAGCGCAGCACGCGGTCGGTCGGCTGGGCGCCATGCGACAGCCAGTGCTTGACGCGGCCGGCGTCGACCTTGACGCGCTCGCCGTCCTTCGGCAGCAGCGGGTTCCACGAGCCGAGCGACTCGATGAAACGGCCGTCGCGCGGCGAACGGGCGTCGGCGACGACGACGTGGTAGTAAGGACGCTTCTTCGAGCCCGCACGGGCCAGTCTGATCTTCAGTGCCATTTCTTTGTCTCCTAAAAGCTCTGATTTCGTTGATGAGTTTTCGGCTGGTTTCAGCCGGTTTTCGTCACGCCGTTGGCAGCGGCGATCTGTTCGTGGTGCCGGATCACTTCGCGGACGACGAAGTTGAGGAATTTCTCTGCGAAATCCGGGTCGAGATGCGCATCCTTCGCCAGCTGGCGAAGGCGGGCGATCTGCTGCTGCTCGCGCGCGGGGTCGGCGGGCGGCAGGCCATGCTCGGCCTTCAGAACGCCGACCGCCTTGGTGCAGCGGAAGCGTTCGGCCAGCATATGGATGAGGGCGGCGTCGATATTGTCGATCGAAGCGCGGTAGCCGGCCAGGATGGCGCGTGCATCGGCCATGTCTTTCTCCTCGTTCATCGCCCCTTCACTTCTTCTTGCCCAAACCGGGCAGCCCGCCGCCGCCCAGGCCCGGCAGACCCGGAAGCTTCATGCCGCCAGGCAGGCCCGGCAGTCCGCCGCCACCGGGAAGCCCGCCCGGCAGGCCCTTGCCGAGGCCGGCGGCCTGCGCCTGCTTCTGCAGGGCCTCGAGCTGCTTGGGATCCATCTTGGAAAGATCGGGCATGCCACCGCCGGGCATCATGCCGCCCAGCCCCATTTTCGAGGCGAGGCCGCCCATCATGCCGCGCATGAGGCCGCCGCCTTTGCCCTTGCCGCCCATCGCCTTCATCATGTCGGCCATGCCGCGATGCATCTTCAAGAGCTTGTTGATCTCGGCCGCGTCGGTGCCGGAGCCGGCGGCGATGCGCTTCTTGCGCGAGTGCTTGAGGATATCGGGATTGGCGCGCTCGGCCTTGGTCATCGAGGAGATGATGGCGAGCTGGCGGCCGAACATCTTGTCGTCGAGGCCGGCGGCGGCCAACTGGTCCTTCATCTTGCCCATGCCGGGCATCATGCCCATGATGCCGCCCATGCCGCCCATCTTCGACATCTGCTGAAGCTGCTGAGCGAGATCGTTCAGGTCGAACTTGCCCGACTGCATCTTCTTCGCCATCGCCGCCGCCTGCTCGGCGTCGATGGTCTCGGCAGCCTTCTCGACGAGCGAGACGATGTCGCCCATGCCGAGGATTCGGTCGGCGATGCGCTTGGGGTGGAATTCCTCCAGCCCGTCCATCTTTTCGCCGGTGCCGATGAGCTTGATCGGCTTGCCGGTGACGGCGCGCATCGACAGCGCAGCGCCGCCGCGGCCGTCGCCGTCCATGCGGGTCAGCACCAGGCCGGTGATGCCGACGCGTTCGTCGAAGCTTTTCGCCAGATTGACGGCGTCCTGACCGGTGAGCGAGTCGGCGACGAGCAGGATCTCGTGCGGGCTCGACACCTTCTTGATGTCGGCCATCTCGACCATCAGCGGCTCGTCGATATGGGTGCGGCCGGCGGTGTCGAGGATGACGACGTCATGGCCGCCGAGCCTGGCGGCCTGCACGGCGCGCTTGGCGATATCGACCGGGCTCTGGCCGGCGATGATCGGCAGCGTCGCGACCTTGGTCTGCTCGCCGAGCTGGCGCAGCTGCTCCTGCGCGGCGGGCCGCCGCGTGTCGAGCGAGGCCATCAGGACCTTCTTGTTCTGCCGCTCGGTCAGCCGCTTGGCGATCTTGGCCGAGGTCGTCGTCTTGCCGGAACCCTGCAGGCCGACCATCATGACGACGACGGGCGCCGGCGCGTTGAGGTCGACGGCCACGCCCTCGGCGCCGAGCATCTCGACCAGCTCGTCATGGACGATCTTGACGACCATCTGTCCGGGCTTGATCGACTTCAGCACCGCGGCGCCGACCGCCTTCTCGCGCACCTTGTCGGTGAAGGAGCGAACCACTTCCAGCGCGACGTCGGCCTCGAGCAGCGCGCGGCGCACCTCGCGCAAAGCCGCCGAGACATCCGCCTCGGACAGCGCGCCGCGACCAGTCAGGCCGTTCAGGATGGAGCCAAGACGCTCCTGGAGGGATTCAAACATCTGCGGTCCTTGATCTCGGTGGGGTTCGACCGAGAGGTAGTGCGTTCGCGCCGGGTCGCCAAGCAAAAGCGCAAAGCCAAAAAGCACCCGGGGGCGCATCGCGCTGCCGGGTGTTGGCCTCCAGGATCTCTTTACAGCAGCCGCCTCAAAGAGGCTTCGGCGTCCTGGTCGGCTTTCGCGAAAGAAAACTCGTCGCGGAATTCAGCGGCTCTAGACAGGAAATCGGCCGCGGAGTCAAGGCCAACGCATGTCGCGCAAGAGTGCGCAGCGGTTTTGCGGCGACGACATGCGTCAAGAAACTATGCTGGAATCCCGGCCAAAACGCCGCGATTGACGGCAGCTCAGCCCAGGCTCTGCTTGTTCGTGCCGACCCGCAGCGGCGAGCGCCGGTGCAAAAGCAGCAGCATCGTCAAAAGCGTGCTGACGACGCCGATCGCAGCGATGAGAACGGCGTCCAGATGGGTCCAGCCGGGACCTTCGAGGGGCTTGGCATTGAGCAGCGCGAAGGAATTGTAGGCCTCCTGGTGCGAGATCAGCAGGAAGCCGGTCAGGTTGTTGCCGAGATGGGCGCCGAAGCCGGCGCCGAGATTGCCGGTGACATAGACCAGGAGCGTCAGCAGCAGGGCGAATGTGCCGATCGAGATGAAGACACTGGCATTGATGGCCAGCGTCGAGGCCGTGTTCCAGTGCAGCGACGTGAACAGCAGGCCCGGCAGCGCCGCCCAGACCAGCGGGCTCCTGAAACGATGAGCGAGGGCGCGAAGCAGATAGCCGCGAAACAGCATTTCCTCCGACGAGGTCTGCAGGAAGGCGAGCAGCGCGATCGGCGCCAGGAAGAGCAGCCAGGACGAGAGGGCGATCGGTCCGCGCGCGATCTCCGGCTGCAGCCAATAGAGCAGCACCTCGGAAAACAGCGAGGTGATCAGCACCGCGACCAGGCCCTTGAGAAAATCGCCGCCCGCGATGCGGCGGCCGACGCCAAAGAGAGCCGACAGCGGCTCGCCATGCACCAAGCGCATCGCCACCCACAGGCCGATCCAGATGCCGGCAAAGGAGGTCAGCGCGCTGAGGATGCCGACGGGCGATGCCAGGAAGTCCTGCATATACTGCCCGGTCGAGGGGCCGGGCAGGCGCCAGACGAGGTAGACATAGGTGCCGGCAAACAGCACGACGGCCGTCGCCGCCATCCAGAAGGCAATGACGATTGCCGTGCCGAAGAACAGCCGCAGCAAAGTGGTCTTTTCGTTCGGCGAGCGGCGATAGCGCTCGAAGGCGGCATTTTCGATCGTCACGCGGCTCCTCTGCCGAAGGCTTAGGCTGTATTGTGTAGGAGGTCGGTGGTTAGCGCGCGATTACCTTGCTTTGAGCCGGGCCTGACTGGATCGCGTTGAGGGCACGAAACTCGAATTCGTACCACGGAACACTAACGCGCGATCACGACGGTGGGAGATTGGCTGGAACGCTATCTCGTCATCCACGGGCGGAGCAAGGAGCGAAGCGACGCGGCGCAGACCCGAGGATCCATTTCGTTACTTCCGAGCGTTGCCACAGTGCAGAATTCTGCTCCGCTGCGCTCTTCGGCCAAGGTAACGGCATGGATCCTCGGGTCTCCGCGTCCGCTTCGCTCCCGCTCCGCCCGTGGATGACGAAGTTCGGACGGTTCGGCCAATCCCCAACGTGTGCGGCTATGCGGGATTGCACCGACGCAACCGTGAGCGCCCAGCACGCAAGCAAACGGCCGCCATCCCGGCGGCCGTTTGTCTCTTGGCCACAATCAGCGCATCACATAGACGATGCGCCGCGTGCCGGGGTCGACCAGCGCCGGCTGGTTGTTCACATAGACATAACGATACCGGTAATCGGGAATCTCGCGCAGCTCGACCGTGTCGGGCAGCGTGGCTCCGGTCACCACCTCGCCCTCGAGATAGACCGGATCGACCCGGTGCGTGGTGACATAGGTGCCGACCTCGGCCGGCGGTCTGCCGATCGACTCGATGGTGTCGTCGCCGGGAACGATGGCGCCGGTGTAGCTGTCCGTGGTGTAGATGTTATCGGTCGGCGGCGACACGACGGCGATGCCGGCATTGGCCGGCCGGCGTGTCAGCACGACCCGGCTGCCGCCGAAATCGCCCGTCACATAGTCGGAATAGACCCAGCCATTGCCGCCCGCTTCGGCGATCGTGCACCATTTGCTGTTCTCGATGCAGCCGGTGAGCGTTGCCGACTGGCCGGCGGCCAGCACGCCAATCACGGGATATTGCGGGCCGGGGCCGGCGCGCACATTGAGATCGGCCACCGCCGAGACGGCAGTGTCGGCCAAGGCCGCGCCCGACATGGCGAACAGCGCGCCGGCAAGCGCCGGAAACAGTACGCGTTTCATGGTTTCACTCCGTTTTTCCACTCTCCCTCGCGGTCGGAAACGAAACCAAGGCTTAATGCGTTCCGGCTAAAGCGCCTTTCCGCCGCTCACGATTTGTTCCACGATTTCTCGGGGTTCCGGTCAAAACGGCGTGAGCGGGCGCAAGGCGCTTTAGCCGCGGCAAGTCCCGTCGGACCGGCGGCAACAACCACGATATCGACGTCTTCATGAGGCAAGTCCGCCACACCTGATGGCCGATCGCGGGCAAATTGCCCTTCTTTCGCCAGTGTCGGGTGTCACGTCCCCAGCGAGGGCGGTGACAACCGGGCGTTTCGCTGGCAAATTCGCCACCGGGACGTGATTCAAGGCAACCAGGAGAAGGACATGGCATTTTTTGCCAAAAGAAGGATTTTCGCGGGCGCCGCGGCGGTGGTGGCGATGCTTGGGCTGGCGACAGGCGCTGAAGCCGCGGCCAGCTGTGGCAAGAATGGCGCCGGCTTCGACGCCTGGAAGCAGGATTTTGCCGCCGAGGCCAGAGCCGAAGGCGTCGGCCAAAGGGGGCTTTCGGCGCTGGAGGGGGCGACCTACGCGACAAGGACGATTTCGGCCGATCGCGCCATCCACAAGGCTTTCAGCGGCTCGGTGGAGGCTTTCATGAAACGCCGCGGGGCGTCCGCGATCATCTCGAGAGGCCGCGCGCTGAAGAAGGCCAACGCGGCGATGTTCGCGAATATCGAGCGGACCTATGGCGTGCCGCCGGGCGTGCTGCTCGCCATCTGGGGCATGGAAACCGGCTTCGGCGCCTCGATGGGCAACCAGAACACGGTGTCGGCCATTCTGACGCTCGCCTATGACTGCCGCCGCCCGGACTATTTTACCCCGCATGCCATCGCGGCGCTGAAGCTCGTCGATCGCGGCGCGCTGAGCGCCTCCTCGGTCGGCGCCATGCATGGCGAGATCGGCCACACCCAGTTCCTGCCCGGAAATGTGCTGAAATATGGCGTCGGCAGCGGAAACCTGCGCGACCGCAACACGGCGCTGGCTTCCACCGCCAATTATCTCAAGGCGCATGGCTGGCATGCCGGCGCGAGCTATGAGGCCAATATGGGCGCGATCGCGGGCTGGAACTCGGCAAGCGTCTACCAGCAGGCCATCGCCCAAATAGCCGAGGCGATTGACGCGAACTGATCGAGATCGTCATTCCACGGAAAAGCTCGGCCACGCGCCGGGCTTTTTTGGCTTGGAGATTGGCGAAAACCGGGAAGTGGGAATCACTTCCCTCGGGGCCCTGGCGGAGATGTCGCCGCAGGCGACAGAGGGGTTCTTGCGCGTGAAGTGGCGACCTAACCTTCGTCATTCTAGGGCGGAGCAAGGAGCGAAGCGACGCGCGAAGACCCTAGAATCCATGCCGTGACATTGGCCGTAGACTGCTGCCGTCCAGAATAGCCGTTGGCGACAGCACCAGCTAAGATCGCAACATGACAGGCTATGTCTACATGACAGCAAGCCAGAAAGGCGGCACGATCTATATCGGTGTCACCAACGACCTCGCGCGTCGGATCCCGAGCACAAGACCGGCCAGGCTCGGCTTCGCCAGCCGTTACGGCGTGCAGCGTCTCGTCTGGTACAAGGAATTTTTCGACATCGCTGATGCCATCCAGCGTGAGACGCCATTGAAACGTTGGCCACGCCGATGGAAGGTTGAACTGATCGAGAAGAGCAATCCGGAGTGGTTCGAGCTCTTTCGCGGAATTGGCTGGTGAGCGTTCTGCACCGTGGCGGCGCTCAGGCGTCACGGCATGGATTCTAGGGTCTGCGCGCGTCGCTTCGCTCCTTGCTCCGCCCTAGAATGACGAAGAATCGGTGGGCGGGACAGCACCCCCTCTGCCCTGCCGGGCATCTCCCCCGCAAGGGGGGAGATCAGCAGCGTCAGCGACGGTTCCTTGCCGCCAGCGTCCTCAGCCTCAATCCATTCAGTCGGATAAACCCTTCGGCATCCTTCTGGTCGTAGGCGCCGCGGTCATCCTCGAAGGTGACCAGCGCATCGGAATAGAGCGTCTTCTTCGACTTGCGGCCGGTGACGATGACATTGCCCTTGTAAAGCTTCAGCCGCACGGTGCCTTCGACATCGTCCTGGCTCTTGTCGATCATCGCCTGCAGCATGACGCGCTCGGGCGAGAACCAGAAGCCGTTATAGATGAGCTCGGCATAGCGCGGCATGAGCTCGTCCTTGAGGTGGGCAGCGCCCCGGTCGAGCGTGATCGATTCGATCGCCCGGTGGGCGGCGATCAGGATGGTGCCGCCGGGCGTCTCATAGACGCCGCGCGACTTCATGCCGACAAAACGGTTCTCGACCAAGTCGAGGCGGCCGATGCCGTTGTCGCGGCCAAGGTCGTTGAGCGCCGCCAGCATGGTGGCCGGCGACAGCTTCTTGCCGTTGAGCGCGACCGGATCGCCCTTGAGGAATTCGATCTCGATCTCGGTGACGACATCGGGCGCATCCATCGGCGAGACGGTGCGCTGATGCACGAATTCCGGCGGCTCGCTCCACGGATCCTCCAGCACCTTGCCTTCGGAGGAGGAGTGCAGGAGGTTGGCGTCGACTGAGAAGGGCGCGTCGCCGCGCTTATCCTTCGGCACCGGGATCTGGTGCTGCTCGGCGAAATTGAGAAGGTCGGTGCGCGACTTGAACGACCAATCGCGCCACGGCGCTATCACCTTGATATCTGGGTTGAGCGCGTAAGCCGAAAGCTCGAAGCGGACCTGGTCGTTGCCCTTGCCGGTGGCGCCATGGGCAATGGCGTCGGCGCCGGTTTCCTTGGCGATATCGACCAGGTGCCTGGAGATCAGCGGCCGGGCAATCGAGGTGCCGAGCAGGTAGGTGCCTTCATAGACGGCGTTGGCGCGGAACATCGGGAAGACGAAGTCGGCGACGAACTCCTCGCGCACGTCGACGATGCGGATGTCGTTGATGCCCATCATCTCGGCCTTGCGGCGCGCCGGCTCGAGCTCACCACCCTGGCCGAGATCGGCGGTGAAGGTGACGACTTCGGCGCCGAGCTCGGTCTGCAGCCATTTCAGGATGATCGAGGTGTCGAGGCCGCCGGAATAGGCGAGCACGACTTTCTTGACGTTCTTGGTTTTGGACATTTTTGGCGGTTCCGCGGGAAAATAACTTCGCGGGCGAGGTATCACGGCCTTTCCGGGCGGCGCAAGAGACGAACAGCCGCGTGCTATGGCTCAGAGGCTGCAGTTAGAAATCTTTGGACGTTTGCGCCGCCCCTCATCTGGCTGCCGCCATCTTCTCCCCGTGAACGGGGAGAAGGGGCTGTCATCGTCGCTTTCGCCAATCTCCAACGTTGCAGGGATGCGCCAAGGTTGCGGCCGGCCTCTTTCTTCCCGTAAACGGGGAGAAATGCCCGGCACGGCAATGAGGGGCGGCGCCGACATCAACGATTGCCTGAAGAAAGCGTCCTGGAGGCTGGTTGTTGCCAATGCTGGACCAGAGGCTGCGCCGACCAGTCGCTGGCATCGGCAAGGCAGCTGCGTTATAGAAACCAGTCTTCCCGCAGGGGCTTCCCCATGTCCTTCATTCCCGACACTTCGACGCTGATCCAGTTCGCCATCGCCACGGTGATCCTGGCGATCACGCCTGGGCCGGACATGACGCTGTTCGTGTCGCGCACGCTGAGCCAGGGCCGCGCCACCGGCTTTGCCTCCATGGTCGGCGCGCTCTGCGGCACACTGATCCACACCACCCTGGTGGTCGTCGGCATCTCGGCGCTGATCGTCGCTTCGCCGATGGCCTTCTTCATCTTGAAGATTTTTGGCGCCGGCTATCTGGTGTTCCTGGCTTTTCAGGCGATCGCCAAGGGCTCGGCTTTTTCGCCGGTGAAGAAAACCGGACCGCAGGTCTCGTTGTTCCGCAGCTGGGCGGCCGGGCTCGGGGTCAACCTGCTCAACCCCAAGATCATCCTGTTCTTCATGACCTTTCTGCCGCAATTCGTCTCCGCGCACGATCCGAATGCGTCCGGAAAGTTGTTCTTCCTCGGCGTGATGTTCATCGTGCTGTCGATCCCGGTGACGGCGCCGATGGTGCTGGCGGCGGAGAAGTTCTCGGCGGCGATGAAGGCAAGCCCGCGGGTGACGCGTGTGGTCGACTACCTGTTCGGCGGCGTGTTCTCGGCCTTCGCGCTCAAGATCCTGACCGCGCAGGCGAAGTAGGCTTCCATCGCCCCTCCGGCGCTGTTTCAGAGAAAAGTCCTTGACCTGGAGTTACTCCAGGACGGTAGCCTGGTCTGCACAGTGTAAACCAAGGGCAAGGCATGCGGATTTCAGAGGCTGCGTCCACCAGCGGACTCAGTATCGATACCATCCGATACTATGAAAAGGCGGGGCTGCTTCCGCCGGTCGAACGCGGAAGAGATGGCAAGCGTCGCTTTTCGGCGGTGGACGTCGATTGGCTCGTCCTGCTGTCGTCCCTGCGCGACACCGGCATGCGGATGGAAACGATGCGGTACTTTGCGTGCCTCTACCAAAGGGGCAACGAAACGATCCCAGAGCGAAGGCGAATTCTTCTGGGCCACTCCGAACAGCTCGACAAGCAACGCGTGGTCCTGGACCGTTGTGCCGAAATCCTTGCGCACAAGCTGAAGCGGTATGACGAGATCGCGGCGTCGTGAGGATTGTCGTTGTCGGTGCCGAGGGCGACATCGGCAAAGCCGTGTGCGCCGAGCTGGAAAGTCGCCACGAGATCATCAGGGCAGGGCGCTCCAGCGGCGATATCCGGGTCGACATGGCGAACCGCGCATCGGTCGATGCCATGTATGCAAGTTGCGGCAAAGTGGATGCCGTCGTTTCGACAGCAGGCGACGTTCATTTCAGCCCGTTGCACGATTATACGGAAGAGAGTTTCATGCTCGGCCTCAGGAACAAGGTGCTGGGGCAGGTCAATCTGGTCCTGGCGGGACTTGATATCGTCAACGAGGCGGGATCCTTCACCTTGACGAGCGGCGTGCTGGACCGCGATCCAATCCGAACGGGGGCGGCGGCTGCGACGGCGAATGGCGCTCTTGGCGGCTTCGTCGTCGGCGCGGCAATCGAAATGCCGCGTGGTCTGCGCATCAACGTGGTGAGCCCGGGGCTTCTGGACGTTTCCGCGCCGCGCTATGGAGAATGGTTTCCCGGCCACGAACCCGTTTCTTCGAAACGGGTCGGTCTTGCCTACGCGAAGAGCGTCGAGGGAGCCATCACCGGAAAGGTGATCGTTATCGGATAGGCTGCTCCGGCATGCGCCAGTGAGTGTTCCGGCGGGCTGGCCGGCACGTTCCCACGCTTAAGCCAGCGGATCAAGCAACGGCTCGCGCCGCCAGCTTCCGGCCCAGCGGCCGGCGGAGATCCAGTAGAAGATGCCACCGACCATGCCGGCGCCGATCACGGCCAATCTGGCGTTGGTTTCGGTGACGTCGAAATTGGCGTCGCCCACATTAGGCACGAAGCCGAGGAAAACGACGGCGATGACGGCGCCGCCGAGCGCGTAGAACAGCCAGTCGCGCCGGCCGAGCACCTCGGCGATCAAAATGACGACCGCCGCCGGCATGAAGGCGAAATAGGCGACGAACAGCGCCACGAAAGGCACCGAGAAATAGAGCGACGCGGTGGCCGTCGGCTGCGGATCGGCCGGGGTGTAGCCCAGATGCGCCAGGACCAGGATGTTGAGGAAGGCGCTCGCCGCCAGCGAGCCGACGACATAGCCGATCAGGATGACGGCGAAGCGAATGATGTAGGCGACGAGGCGCCTCACGCCTCGCCGTGCCCTGCGATCATCATGGCTTCCAGCGCCAGCCGGTCGACCTTGCGCATGCGCTCGGACTCCGACTTCAGCTGGCCGCAAGCGGCGAGGATGTCGCGGCCGCGCGGGGTGCGGATCGGCGAAGCATAGCCGGCATTGTTTATGTAGTCGGCAAACTTCTCGATCGTCTCCCAGTCCGAGCACTGGTAGTTGGTGCCGGGCCACGGGTTGAACGGGATCAGGTTGATCTTGGCCGGAATGCCCTTCAAGAGCTTCACCAGCGCCTTGGCGTCGTCGAGGGAATCGTTGACATCCTTCAGCATCACATATTCGAAGGTGATGCGCTTGGCGTTGGAGAGGCCGGGATAGGCCTTGCAGGCGGCGATCAGCTCCTTCAGCGGGAACTTCTTGTTGATCGGCACCAGCAGGTCGCGCAGGTCGTCATTGGTGGCGTGCAGCGAGATCGCCAACATCACGCCGATCTCCTCGCCGGTGCGGAAGATTTCCGGCACCACGCCGGAGGTCGACAGCGTGATCCGCCGCTTCGACAGCGACAGCCCGTCGCCATCGGAGGCGATCAGCAGCGCCTTCTTCACCGCCTCGAAATTGTAGAGCGGCTCGCCCATGCCCATCATGACGATGTTGGACACCTTGCGACCCTCTGCCGGCACGATGGCGCCGTCCGGCGTGTCGCGGTCGGGGAAATCGCCGAGGCGGTCGCGCGCGGTGAGCAATTGCGCCAGGATCTCCTCGGCGGTGAGGTTGCGCACCAGCTTCTGCGTGCCGGTGTGGCAGAAGGAGCAGGTCAGCGTGCAGCCGACCTGCGAGGAGATGCAGAGCGTGCCGCGGCCTTCCTCGGGAATGTAGACGGTCTCGATCTCGACCGGACGGCCGGCGCCGCGCGGCGGAAAGCGGAACAGCCATTTGCGCGTGCCATCGGCAGAGATCTGCTCCTCGACGATATCGGGCCGGGCGACGGTGAAATGCCTGTCGAGCACGGCGCGCAGGTCCTTGGAGATGTTGAACATATGCGCGAAGTCGGAAACGCCGCGCACATACATCCAGTGCCAGAGCTGCTGGGCGCGCATTTTTGCCTGGCGCTCGGGCACAATGCCGGCGTCGACAAGCGCTTCGCCGAGCTCGGCGCGGGTCAGGCCGATCAGCGACGGCTTCTCGGCCGGTGCTGCGCGGCGCAAGGCATCACGAGCGCCTTCGGCGGTAAGATCAAGCGAAACGGTCATGGTGGCGCCAATATAAGCGATTTGCGGCCGATTTCAGCACCGGCCGCCAGGAAGCGCGGCGCATAGCACAGCTCGGCGCCGGAGTCATGGGTGCGCTTTGCCCTTCTCCCCTTGTGGGAGAAGGTGGATCGGCGCGCAGCGCCGAGACGGATGAGGGGTGTTCCAGCGGAGTGAAACGCTGGCTTTCCCTGGAGCACCCCTCATCCGTCGCCTTCGGCGACACCTCTCTCCCACAAGGGGAGAAGGAGGAGCCGCGACTGGCGATGGCCCTCACGCTTGAGCATCCGCCTTGCGGCGATGGTCGCTGACTTGCTGGCCGTCTTCTGGATGCAGGAAGAAGAACCCTGGAATGGAAAGCAGCGGGATGACTGGCGCAGAGGTCAACAAATTATGACACCTGCCTGGGCCAGGGGCGGAACGCTGCCGGCTGCTGCCACCTGAAAACCGATCACATCTTCGTGTTGGCGTAATCAATCGAAACGCGTGCGCGAACCTGAAAGGGGCGACCATGCCCCTCAACAATGGGAGTTGTTCAATGCACTCGATCAAGTTCGCGCTCATTGCCGGCCTCGCCGGTCTTTGCGCCTCGCAAGCTTTTGCCGAGGACACGATGGGCGCCATGACGATGATGAAGGGCGGGCAGGTCACCGCGATCATGCCGGACGGCCACATGGGCACCATGATGCCGGACGCCAAGATGAGCGCCGACATGATGAAGATGGCCAAGCCGATCAAGCATTGCATGATGATGATCACCGACGCCAAGGGCAAGGCCTACATGGTCGACACGTCGACCAAGAAGGCCCAGGCCGAATGTGAAAAAATGGCGATGTGACCTCGCCGATCCCGCGTGCCGACCTCCCCGCCGGCCGGTGCGCCGGCGGGTTATCCGCCATCCGGCATGCCCTGTGCCGCGACTCATGAGCACCGTTCCTTGACCTGACTGCGATAGTGTCGGGCTCGCCCTCGCGGGTTGATCGGCCCGGCGAGTGTGCTAGGGCGGGTGACCATCAAGAGGACGGTCATGGCCGGCATATCGCGAAAATCCCGCATGCTGCGGCGTTCCCACGCCATGTGGATGTCGCGGCGCGTCTGGCAGCCGCGCCTCGTCTTCTGGGCCGGCGCCATCTCGATCGGCCTGATCAGCGTCCTGTTCGCATTGCTCGCCGACCGGGCGCAAGCCCTGTTCCATGTCATGACGGGCAATGACGGCGGCTGGCGCTTCTACCTGCCGCTCGTCGTGACGCCGCTCGGTTTCGTCTTTTGCGCCTGGCTTGCGCATTCCTTTTTTCCGGGATCGCAAGGCAGCGGCATTCCGCAGGCGATCGCGGCGCGGCATCTGCGCGACGAGGACGATCGCAGCCACATCCTGTCGCTCAGGCTGGTGGTCGGCAAGATCGCGCTCACCATCGTCGGCCTCGCCTGCGGCGCCTCGATCGGGCGCGAGGGCCCGACAGTGCAGGTCGGCGCTTCGCTGATGCTGCAGGCGGCGCGCTGGGGCGGCATGGCGCAGGCGCGTGGCCTGATCCTGGCGGGCTCCGCCGCCGGCATCGCCGCCGCCTTCAACACGCCGCTTGCCGGTATCGTCTTCGCCATCGAGGAAATGGGCCGGGCCTACGAGGCGCGCACCAACGGGCTGGTGCTGACGGCGGTGATCCTGGCCGGCCTCGCCTCGCTCGGGCTGCTCGGCAACTACACCTATTTCGGCGTCGCCAGGGACACGGTCGCCTTCGCCACGGACTGGCCGCTGGTGCTCGCCTGCGGCATCATCGGCGGCGGTGTCGGCGCGCTGTTCTCGCTCTTGGCGCTGAAAGTCATGCGCCGCATCCGGCGCTGGAATGCGCTGCAGCCGCTGCCGCGCGCGCTGGTCGTAGCGGCTGTCTGCGGCCTGGCCGTCGCCGCGATCGGCATCGCCTCCGGAGGATCGACCTTCGGCACGGGCTACACGCAGGCGCGCGGCGCGATCGAAGGCACGCCGCTGCCGGCCTTCTTCTTCGTCGAGAAATTCGCCGCCGGCCTGCTGTCGATGGTATCGGGCATTCCAGGCGGCCTCTTCGCGCCGTCGCTGGCGGTGGGCGCGGGGCTGGGCAGCACGCTCGGCCTGGTCTTCGGCACGGCCACGGGAACCGCGGCGCTGCTCGGCATGGCCGGCTATTTCGCCGGCGTCGTGCAGGCGCCGATGACGGCCTTCGTCATCATCCTGGAAATGACCGGCAACCACGACAATGTGATCGCGCTGATGTGCGCGGCGATGCTCGGCTACGGCACGGCGCGGCTGATCTCCAACGAACCGCTCTACCACGCGCTGTCGCGCGTCTTCATCGCCGAGGCGATCCGGCGGCGACGGGCGGAGATTCCGGCACAGGGCTGAGCGCCATCCCAAACAACAGGCCGGGCATGATGTCCGGCCTTGCGTCAGGTTCGAACGCGGTTCCCGCTTATTTGCACTTGGCGATCGAGGCCAGCGCGGCCGAGATGCCCTTCAGCGAGAAGACGTAGGAAGTGGGGTTGCCGCGGCCGGACTTGGCCTGCACCTTCATGTCGGAGCCCGTCTTCATGGCGGCAATAAGCACCGGCTCTTCCGCGGCGTTCTCGACCCAGGCCGACTTGCCGCGGGTGAACATCGAGAAGCTCTTCTTGTCGATGGTGACCGTGGCCTTCGAGCCTTCCTGGAAGTTGTAGCCGGCGATGAATTGAGGCTCGTAGGAGACCTGCTGTCCGGGCCGCTGGCTGACGAAGAAGAACATGTCGCCATGGTCGAGCGACGGGGGCTGCTTGTCGGTGGGCACGGTCAGCACATAGCAGACCTTGCCGGCGGCCGACTGATAGCTGTAGGTGCCCCAGGCGTTGTGCTGGCCGATCTTGGTTGCCTGCTGCGCCAACGCCGGCGCCGCCGAGGCCGCCAGGACCAGGCTGGAAACTATAGCAATCAATCCGCGCATCGTTCTTCCCGTATTCCAAATGGTGCGGAGGCGGGCCGCGTGGCGTCCTGCCGTCGCTTCATTTTGATTTAATCAGGGTTACCAAACGGTGAATTGTCCTCGAAGAAAAGGAACCCACCCCAGGAAACCGCCACCATCCGCGCCGCCACTGTGGATTGATGCCGGCGCGACGTCCCGGCGCGGAGTTGGATGCCACGAAAACGGCAAGAGTTTGTCTTTTCGCCCGCGCCGATTGCGGGCCTGAAGCGAGCCGGGATCAGCTCTTGTCCGCCAGCGCCTCTTTGGCCGCCTGCCTGTGCGCAGGCGTGATGTGGGCGCTGACGGCCGTGATCGCCGCCGTCAGCACGGCAAGGTCGTCGGTGAAGCCGAGGCCGAAGATGAAGTCGGGGATGAAATCCACCGGCAGGACGAAATAGCCGAGCGCGGCGAGCAGGATACCCTTGGCGCGCAGCGGCGTGTCCCTGTCCATGGCGCAATAATAGGCGGCGACAACCTCGTCCATGAACGGAATCTGCCGCGCCGCCTTCTTGGCGGTGCGCCAGAATTTTTCGCGCACCTCGCCCTCGCCGGCGAGCTTGTCGCCGAAGCCGAAGAAGTCGAAACCGGTACCTTGCGCCATCAGTCGCTCCCTGGCCGCGCGTCCTCGCACGCCGGCCTGCGGCGACAGATGTGGTGAAAGCGGGGGGCTGCTGCAAGAGTTTGGGGGTGTGTCGACCTAAAAATCGAATTTGGCAGCGCTGACAATTGTGTAAGCCGAGTTGGCAATCGCAACGTTGGAGACTGGTCGGATTGTTCCTCCCGTCGTCATTCTATGGCGGAGCAAGGAGCGAAGCGACGCGCGCAGACCATAGAATCCTTTCCGTGACGTCGAGGCGTTGCCACGATGCGGAATTCTGCTCCGCTGCGCTCTTCGGCCAAGGTCACGGAATGGATCCTCGGGTCTGCGCTCCGCTTCGCGTCGCTCCGCCCGCGGATGACGAGGTTGAGAGGCTTCGGCCAATCGCGAATGTTCGCCGCTTTCTGCACTGCCCCGACGCTCGTAGGCCACGGAATGGATTCCAGCGTCTGCGCGCGTCGCTTCGCTCCTTGCTCCGCCCTGGAACGACGAAGTCCGCTCGCCCTCAGCCGAAATAGACGTTCATCCGCTTGGCGAGCTCGATGTCCAGCGCCGTGACGCCGCCTGCGTCATGCGTGTTCAGCGTCACGTCGACGGTCTTGTAGACATTCGACCAGTCCGGGTGATGGTCCATCTTTTCGGCCGCCAGCGCCACGCGCGTCATGAAGGCAAAGGCCTCGGAGAAATTCTTGAAGACGAAGCTGCGCTTGATGGAGGCGCCGTCGGCGGCGAGCGACCAGCCGTCAAGTTCCGCAAGCGCGGCGACGATCGCTTCCTTGTTGAGTTTTTCCCTGTTCATGTCCGGTCCCTGTGCTATTCGCAGATGATCCAACCATAGCGCCGGATCGATGAGCGCAAAGCCCATAAAATCCATTCTGTTCGTCTGCCTTGGCAACATCTGCCGCTCGCCGTTAGAGCGCCGCGCGTCCTTTGGACGCGCAAAGGACGCTCTAACACTTTGAATCGGCGCATCGTGCTTTTCCGAAAATCGATTCCGATTTTCGGGCCGATGCGCTGGCCGAGGGCGTGCTTCGAGCGGTCTTGGGCGAGGGCGGGGAGGAACGGGGTCTGGTGATCGATTCGGCCGGGACGGGCGGCTGGCATGCCGGCCAGGAGCCGGACCGGCGCTCGATCGCGGTGGCGGCAAGGCACGGCGTTGACATTTCAGGACAGCGGGCGCGCAAGGTGCTGCCGGAGGATTTTTCGCGTTTCGACCTGATCCTCGGCATGGACAAGGCGAATGTGCGCGACCTCAAGGCGCTGGCCCCGCAGGCCGCGCACGACCGCATCCATCTTTATCTGGATTTTGCCGCGGGAAAGGCAGTGGACGTTCCCGATCCCTATTACGACGGCGCCGAGGCCTTCGCCTCGGTCTACCGCATGATCCGCGAGGCGTCGGATGCGCTGGCGAAGCGGCTCGGGGCCAGCGCTTCGCCGACCAGCGGCCAGGCTTCCTCGACGATGTAGGGGCCGCCGCCGACCGAATCGCGCGACGACATCAGGACGAAGCGGCCGACGCGGAAGGGCAATGCCGCGAAATTGCCGCGCGCCGAAAGATATTGCGCGACGTCGAGCGGGCTCCCATTGCGCAGACGCGCCAGCGTCACATGCGGCGAAAACTTGCGTGGGTCGGCCGGCAGGCCGAGCCGCTGGCAGATGCGGTCGATCTCGCCCTGCAGCGCCGTCAGGTCAGGCGAGGCCGACACGCCGGCCCACACCGCATGCGGCTTCTTGCCGCCGAAGGCGCCGACGCCGGCGAGCGTGAGCTGGAAAGACGGGCGGTCGACGCGGTCGAGGGCGTTGGCGATCTCGTCGGCGACATGGCCCTCGACATCGCCGATGAAGCGCAGCGTCAGGTGGTAGTTTTCGACGTCGATCCAGCGCGCTCCGGGCAGCCCGCCCCGGAGCAGGGACAAAGAGAGAGCAGCATCACGCGGAATTTCGAGGGCGGTGAAAAGACGTGGCATGTGAAGCCTCCTGTCCTCGAATCGAAACTCTCGTTCCTAGCGAATCATCGATATTGGCGCGGGGCAAGAGGTTTGTTGTCCACAAAGTTTCCCCAGCGGAAAGCGTGGCATTACGGACTCATGATGGCCCCCCATTGTCGGCGATCGCCTTTTCGACCACGGGCAGGATGCGCTCGACCATGACGTCGACACCCCGGGGATTGGGATGCAGGCCGTCTCCCAGCTGCAGGTCGGGGTGGCCGGCGACGCCGTCGAGGAAGAACGGATAGAGCGGAACGCCGTATCTTTCGGCAAGCCTCGGATAGATGGCGTCGAAGACCTTCTGGTAGTCGGCGCCGAGATTGGGAGCGGCGCGCATGCCGGCGAGAAGCGCCGGGATGTTGCGCTGCTTCAGCTTGCCCAGCATCGCGTCGAGGTTCTTCTCGGCGATCTCGGGCGAGACGCCGCGCAGCATGTCGTTGGCGCCGAGCTCGAGGATCACCAGCCTTGTGCCGTCCGGCACCGACCAGTCGAGCCGCGCCAGCCCGCCGCTCGAGGTGTCGCCCGACACGCCGGCATTGGCGACGGCGACGTCGAGGCCCTTTGCCTTCAGGGCCGCCTGCAGCCTGTCGGTGAAACCCTGGCCGGGTCCAAGGCTGTAGCCAGCCATCAGGCTGTCGCCGAAGCCGACTATGGTGAAGGTTGCGGCGCGCGCCGGCGAGATGGCGGCGCAAAGGCCGAGGAAAAGGATGAGGGCTGCGGCAAAACGGTGTTTGAAAGCCATGCGGCGAGCCCCATATGACCGGAACAATCCAAGGGAGGAGACAGCGGCCGTCTCCTTTTTTCACATGTAGGGCGCTTTCATTGTGACAGAAGCCGTCATCGCGCTGAGGGACATATCGCTGAGGCTCGGCGAGGGCGCGTCATCCGTCCATGTGCTGCAGGGCGTGAGCCTCGACGTGGCGGCCGGCGAAGCGACCGGCATTGTCGGTCCGTCGGGCTCGGGAAAGTCCACCCTGCTGATGGTCCTTGCCGGCCTGGAAAGGGTCGCTTCGGGCACAGTCCGGATCGCCGGCGAGCTGATCAATGACAAAAGCGAGGATCAGATTGCCTCGTTTCGGGGGCGAAACATCGGTATCGTCTTCCAGTCCTTCCATCTCATCCCCAATATGACGGCGCTGGAAAATGTCGCCGTGCCGCTCGAGCTTGCCGGCCATTCCGATCCGTTCGGCGTGGCCGCGCGCGAGCTCGCGGCCGTCGGCCTGAGCGACCGCGTGACGCACTATCCGGGCGAGCTTTCCGGCGGCGAGCAGCAGCGCGTGGCGATTGCACGGGCGCTGGCGCCGTCGCCGCGCATTCTTATCGCCGATGAACCGACCGGCAATCTCGACCAGGTGACGGGAAAGCAGATCGCCGATCTCCTGTTCGCCAAGGCGGCGGAGCGCGGCATGACGCTGGTGCTGGTGACGCATGATCCCGCGCTGGCCGGGCGTTGCGCGCGCCAGGTGTCGATGCGTTCGGGGCGGATCGAGGATGCGCCTTTGCTCAAAGTGACGGCATAGAGGCATGGCGGCCTCCTCGCTTCGAACCCTGAAGCTCGCCATCCGCTTCTCGCTGCGCGAGATGCGCGGCGGCCTGTCCGGCTTCATGATCTTCCTGGCCTGCATCGCGCTGGGCGTCGCGGCGATCGGCGGCGTCAATTCGGTGGCGCAAGCGATCTCGGCCGGCGTCGCCAATCAGGGCCAGACGCTGCTCGGCGGCGATTTGCGCTTCCAGGTCAACCAGCGCAGCGCTTCGGATGCGGAGCTCGGCTTCATCAAGGGCCTCGGCGCGGTCTCGTTCAATTCCGGCATGCGCTCGATGGCACGGCTGGAGGACGGCTCGGACCAGGCGCTGGTCGAGGCGAAGGCCGTGGACGACGCCTACCCGCTCTTCGGCGCCCTGGAAACCGATCCGGCGCTGCCGAAGGAGCAGTTGTTCGGCGAAAGATCCGGCGTGTTCGGCGCCGCCGCGCCCGACCTGTTGTTCGACCGGCTCAACCTCCACATCGGCGACAGGCTGAAGCTCGGCGGCGCCGTTTTCGAACTGCGGGCGAGGCTGGTCAGCGAGCCCGATGCGGTCTCGGACGGTTTCGGCTTCGCGCCGCGGCTGATGATTTCGCGCCAGGGCCTTGCGGCATCCGGCCTTGTGCAGCTCGGCAGCCTGGTCGAGAACGCATATAAGGTGCGGCTGCCCGAGGGGACGTCCGAGGCGCGGATCAAGGATATCCAGGCTCAAGCCGCGAAGGATTTCCCGCAGGCCGGCTGGTCGATCCGCACACGCAGCAACGCCGCCCCCGCGCTCTCCGCCAATATCGAGCGCTTCTCGCAGTTCCTGACGCTCGTCGGGCTGACGGCGCTGGTGGTCGGCGGCGTCGGCGTGGCCAACGCCGTGCGCGCCTATCTCGACGGCAAACGCGGCGTCATCGCCACCTTCAAGAGCCTCGGCGCCTCGGGCGGCTTCGTCTTCACCGTCTATCTGGTGCAGATCCTGTTGATCGCGGGCCTCGGCATCGTGCTCGGTCTTATCGTCGGCGCCGCGATGCCGTTCGTGGCGAGCGCGCTGCTGCAGTCGGTCATCCCCGTGCCGGCGCAAGGCGGCTTCTATCCCGGCGCGCTTGCTCTTGCCGCGCTATTCGGCCTGCTGGTGACGCTGGCTTTCGCGCTCTTGCCGCTCGGCCGCGCCCGCGACGTGCCGGCAACCGCGTTGTTCCGCGAAATGGGCTTTGAAAGCCGGGGCCTGCCGCGCCTGCCCTATACGGGCGCGGCGCTCGCGATCGTGCTGGCGCTGGCGGCGTTGGCGATCCTTTCAGCCAACGACTACCGCATCGCCTCGATCTTCGTCGGCGCCACGGTCTTCGCCTTCCTGGTGCTGCGGCTGGTGGCGACGCTGGTGCAATGGGCCGCTAGGAAAAGTCCACGCGTGCGTTTCGTGTCGCTGCGGCTGGCGCTCGGCAACATCCACCGTCCCGGCGCGCTGACGCCCTCGGTGGTGCTGTCGCTCGGCCTCGGGCTGACGCTTCTCGTCACCTTGGCGCTGATCGATGGGAATCTCAGGCGGCAGATCTCCGGCAGCCTGCCCGAGCGGGCGCCGAACTTCTTCTTCGTCGACATCCAGAGCAGCGATGTCGATGCCTTCGCCAACCTTGTCGGCAAGGAGTCGCCGCGGGGAACGCTGGTCAAGGTGCCGATGCTGCGCGGCCGCATCATGGCGCTCAACGGCGTCGATGTCGACAAGGTGAAGATCCCGGCCGACGGCGCCTGGGTGCTGCGCGGCGACCGCGGCCTGACCTATGACGCGAGAAAGCCGGACAACGCGACGCTGACCGAAGGAGCGTGGTGGCCGCAGGATTATTCCGGCGAGCCGCTGGTGTCGTTTTCGGCCGAGGAGGGCAAGGCGATCGGGCTGAAGCTCGGCGACACCGTCACCGTCAACGTGCTCGGCCGCAATGTCGCGGCGAAGATCGCCAATTTCCGCCAGGTCGAGTGGGAGACGATGGGGATCAATTTCGTCATGGTGTTCTCGCCCAACACCTTTGCCGGGGCGCCGCATGGCTGGCTGGCGACACTGACCGACAAACAAGCCACCACGGCTGACGACGCAAGGCTGCTCAACGCCGTCACCCGCGCCTTTCCCGCGGTGACGACGGTGCGCGTCAAGGACGCGCTCGACATCGTCAACCGGCTGGTCGCGCAATTGGGCACGGCGATCCGCGCCGCGGCCGGCGTGGCGCTGATCGCCTCGGTGCTGGTGCTCTCCGGCGCTTTGGCCGCCGGCAACCGGGCGCGCATCCACGACGCGGTGGTGCTGAAGACGCTCGGCGCGACGCGCAGGACGCTGATTGCGGCCTTCTCCCTGGAATATATGCTGATCGGCCTTGCGACCGCGCTGTTCGCGCTCGTCGCCGGCGGCATCGCCGCCTGGTTCGTGGTCGCGCATATCATGACGCTGCCGTCGCATTTCATGCCGGAAGTGGCGGTGGCGACGATCCTGGTTTCGCTGGCGGTCACCGTCGGCATCGGCCTTGCCGGCACCTGGCGGGTGCTCGGCCACAAGGCAGCGCCGGTGCTGCGCAACCTCTGACGGAGGGGCCGAGAGCCGCCCGCCCGGTTAAATCTTTGTAAGCCCGGTTAAATTTTTGTAAGAATGCCGCCCGAAAGACCCGAAAAGCGGCCTTTTGCCATCTCACGAAGCGTTGCGCCTCGTTACCGTCTTGTTCTTGACGTCGAGAACGCTCATATTTTGCGCAGGCATGCTGGAGCCCCGCCAGCGGCGCCTGGTCTCAAAAGACCTGTCACCGGACGGGGCAGAAGCAACAGAGGATTTCCAATGGCTGATCCCATTCGCAACTACCAGACGTCCGCCGCCCCCGGCGCGCGCGTCGATATTGATCAGGGCCTGCGCGCCTACATGATCAAAGTCTACAACCTCATGGGGCTTGGCCTTTTGATCACCGGCCTTGCCGCCTGGGGCGCCTTCCAGCTCGCCATCACCGGCGACGGCCAGCTGACCGCTTTCGGCCAGCTGATCTATGCAAGCGCGTTCCGCTGGGTCGTCATCCTGGCGCCGCTCGCCGCCGTGATGTTCCTGTCGTTCCGCATCCAGTCGATGAGCGTGGGCGCGGCGCAGGCCACGTTCTGGGTCTATGCCGGCCTTGTCGGCCTGTCGCTGTCGACGATCTTCCTCGTCTACACCGGCACCAGCATTACCCAGACCTTCTTCGCCACGGCCGCGGCCTTTGGCGGCCTGTCGCTCTACGGCTACACGACCAGGCGCGACCTGTCGGCGTTCGGCTCGTTCCTGATCATGGGCGTGATCGGCCTGCTGATCGCGATGCTGATCAACATCTTCCTGCAGTCGTCGGCGCTCGCTTTCGCTATCTCGGCGATCGGCGTGTTGGTGTTCGCGGGCCTGACCGCCTACGACACGCAGAAGATCAAGGAGATGTATTTCGAGGGTGACGTCGCTGACGTCGCCGGCCGCAAGGCGATCATGGGCGCGCTGCGCCTCTATCTCGACTTCATCAACCTGTTCATGTTCCTGCTGCAGTTCATGGGCGACCGCCGCTAGAGCAGTTCGCCGTTTCACGGAAACGGCGAACCACTCTATCTTCTTGTTTAACGCAATTCCGGACGGAAAACCGCGCACACTTTTCCTGGAATTGCTCTGAGGGCGGTTACCCTGGTTTCAGTGGACCATAGATTTGCGAAGGGCGGCCCAACGGCCGCCCTTTCTTTTCGCGCAGTCCTCTGCTGTTATCGAGGCAGCAAAGAGAACTGCACAAATTATGAGCACCATTGTCATCAGACCTGCCATCGCGGCCGACCTCGACCGAATCACCGAAATCTATGCCGATGCGGTCACGCACGGTACGGCAAGCTACGAGCTGGAGCCGCCGAGCCGCGCTGAAATGGGCAACCGATTCGACAACCTGGCGGCGGGCGGCTTTCCTTATCTGGTGGTGGAGAAGGACGGCATCGTGCTTGGCTATGCCTATGCCGGGCCGTTCCGGCCGCGCCCCGCCTACCGATTCGTCATCGAGGATTCGGTCTATGTCGCGCCGGAGGCCAAGGGGCAGGGCGTGGGCTTGCTGCTGATGCGTGCGCTGATCGAGGCGGCGCGCGCGGCGGGCTTCCGCCAGATCATCGCGGTCATCGGCGACGGCCACGCGGACAGTGCCTCGGTGCGGCTGCACGAGAAGCTCGGCTTCCGCCATTCCGGGCGCCTGGAAGGATCCGGCTACAAGCATGGACGCTGGCTGGACACGGTGTTCATGCAGCTTTCGCTGAATGGCGGCGCGGAATTGCCGCCCGATCCGGATTCGCTGCCGGAGCGAAGGTTTCGGGGGATGGGGAATTGAGGAATTGGAGAACTGGGGAATTGGAGAATTGGAAAGGCATTCAGGGCCGATTTAGCCGCCTTCTTCCTTTTCTCCAGTTCCTCAATTCTTCAGTTCTCCAGTTCCTCTTCTTTCCGGATCACGCCTCGACAACCTTAAGCTTGGCATCGAAGACACCAAGCACGCGGCCGAGTTCCTGGCCGCGCTTGAGGATGCGGCCGCCGGCGGCGATGACGGCGAAAGCGCCTTGCCGGCGCGCCAGCCTGGGGTCCTTGACGATCTGGAACAGCGGCACTTCGCTGGCCCGGCGGAAGACGGAAAAGACAGCGCGATCAGTGAGATGGTCGATCGCGTAGTCGCGCCATTCATTGGCCGCAACCATGCGTCCGTAAAGCCTCAGGATCTGGTCGAGCTCGCGCCGGTCGAATCGCACCGGCTGGTCGAGGCGTGCGTTGCGCGCCTCGTGCAACGGGATCAATATTCCGGATGCTTCCCCATCCTCCGTCCCGCCGCTGTGATCGGTCATGCCTCGATCCTTCGATTGAATCATGCGCCGGCCAAGGTTCGCGCTTTCATAAGGGAATTGCAAGGGCGCGATGGAATTGCAGGCCGGCCGAACACGCGCGGGGTCGCGCGTTTTCCCAAACGTCCAGTCACGTTTGCGAAACACATGTTGGAATTGGTGATGCTCCGCCACATTCTCGCCACAAATAATCCGCGCTCATGCCCCAATGTCCGACGAATTTACGGTCGTTGCCTGAGACGGTTCGGTCCGGCACCGGCTCGTAAACCCCAAGCCCCCCGCCCACGGGTCAGCGTCGGATCGAACCAACCTCGGTTTTTCCTTGGAAAAATCAGGTGCGACGATCCCAAAACCTGAATGACCGGCGTCAGAAGCAAGCTGACGCCGGTTTTTTATTGCTCGGCAGAACTCTCCCTTCTCCCCTTGTGGGAGAAGGTGGCCGCGAAGCGGCCGGATGAGGGGTGCTCCAGGGAACGCCAACGTCTCACTCTGCTGGAACACCCCTCATCCGTCTCGGCGCTGCGCGCCGATCCACCTTCTCCCACAAGGGGAGAAGGGGTTTATGGCTTGCGGATGAAGGCGGCGCCGAGGATCGGTCCCGGCATGCCGTCCTTGCCGACCGACTGCAGCAGCACCGCGCAGCCGCCCTTCTTGGCGATCTCGGTCATCGGCAGTTCGTAGCGCTGCGCCTTGCCGTGCCACATGCCGGCGGTCTGGATGTCGGAAACGGCGTTCCAGTAGGTCAGGCTGCGGCCGCTGTTCTCGCCCTGGCCGATCTTCACCATCTGCGGCGGATCGAAATAGACGATCACCACATGGGCGTCGGTCGGGCCGTTGCCGGCATCGCCCGCGTCGATCATGACGCGGTCGCTGGTGCGGCTCACCTTGATGCCGACCCGCATGCCCTCGCCGGTCCGGTCCATCCGGGCCAAGGCGCCGTCGACATCCTTGCGGCTGGCACCGTTGACGTGGCTGCGCCCATTGATGACCGCTTGCGGCGTGTAGACCGAGCGGCTGCCGAAGGCGCGCATATAGTCATATTGGCGCTCGGTGTTCTCCTTGGTGCTCAGCGTGTCCTGCCAGCCGAGGTAGTCCCAGTAATTGACGTGGTAGGCGAGCGCGATGATGTCGTCCTTGCCGGCGAGCTCGGCGAAGAGCTCGTCGGCCGGCGGACAGGAACTGCAGCCTTGGCTGGTGAACAATTCGACCACGCCCAGGGGCTTGTCGATTTCGGCGTTGTCGGTCCGCGGCTTATCCATCACGGCCTTTCCGGGCTCGGCTGCAAGGGCCACGCCGCCCAACGCCGTGAGGGCCAGCGCCAGTGCCGCAAGCCGCAATCGTCCTTGAATTGCCATGACTTTCCAATTCCCGCCGGTGACGCCGACCTTGTTCTGATTGCTAAAATGTGTGGCAGAAGCGCCAGTCAACGGGAAGTCACGTTGCGGTGAAATTTTTGCTGTTGCAGCCGCAGGCAAGCGCGCAATAGGAGGGGCGGCTGCATTTCAAGGCGCGGTTCGATTCGGGGGCAGCATCCTCACCATGTGGCAAACTCTCCTGACGCCTGTCGATCTCTATTGCGAACGGACGGGGCCTGGACTTTGGGCGGAGCCGGCCAATGCTTTGACCAACCTGGCGTTCATTGCCGCGGGACTGTGGGGCGTCTGGCAGGTGCAGCGCTACAAGACCGGTACCTTCGCCGAAGTGCTGGCCTGGTGGGTGGTGGCGATCGGCATCGGCTCGACCCTGTTCCATACCTTCGCCAGCAAAGGCACGATCTGGGCCGATATCCTGCCGATCGCCGGCTTCACGCTGGCCTACACGCTGTTCAACCTGCGGCGCTTTCTCGGCATGGAGTGGGGCAAGGCGATCCTCGTCTTCGTCGCCTTCTATGTCGTCGCCGGCCTGATTGCCTTCGCCGTGCCGGACTGGCTGCGCCAGGCTTCGAACGGCACGACGAACTACCTGCCGCCTTTCCTGGCGCTCGCCTTCTTCGGGGCGTGGGTGGCGGCCACCGGCAACCGGGCCGGCTGGTACAATCTGACCGGATCGGCGATCTTCGTCGTCTCGGCGATCTGCCGCATGATCGATCCGCTGGTCTGTCCCAGCTTCCCGCTCGGCACGCATTTCCTCTGGCACGTCTTCAACGGGCTGATGCTGGCCGTGCTGCTGGCGGCGACGGCGCGGTTTGGGAAAGCGAAGGCAGTAGGCAGTAGGCAGTAGGCAGTAGGCAGTAGGCAGTAGGCAGTAGGCAGTAGGCAGTAGGCAGTAGGCAGTAGGGTGTCCTGTTTCCCTGCTGCCTAAGCCCTACTGCCTGGCCGCTACGCGGCCAAGTCGCGCAGCACGTACTGCAAGATGCCGCCGTTCTTGAAGTAGTCGAGCTCGTCCAGCGTATCGATGCGGCAGACGATCGGCACGTTCTTCACCGTGCCGTCGCCATAGGTGACCTTGGCGACCATCTTCTGGCGCGGCTTGATCGTGTCCAGGCCGTCGATCTCGACCAACTCGTCGCCCTTCAAATTGAGGGAGGCCCATGAGGTGCCGTCCTCGAAGACGAAGGGGATGACGCCCATGCCGACCAGGTTGGAGCGGTGGATGCGCTCGAAGGACTGGGCGATGACCGCGCGGACGCCGAGCAGGTTAGTGCCCTTTGCCGCCCAGTCGCGCGAGGAGCCGTTGCCGTATTCGACGCCGGCGAAGATCACCAGCGGCACGCCTTCCTGCTTGTATTCCATGGCGGCATCGTAGATCGACATCTCCTCCTTCGAAGGATAGTGGATCGTGTAGCCGCCTTCGCGGCCGTTCTCGCCCAGCATGTGGTTGCGGATGCGGATGTTGGCGAAGGTGCCGCGCATCATCACCTCATGATTGCCGCGCCGCGTGCCGTACTGGTTGAAGTCGGCGACGCCGACACCATGCTCGGTGAGATACTTGCCGGCCGGCGAAGCGGCCTTGATCGAACCGGCCGGCGAGATGTGGTCGGTGGTGATCTTGTCGCCGAACAGACCGAGCACGCGCGCGCCCTTGATGTCGCCGACCTTGCCGAAGGCGCGGCCCATGCCGGCGAAATAGGGCGGGTTCTGCACATAGGTCGAGTGGTCGTCCCAGGCGTAAGTCTGGCCTTCCGGCACCTTGACCTTCTGCCAATAGGCGTCGCCCTTGAAGACGTCGGCATATTTGCGGGCGAACAGCTCGCGGGTGACGTTCTTCTCGATGAACTCCTGGATCTCGGCCGATGTCGGCCAGATGTCCTTGAGATAGACCGGCTTGCCGTCGCTGCCTTCGCCGAGCGGCTCGGTCGTCAGATCCCTGGTCACCGTGCCGGCCAGCGCATGCGCGACTACCAGCGGCGGCGAGGCGAGGTAGTTCGCCTGCACGTCCGGCGAGACGCGGCCTTCGAAGTTGCGGTTGCCGGACAAGACCGCGGCGGCGATCAGACCCTTGTCGTTGATGGTCTTCGAGATCGGCGCCGGCAGCGGGCCGGAATTGCCGATGCAGGTGGTGCAGCCGAAGCCGACCAGGTTGAAACCGATCTGGTCGAGCTCCTTCTGCAGGCCGGACTTTTCGAGATATTCGGCCACCACCTGGCTGCCCGGTGCGAGCGAGGTTTTCACCCACGGCTTCTGCTTCAGGCCGCGCCGGTTGGCGTTGCGGGCCAAGAGGCCGGCGCCGATCAGCACGCTCGGGTTAGAGGTGTTGGTGCACGACGTGATGGCGGCGATGACGACGTCGCCATGGCCGAGATCGTGATCGGTGCCCTCGACGGCGTAGCGCTTCGAGATCTCGGCTGCCTTCTTGTATTCGGTCTCCATTGCCTTGGCGAAGCCGGCGGGGATGTCCTGCAGGGCGACGCGGCCCTCGGGACGCTTCGGGCCGGCCATCGACGGCACGACGTCGCCGAGGTCGAGCTCGAGCAGGTCGGTGAAGACCGGGTCGGCCGAGCTTGTGTCGCGCCACATGCCTTGCGCCTTGGAATAGGCCTCGACCAGCGCGATGCGGTTCTCCTCGCGGCCGGACATGGTCAGATAGCGGATGGTCTCCGAATCGACCGGGAAGAAGCCGCAGGTGGCGCCATATTCCGGCGCCATGTTGCCGATGGTGGCGCGGTCGGCCAGCGTCATGTTGGAGAGGCCGGGGCCGAAGAACTCGACGAATTTGCCGACGACGCCCTTCTTGCGCAGCATCTGGGTGACGGTGAGCACGAGATCGGTGGCGGTGACGCCTTCCTTGAGCCTGCCGGTGAGGCGGAAGCCGATGACCTCGGGCAAAAGCATGGAGACCGGCTGGCCGAGCATCGCGGCCTCGGCCTCGATGCCGCCGACGCCCCAGCCCAAAACGCCGAGGCCGTTGATCATGGTGGTGTGCGAATCGGTGCCGACGCAGGTGTCGGGATAGGCGACGGTCTCGCCGTCCTCGGCGTTGGTCCACACGACCTGGCCGAGATATTCGAGGTTGACCTGGTGACAGATGCCGGTGCCGGGCGGCACGACGCGGAAGTTGCGGAAGGCCTGCTGGCCCCATTTGAGGAACTTGTAGCGCTCCTCATTGCGCTCATATTCCAACTCGACATTGCGGGCGAAGGCCATCGGCGTGCCGAACTCGTCAACGATGACGGAGTGGTCGATGACGAGATCGACCGGCACCAGCGGATTGATCTTTTCCGGGTCGCCGCCGAGCGCCTTGATGCCGTCGCGCATGGCGGCGAGGTCGACCACGGCCGGAACGCCGGTAAAATCCTGCATCAGCACGCGGGCCGGGCGATAGGCGATCTCGACACCGGCGGTGCCCTTGTCGGCCAGCCAGGCGGCGACCGCCTGGATCGATTCCCTGGTGACCGAGCGGCCATCCTCGTTGCGCAGCAGGTTCTCCAGCAGCACCTTCATCGAATAGGGTAGCCGGGCGATGCCGGTGAGGCCGTTCTTCTCGGCCTCAACGAGGTCGAAATAAACATAGTCCGCGCCACCTACGGTCAGGGTGCGGCGGCAATTGAAACTGTCGAGGAATTTCGTCACGGCGATCCGTCCTTGTCTGTTCAGCCTGAAAGGGAACGGACGCCGTTGGCATGCAATCACGCGCAAAGGTGCGGGTACGGCCATTTCCGCTGTCCGCTCCCAAGCAACCCGAGCCGTTCAAGGCGGCGCGTGCGCTGGTTCGGCGCTAATTCTGATCCCGCGCCGACCGCTGGCACGGATGAACCGCATATAGAGAATTTCCCGGAATAGTTCTAGACAGTCGAAAGACGAATTTGCGTGAGGCGGCGAGCGCCGCGCAACGGTGCTTTCGGGACGGGCAAGAATGCGGCTGATCGCCGAAAATCTGGGCGGCGAGCGCGGCGGCGAGACGGTTTTCTCCAACATCGGCTTCACGCTCGACAAGGGCGAGGCGCTCATCGTCACCGGGCCGAACGGCGCGGGCAAATCGACGCTGCTGAGAATCGTCGCCGGGCTGCTGCCGGCCGCCGGAGGCAAGGTGCTTGTCGAGGGCGGCGGCGAGGCTTTCCCGACGGTCGCCTCGGCTTCGCATTATCTCGGCCATCTCAACGCAATGAAGACAGCGCTCAGCGTCGAGGAGAATCTCGGCTTCTGGCGCGCCTTCCAGGGCGAGCCGGGGCTGGACGTCGAAGAGGCGCTGGAGACGGTGGCGCTCGGCGGGCTCGGGCATCTGCCCTTCGGCTATCTGTCGACGGGGCAGAGGCGACGCGCGTCGATCGCCAAGCTTCTGGTCAGCCGGCGGCCAGTCTGGCTGCTCGACGAGCCGACGGCGGGATTGGACAAGGCCTCGGAGGAGCGGTTCGCTGGGCTGATGCGGGGGCATCTGGCGGATGGAGGGATCGTGGTGGCGGCAACGCATCTGCCGCTGGGGTTGGAGGGGGCGCGCGAGCTGCAAATGAGGGTAGCCGGTTGACGTTAGCGCTAAGCCCCCCCCTCTGCCCTGCCGGGCATCTCCCCCTCAAGGGGGGAGATCAGCAGCTCAGGCGTCCCATTTGCCTTGCTACGCTGGAGATTGGCGAAAGCCGAGGCGACATCCAATCTCCCCGCTTGAGGGAGAGATGGCCGGCAGGCCAGAGAGGGGGGCCTGGGCGCAGGCATCCCAAATCATGCTAGCCCTCTTCCTGCGCGACATCCGCCTCTCGATCCGTGCCGGCGGCGGGGCGCTGATCGGCGTGATTTTTTTCCTCGCGGTCATCGTCACCATCCCGTTCGGCGTCGGCCCCGATCTCAATCTGCTCGCCCGCATCGGTCCGGCGATCCTGTGGATTGCTGCGCTGCTTGCCTGCCTGCTCGGGCTCGACCGGCTGTTCCAGGCCGACCGCGAGGACGGCTCGCTGGATCTCCTGGTGCTGAACAACGACCGCCACATGCTGGCGCTGACGGTGCTGACGAAATGCCTGGCGCACTGGACCGGCAGCGTGCTGCCGCTGGTGGTCGCGGCACCTCTGCTCGGCCTGTTCATGAATATGGAGCCGCTGGGCATCGGCGCCACGGCGCTCACATTGCTCGTCGGCACGCCGGCCATCACCTTCATCGGCGCGGCGGGCGCAGCGGTGGCGGTGGCGCTGCCGCGCGGCGGATTGCTTATTTCCGTGCTGGTGCTCCCTTTGATCATTCCGGTGCTGATCTTCGGCGTTTCGGCAAGCTATGGCGCTGTCGCCGATCCGGCGCCGTTCCTGCAGCCTTTCCTCATTCTTGCCGCGCTCACGCTGTTTCTTGCGGTGCTCGGTCCACTGGCGGCGGCGCTGGCGTTGCGGCACGGAACGGATTGAGGCGACGAGGACGTTCCTTCACTGCGGCACCGCGGCAAATTGCGGACCGGCCAGCGCGGGGTTATGGAAAGACATGATCGGAACGGTTGACATGGCTACGAGCAGGGAGCGGTCGCTATGAGCGCGCACGCCCTTTTCGTCACTGCCGCCTATGCCATCACGGCCGTCGTGCTGGCCGGACTGATCGGCTGGATCCTGCTCGACCAGCGGGCGCGCAGGCGTGAGCTTGCCGCACTTGAAGCAGCCGGGGTGCGGCGGCGTTCCGACAAGGGCGTCAAATCATGAGCCTCGAAAGCGAAGCTCCGGCGCCGCGCCGCCGCCTGTTCGTGCTTCTGCCGCTGCTGGTGTTCCTGGGGCTGGCGGGGCTGTTCCTGTCGCAACTGCTCTCAGGCCGCGACGTTTCGGAAATCCCCTCGGCGCTGATCGGCCTGCCGGCGCCGCAGACGGACTTGCCGCCGCTCGAAGGGACGAGCCTGCCGGGGCTCGCGTCAAAAGACTTTGCCGGCAAGGTGACGCTGGTCAACGTGTTCGCGTCCTGGTGCGCGCCGTGCCGCGAGGAGCATCCGGTGCTGCTCGGCCTGTCGCAGGACAAGCGCTTCACGCTCGCCGCGCTGAACTACAAGGACCAGCCCGAAAACGCCCGCCGCTTCCTTGGCGAGCTCGGCAATCCGTATCAGGCGATCGGCGCCGATCCGGCCGGGCGCGCGGCAATCGACTGGGGCGTCTACGGCGTGCCGGAGACCTTCGTCATCGGCAAGGACGGCAAGATTGCCTACAAGCATGTCGGGCCACTGACGCCCGACTCGGTGAGGGCGTTGCTGTTGCCGCAGATTGAGAAAGCACTGGCGGCGCCTGGTTGACGCGCCCCCTCATCCGGCCGCTTCGCGGCCACCTTCTCCCCGAGGGGAGAAGAGGTTGACGTCGGCGCATACCTGCTCCTCTCCCCTTGGGGAGAGGTCGGATTGCCCCGAATTGCCCTTCGCAATTCGGTTGGCAATCCGGGTGAGGGGGAATTCCCCTCGACCGGAATGACTCAGCCGTAGATCTGCTTGTGGATTTGGTAGAGCATCTCGGAACGGTCGGCGCGCAGATCGGCGAGATCGCGGCTCGACAGGTTCTCGATTTCGGCGACGAGGCGGTTGTAGTGGCGGCGCTTGGCCATGGTGGCGCGGGCGCGGGAGACAAGATTGTCGAACATGACAGGGTTCCTTCTTCGTTATTCCTCCCTGACGATTGCCAGCATGACATAGGAATGATGCATTGCAAAAGAAAGATGTTGCAATGCACCATTGCAGCCAGCGCATAGCCGGTTAATTGCTCGCTAACAGGCTCTGCATTCGGCGCGCGGCCATGCAGGGTCGTCCGGCTTCACGCAGTTCTCATCCGTTTTTGTCATACAAATTGCTGGCCTGGCGTCTTGCCAGAACGGCTGCGGGCTGGCTTGATCCGCGCGTCACCTGATGCCGGGAGGAAATTGATGGCGGCCGCAGACTATTACGAAGTTCTCGATCCGCGCTTCGCGCGCCTGTTCAACGGCAACGCGCAGGTGGAGAAGCTGTTCACCGGCTGCCGCTGGGCGGAAGGGCCTGCCTGGTTCGCTGCCGGCCGCTACGTCGTCTGGTCTGACATCCCGAACAACCGCATGTTGCGCTATGACGAGACCGACGGCAGCGTCAGCGTGTTCCGCCAGCCGTCCGGCAATTCCAACGGCAACACGGTAGACCCGCAGGGCCGGCTGGTGACCTGCGAGCATTCCGGCCGCCGCGTCAGCCGGACGGAATTCGACGGCTCGGTCACCACCATCGCCGACAAATGGAAAGGCAAGCGGCTGAACTCGCCCAACGACGTGGTGGTGCGCTCCGACGGCTCGATCTGGTTCACCGATCCGAGCTACGGCATCGACACCGACTATGAGGGCGACAAGGCCGAAAGCGAGATCGGCGCCTGCAATGTCTATCGCGTCGATCCCGAGACCGGCGATGTCGAGGCCGTCATCACCGACATGGTGCGGCCCAACGGGCTCGCCTTCTCGCTCGACGAAAGCCTGCTTTATGTCGTCGATACCGGCCGGACACATGGCGAGAAGAATCCCGCGCATATGCGCGTCTTCAATGTCGGCAAGCACGGCAAGAAGGTTTCCGGCGGCAAGGTCTTCGCCGACTGCACCGCCGGCCTGTTCGACGGGTTCCGGCTCGATTCGGACGGACGCATCTGGACAAGTGCTGCCGACGGTATCCATTGCTACGACCCCGACGGCACGCTGATCGGCAAGGTGAAGGTGCCGGAGGTGACCGCCAACTGCGTGTTCGGCGGCAACAAGCTCAACTGCCTCTACATCGCCGGCACCACCTCGCTCTACATGGTGCGGCTCATGGTGAACGGGGCCAAGACGTACTGATAGCGAGGCATATCAGCGGGAGAGAAAAATGCCATTCGTCAATATCCGCATCGTCAAGGAAGTGATCGCCGCCGATCCGGCCGGCAAGAAGGCTGACATCGCCAAGAAGGTGACTGCGGCCATCATGGACGCCACCGGGCTCGGCAATGACGATGTCTGGGTGGTGTTCGAGGAGGTCAACGCCCGCGACTGGTTTGTCGGCAAGACCGATGTCGAGACGCGGAGGAAGGGGTAGCTTCTTCCTTCTCCCCTTGTGGGAGAAGGTGGCCTCGCGAAGCGAGGTCGGATGAGGGGTGCTCCAGCTTGGCGACGCCGTTTGTCCCGCGACGAGGTCGCCGTCGTCTCACTCCGCTGGAACACCCCTCATCCGTCTCGGCGCTGCGCGCCGATCCACCTTCTCCCACAAGGGGAGAAGGGGAAGACGCGCCACTCATCGTCCGCCAATAAACCCCACGAAAGCCTCGATCGCCGCACGCATCGCCCTTCGGTTCGCAGGGTCTGCCAAAATAGCCTCCACCTCTGCCGGCTTCTTGCCCAGCAGCGCGATCTCCAGCGCTCTCTCCTCATATATCGCGAACGACATCGTCCGCATGATCTCGGCAAGCGCCGCCCGCGCATAGAGCGAGCGGGGCGAGGCGTGGACCAGCATCGCCGGCTTGCCGACCGCGGCGTCGCGCGAGACCAGCCAGTCCAACGCGTTCTTCATGCCGCCGGGCACGCCATGCGCATATTCCGGGCAGGAGACGATGACGCCGTTTGCGCGGGTGATCGTCTCGATCAGCGCTGCCGCTTCGGGCGGCGTGCGCTCGCCCTCGTCGTCGGGGTTGAAGATCGGCAGCCGGCCGAGGCCATCATAAACCTCGACGCGGCAGCCCGCGGGCGCATTGGCGGCCAATGCGGCAACCAGGGCCGAGTTGGTCGAGCCGGCGCGCAGGCTGCCCGATATGGCGATGATCTCGATCAAGGGAGAGCCGGACGAAGGGTTGAGTCGTTCGGCAAGCTTACCACATGGTCTGGCGGTAATCGTCGTCCAGCTCGCGGTCGATCTCGCCGGCGCTTTCGCTGAGCGCCAGCTGGTCGCGGATGATCTGGCCGAGGGTCGGCAGGGTCGCGCGGTCGTACCAGGTCTCCGGCCTCCAGAGATCGGAGCGCATGAAGGCCTTGGCGCAATGCATATGGGCGGCCTTGACCGTCACCACGATCACGCTCAGCGGCTCCTTGCCGTCGACGGCCAGCCGTTCGCGCAAGGTCGGGTCGACGGTGATGCGGGCGTCGCCATTGACGCGCAGCGTCTCGTTCATGCCGGGGATTAGGAAAAGCAGCCCGATCGATGGGTTGCGGATGATGTTTTCCAGCGTGTCCAGACGGTTGTTTCCGGGACGGTCGAGAATGGCGATGGTGGAGTTGTCGAGGATGGCGGCGAAGCCGGGCTTGTCGCCATTACAGCGCCGCGCGTCCTTTGGACGCGCAAAGGACGCTGTAACACTTTTGATTTGGCGCATGATCCTTTCCGAAAATCGATTTCGATTTTCGGGGTCATGCGCTAGGCGTCACGTCGGCATTGCCGGCGCCGTCGGAGGAGTCGATCAGCACGAAGGGGCTCTTGCCGATGAAGGAGCGGCAATGGCCGTCGAGGGCCTTGAGCTCCTTGCGGATCGAGCCGTCGGTCGGCCGGGGCGTCTTGTAGACCGTCCTCAGCTCGTCATGCGTGGTGAGGAATTCCATACCGCCCCCCTTTCTGACGCAATTCCGGACGGAGATTACGGCGAAGTCGCCGAACCCGACCGGCAGCCGCTTTTCCTGGAATTGCTTTAGTTTCCGGCCTTCTCTTGCTTGGACTTTTCCTCCAGCGAGTGGCGCATGATCAGCGGCATCTGGCTGAAGGTGAACAGCAAAGTGATCGGGATGGTGCCCCAGACCTTGAAATAAAGCCAGGTCGCCTCGGAAAAGTTGCGCCACACGACCTCGTTGAGCACGGCGAGGAACAGGAAGAACAGGCCCCAGCGGAAGGTCAGCTTGCGCCAGCCCTCGGCATCGAGCTGGAAGGCGGAATCGAAGACGTAGCCGAGCAGCGAGCGGCCGAACAGCAGCCCGCCGAGCAGCGTGACGCCGAACAGCGAATTGATGATCGTCGGCTTCATGAAGGCGAAGGTCTTGTCCTGCAGGTAAAGCGCCAGCGCGCCGAAGACGAACACGACGATCGCCGAGACCAGCGGCATCAGCGGCAGGCTGCGCGTCAGCAGCCAGGAGGCGCTCAGCGAAAGCGCCGTCGCGGCCATGAAGAAGGCGGTGGCGATCAGGATCGGCTCGCCGAGATGGGCGAGCACCGGAAATTTCTCGGCCAGCCACTCGCCGCGGATGGTGGTGAAGAAGAACACCAGGCCAGGGCCAAGCTCGAGCAGGAACTTCAAGCCGGGGTTGATCGGCTTGCGGCGTGGATCGGACGGGTCGCGTTCGATGATGTTCATAAAAGTCCTTCTTGCGCACGATCTGGCCGAAAAGCAGGCGGCCTTGCAAGATCGCGCCTTGTTCAAGCCACGCCGGCGATGGCTCTCGCGAATTCGCTGGCGGAAAACGGTTCAAGGTCGTCGACCTGCTCGCCGACGCCGATGAAATAGACCGGCAGCCGGTGCTTGGCGGCGATCGCCACCAGAATACCGCCGCGCGCCGTGCCGTCCAGCTTGGTCATCACCAGGCCGTTGACGCCGGCGACGTTGCGGAAGATCTCAACCTGGTTCAGCGCGTTCTGGCCGGTTGTGGCATCGACCGTCTGCAGCACCGTGTGCGGCGCTTCGGGATCGAGCTTGCCCAGCACGCGCACGATCTTCTCCAGCTCGGCCATCAGCTCGGTCTTGTTCTGCAGGCGCCCAGCCGTGTCAATGATCAGCACGTCGGAGCCGGCCTCCTTGGCCTTCTCGAATGCGTCATAGGCAAGGCCCGCCGCATCGGCGCCGAGCTTGGAGGCGACGACCGGCGATTTCGTGCGCTCGCCCCAGATCTTGAGCTGCTCGATCGCGGCGGCGCGGAACGTGTCGCCTGCTGCCAGCATCACCTTGAGGCCGCCATCGGTCAGCTTGGCGGCCAGTTTGCCGATGGTGGTGGTCTTGCCGGTGCCGTTGACGCCGACGACCAGGACGACATGCGGCTTGTGGCTGAGGTCGAGCTCGAGCGGCCTGGCGACCGGCGCCAGCACCTTCTCCACCTCCGCCGCCATCACGGCGCGGACTTCCGAGTCCGAGACATCCTTGCCGTAGCGGCTGGAGGCAAGCGAATCGGTGACGCGCAGCGCGGTTTCCACGCCGAGATCGGCGCGGATCAGCACGTCCTCCAGGTCCTGCAGCGTGTCCTCGTCCAGCTTGCGCTTGGTGAAGACGCCGGCGATGTTGCCGGTAAGCTCGCGCGAGGATCGGGCCAGCCCGTCGCGCATGCGCTGGAACCAGGAGCGCCGCGGCGCCGGCTCCGGCGCCTTCATCGGCTCGGCCTTCTGCTCGACCTTTTTTGAGACCGTTACCTTGCCGGCAGAGGGGGCGGGTGTCGGCGGCGACGGCAAAGCCCCCGGCTCCGGTGCGATCTCGGCATGGATCGGCTGCGGCTCCACGGGCGCGGGCTGTCGAATAGGAGGCGCGATTTCCGCTACGGCTTCGGCGGATGGTTCCACAGAGGGCGGCGCCGCTGGCGGAACCTCGATGGGCGCTGGCGTTTCGACCGGGACTTCGGCAGGCGGCGTCGGCACTTCGACCGCTGGCTGCTCAGGCAGCGGTTCCGGACGCGAAGGCTCGATGTCAGGTTGCGTCGGCACAGGTGCGGGCACTTCCTGCGGAGCAGGTTCGGGTGTCGGCGCAGGTAAAGGCTCAGGTTGTGCCGGCGGCACTTCCTCGGGGGCCGGCGTCTCCGGCTTCTCGGGCGCCGGTTGCGGCTCTTCTTCCGGCTCGGGCTGAGGCAGCGGTTCCGGCTCGGCGGGAATGGTGGGCTCCGGCACCGGCGGGATGGATGGAGCGGGCTCCGGCTTCGGCTCTTCGGGGACCGGTTGAGGCTCAGCCTCGGGCTTCAGCGCCTCCAGCGCGTCCCATTTGATCGGCGGCAGCGTCTCGTCGACGCGCTCCTCGACGACTTCTTTCCTGCCGAACGAAAATATCTTCTTGAAGAAACCAGCCATGCGTCTCGCAGTTCTCAGGCGGCTTGCGCGGCAAGCGGGGCCGCAATCAGTCGGGCGCCGTCATGGCCGGCGACCATGGCGTCGACGATTTCGCCGGGCGCGCCGGCGTCGATCGCGGCCAGCGTAAAACCTTCGGTGCGGCCAAGCCCGTCGCGCTCGACCAGAATCGATTGCCGTGTGCCGGAGAGCGACAACAAATGACGACGGTAGGCGGCCTCGCCGGCGGCGCGTAGCCTCGCGGCGCGCGCCTTCACCACCTCGCGGCGAACCTGCGGCATGCGCGCGGCCGGCGTGCCTTCGCGTGGCGAGAACGGAAAGACGTGGAGATGCGTCAGGCCGCATTCCTCGACTATTCTTTCCGAATTCTCGAACATCGCCTCGGTCTCGGTCGGGAAGCCGGCAATGATGTCGGCGCCGAAGACGACACCGGGACGCAGCTTGCGCACGTCCTCGCAGAAGCGGATCGACTGGTCGCGCAGATGGCGGCGCTTCATGCGCTTCAGGATCATGTCGTCGCCCGACTGCAGCGACAGATGCAGATGCGGCATCAGCCTCTGTTCAGTGGCGATGGCGTCGAGCAGGTCGTCGTCGGCCTCGATGGAATCGATCGAGGACAATCTCAGCCGCTTCACGTCGGGCACCTGGCGCAGGATGGTCTTCACCAGCTTTCCCAGCGTTGGCGCCCCCGGCAGGTCGGCGCCGAAACTGGTCATGTCGACGCCCGTCAAAACGATCTCGGCATAGCCGTTGCCGGCCAGCCGCCTCACCTGCTCGACCACCGCGCCCATCGGCACGGAGCGCGAATTGCCGCGGCCGTAAGGGATGATGCAGAAGGTGCAGCGATGGTCGCAGCCATTCTGCACCTGCACGAAGGCGCGCGCGCGGCCCTCGATGGCGTCGACCATGTGGCTTGCCGTCTCGCGCACCGAAAAAATGTCGTTGACGCGCGCCTTCTCGGTGTCGTTGACGCCGAAATCGGGCAGCGCGCGATAGGAGTTGGCCTTGAGCTTCTCCTCATTGCCGAGCACCAGGTCGACCTCGTCCATTGCGGCGAAATTCTGCGGCTCGGTCTGGGCCGCGCAGCCGGTGACGATGATGCGGGCTGAAGGGTTCTCGCGGCGCGCCTTGCGGATCGCCTGCTTGGCCTGGCGCACCGCTTCGGCGGTGACGGCGCAGGTGTTGAAGATGAAGGCGCCGCCATCGAGCTCGCCCAGGCCGGCGCTTTCGGCCTCGCGGCGCATCACTTCCGATTCATAGGTGTTGAGGCGGCAGCCGAAGGTGACGACGTCGATACCTGTCGTGGTGGAGGCTTGGGATACCACGCCTTTTTGAAGGGCGGACATCAAGCGGCGCTTTCGGTGTCGCGGGCCCAGGCGCCGGTCGAGGGATCGAAGCTGCCGGAAAATTCCCATTCGGCGGCACCTGTCAGGACGACGTGGTCGTCGTCGCGCCATTCGACATTGAGCTCGCCGCCACCGGGCGTCAGCAGCGAGACGTTGCGGCCGGTGCGCCTGGTGCGGGCCGCCGCGACCGCGGCGGCGCAAGCCGCCGAGCCGCAGGCCTTGGTGAGGCCGGCGCCGCGCTCCCAGGTGCGGATGATCATCGTGCGAGGCGAAGTCACCTGGGCGATGGTGATGTTGGCGCGCTCGGGGAAGATCGGATGGTTCTCAAGCAGCGGGCCGAAGCGGTCCAGCTCATAAGACCAGACGTCGTTGTCGACCCAGAAGATCACGTGCGGGTTGCCCATCGACACCGCCGAGGGCGAATGCAGCACCGGGGCGTCGATCGGGCCGATCTGCAGCTCGATCATGCGGGTATCGCGAAACTCTTCCGCCAGCGGGATCTCCTGCCAGCCGAAGCGCGGCTTGCCCATGTCGACCGAGATAAGGCCGTCGGCATGCTCCTGCGCATTCAAGATGCCGGCGCGGGTCTCGAAGGTGAAGCTCTTGTTGCCCGTCTCGGCGGCCAGAGCCTGCACGACGCAGCGCATGCCGTTGCCGCAGGCCTGCGCGCCGGTGCCGTCGGAGTTCAGGATGTCGATATAATAGGCGGTGCCCGGTGTGCGCGCATCATGGATGGCCATGATCTGGTCGAACTTGGTCGCCGCGTCGCCATTGAGGGCGATCGCGGCCGCCGCCGTCACCTTGTCGGCGCGGCCGCGCATATCGGCAACGATGATCTCGTTGCCGATGCCGTTCATCTTGGCGAAGGGGGCGCTGCCTGCCATCTAACCGGTCGTTCCAATCCGTTTGGCCAATCCGTTTGGGCGCTATATGGCGGAAACGGGCAGGAATTACCAGTCCAGCGTGGCTCTGGCGACGACGACCAAGTGGTCGCGCAGCGACGACCAAGTGGTCGCGCTTATGTTACCGCGAAGACGCCGAGCACGATCAGCAGGAAGATGATCAGCACGATGCCGATGAGGATGCGCGCGCCGGTAGCGGCCGCGCCTGCCAAAGCCGGCATGCCGAGCAGGCTCGCGGCTGCGGCGATGATGAGAAGGATGATGATCCACCTAATCATGGGAAGCTCCAGCGGTTTGCGTCGTCCGATCAACGCGTTTGGCCGGTTTGGGTTCCTTTGTAGATGGCCGGCACGTCCCATAGCTCTCCCGGCCGCATGGCACGGAAACGCTCCGGGGGCAGGTCTTCGGCGGCCAAAGCCTCGGCCAGTTTCCGGGCCGGCTCATCGACCGGCTCGTCGGTGAGGTGGAAGGTGCCCCAGTGGCAGCCGGCGGCAAAGGCGGCGTTGCACAGCTTCATGCCCTGAACGGCCTCCTGCGGATTCTGGTGCTGCGGCGCCATGAACCAGCGCGGCTCATAGGCTCCGATCGGCAGGATGGCGAGGCGGAAGCCGCCATGCTTTTCTCCCATCAGCCGGTAGTTGATGCCGTCATGGAAACCGGTGTCGCCGGCGAAATAGATATTGCCGGCCATCGTCTCGATGACGAAGCCAGCCCACAGCGCCATGCGGCGGTCGCGCCCGCCGCGCGCCGACCAGTGATGCGCCGGTTCGACATGGATGGCGGCCGCGCCGGCATCGAGCCTGTCGCCCCAATCATGCACGCTGAGCCGCATGCCGGGCGCCGCGCGGCCGATGATGGCGTCATTGCCGAGCGGCGCGATCACCAGCGGATCGTGTCTCTCCCTCAGCCGCTTCAGCGTGGCGAGGTCGAGATGGTCGTAGTGATTGTGGCTGATCAGGACCAGGTCGATGGGCGGCAGGTCGGCAAAGGCAATCCCCGGCGCATTGACCCTTCTCGGCCCGACGAAGGCGAAAGGCGAGGCGCGCTCCGACCAGACCGGGTCGGTCAGGATATTCAACCCCGCCGTCTGGATGAGGAGCGAAGCATGGCCGACCATGGTGAGTCTCAGCGCGCTGCCCTCCACCCGTATATCAGGCTTCGCCGGGGGATACGGGCTCGGAACCGAAGCCGGCCATTTCGCCCGCCCGCCGCCGAATTGCCATTTGATGAGATCGGTGAAGCTCCCGGGCGGCTTGCCGCCGGGATTGAAGAACAGGGCGCCGTCGAAATGATCGCTCGGCGGCCCGCTGTAGTAGCGGTTGGCGGTTCCCGTTCTCGCGGCCATGCTGTCTCCCGCCCGCTTGTGTCGTTTCCTGAGATAAGGACGCGCCGGCCTGGCGCAAGCATTTTGCCGCGGAATGCCAATGGCCGAAGCCGGGCTCGTCTAGGATCGGCAGACAGGGGGGATCGTCATGGTAACGAAGCGAACCAAGATACCGTGGATGAAGGCCGAGGATTTCGGCCGTTCGCTGCGGCTTGGGGTCGGCGTCAACCTGCTGGTCACCGACATGAGGGCGATGGAGGCTTTCTGCCGCGATGTGCTTGGCGCCCGGATCATCCATGGCGACGAGGATTTCGCGGCGATCGAGCTGTTGGGCTCTATCTTCATGCTGCATGCCGACCATTCCTATCTGGACAATCCGATGACCGGCGTCACCGCAGGCGCCGAGACTCGCGGGGCCGGTATCGAACTGCGCCTTTACGGCGCCGATCCGGACTCGGTCGAGAAAAAGGCGGCCGCGCTCGGCCACATCGTGCTGGCCGGCTCGATCGACAAGCCGCATGGCTTGCGCGAATGCTACATCGTCGGCCCGGATGGTTATGTGTTCGTGCCGAGCGCCAGGATTTAATATTGATATTTCAATAGATTATAAGGTTTTCAGCGGCAGCTTCCCGACTGTGGCCCTCCGCTGCGATAAATTTGCAACAGCCGCGTCGAAAACCCTATTTTAACCATATCGGGTTGAAATTCTGCCACCTTCGCCGTCTTGGTGAAGCGGAGATTACGCGGATGGCTCCCCCCGGCCAGATCCGACGGAGGTGGTAAATGCATTTTTCAAGGACTGGCCTTGTGGCCGTATCGCTGGCCGCGCTCGTTGCGGGCGGCTGCTCGACCTCGCGCTTCTCGTCGATGGACGACCAGCAGCCGGCGCCGCTGACCCCGGCGCCCTCCGGAACGGTGACGCAGAATCAGCTGCCGCCGCCGGCTTCCCCCGGCGCCGCCGATGCGTCGCAATTCCCGACCGCTCCGAAGAACACCCAGGTAGCCTCGCTGCCGCCGGACGGCACCGCGCCTGCCGGCGCCACCGATCTCACCGCGGCCAGCGTCGCCGGCGTCTGGAACGTCAATGTCTCCGGGCAGAGCTGCAAGGTGGCGACGCCGCAGACCAAGTTCGGCGCCGGCTACCGCGCCGGTCCGCTGCACTGCCCGGCTCCGATCGACGGCATCAAGTCGTGGAATGTCGCCGGCAAGCAGCTGACGCTCTACGACGAAAACGGCGGCACGCTGGCCAGGCTCTATTCGTCCGGCGGCGAAAAGTTCGACGGCCAGACTTCCAACGGGCAGCCCATCTCGCTTACAAGATAACGCGAAGGTGTGCTGATATTCAGGTGAGGCCGGCCTGCAAATGCCGGCTTCGTGCGCTTCCGGCCTTCGCCGGCCGAAGCACTTAGGAGTGGCGTGGCAGTTAAATTAAGGCTATGGCCGGCGAAGGCCGGTGCTCACGTACTTCAAGTACGCTCCGCTCCGGTTCTCGGAACCCGCCATTTTCGACTCGGCCTGACCTGAATCTCAACACACCCTGGCCCTTCCTCAGGCGTTCCGCGCAAAAAAATGCAAAAGACCGGACCCATGCATCTGCGCGACGGTATCCAGACCCACGCGACCGTCAGGCAGCGCTACGACCATCTCGTCCAGAGCGGCGCGGCCGAGCGCGACCCGGCGCAGGAGCGCATCGTCGCCGCGCTCGACCGGCTGACCGACGAGATCTCGGCCAAAAGGCTGGCGCATAAATCGAGCGCGCTGGGCTGGCTGTTCGCGGCCAAGCGGCAGTCGCGGGAGCCCGTCAAAGGCCTCTACATCCATGGTGGCGTCGGGCGCGGCAAATCCATGCTGATGGACATGTTCTTCGAGCTGTTGCCGGTCCGGCGCAAGCGCCGCGTGCATTTCAACGACTTCATGGCCGATGTGCAGGACCGTATCCAGAGGCACCGGCAGGCGCGCAAGGAAGGCACGGTCAAGGAAGACGATCCGATCCCGCCGGTGGCGCGGGCGCTCGCCGATGAAGCCTGGGTGCTGTGCTTCGACGAATTCTCGGTCACTGACATCGCCGACGCGATGATCCTGTCGCGCCTGTTCTCGGCGCTGTTCGCCAGCGGCGTGGTGCTGGTCGCCACCTCCAATGTGGCGCCGGAGAACCTTTATCGCGACGGGCTGAACCGCCAGCTCTTCCTGCCGTTCATCTCGTTGCTGGAGCGCAATGCCCATGTGATGGCGCTGGATGCCGAGAAGGACTACCGGCAGGAAAAGCTCAACCGCCAGCCGGTCTATGTCACGCCGGACGACGCTGCGGCCGAGCGCGCGCTGGACGAGGCCTGGAAGGCGATGACGCATGGCCAGCCAACCGGCGAGGTGACGCTGACGCTGAAAGGCCGCCAGCTTGTCGTGCCGCGCGCCGCCGGCGATGTCGCGCGCTTTTCCTTTGCCGACCTCTGCGAAAAGCCGCTCGGCGCGCGCGACTATCTGGCGATTGCCGGCCGCTTCTCGACCGTTTTCATCGACCATGTGCCGGTGCTGGGCGAAGGCAAGCGCAACGAGGCCAAGCGCTTCATCCTTTTGATCGACACGCTCTACGACCACCGCATGCGGCTGGTGATGAGCGCGGCGGCGCCGCCCGAGCGGCTTTATACGGCCAAGCGCGGCACGGAAGTGTTCGAATTCGAGCGTACAGCCTCGCGCCTGGTCGAGATGCAGAGCCGCGACTGGCTGGACGGCTGGGCGGAACGGCGCGACAGGACGCAGCCTGCGGGGGCGCTGTCCCGCCGGCGTTAGAGGGTGCCCTGCTTAAATCACAACCGCGTCATCGCCCGGATGAAGCCTTCTGATTTCGACGTTCATTGTGTAAATTCTCCTCGGTCGGCTCACAAACTTTGACGTTTACGTAATTCCCGATACATCTAACCGATTGAAAACGTTAGGCTCAAAATAATCGTTTGAATTTCTTCCGCGCCGGAGTTATTCGGTGCGGCCAAATCTCGCGGTTTCCCGCATCCTTTCGGCCCTCCGGCCCGTCACGACTTCGTCACAGACAAAGGAAAACATCCTCACATGGCACGCAACAAGATAGCGCTCATCGGCTCGGGCATGATCGGCGGCACGCTCGCCCATATGATCGGCCTCAAGGATCTCGGCGACGTGGTGCTGTTCGACATCGCCGAGGGCATTCCGCAGGGCAAGGGTCTCGATATCGCGCAGTCTTCGCCGGTCGACGGCTTCGACTCCAGGCTGACCGGCGTCAACGACTATGCCGGCATCGAGGGCGCGGATGTGTGCATCGTCACCGCCGGCGTGCCGCGCAAGCCGGGCATGAGCCGCGACGACCTTCTCGGCATCAACCTCAAGGTCATGGAACAGGTCGGCGCCGGCCTCAAGAAATATGCGCCGAAGGCCTTCGTCATCTGCATCACCAACCCGCTCGACGCCATGGTGTGGGCCCTGCAGAAGTTCTCCGGCCTGCCGACCAGCCATGTCGTCGGCATGGCCGGCGTGCTCGACAGCGCCCGCTTCCGCTACTTCTTGGCCGAAGAGTTCAAGGTCTCGGTCGAGGACGTCACCGCCTTTGTGCTCGGCGGTCACGGCGATTCCATGGTGCCGATGATCCGCTATTCGACCGTCTCGGGCATCCCGCTGCCCGACCTCATCAAGATGGGCTGGACCTCGAAGGAAAAGCTCGACCAGATCGTGCAGCGCACCCGCGACGGCGGCGCCGAGATCGTCGGCCTGTTGAAGACCGGTTCGGCCTATTACGCGCCGGCGGCGTCGGCGATCGCGATGGCCGAATCCTACCTCAAGGACAAGAAGCGGGTGCTGCCCTGCGCCGCGCACCTCTCGGGCCAGTATGGCGTCAAAAACACCTATGTCGGCGTTCCGGTGGTGATCGGCGCCGGCGGCGTCGAGCGCGTCATCGAGATCGACCTCTCCAAGGCCGAGCAGAAGATGTTCGATTCCTCGGTCGCGGCGGTCCAGGGCTTGACCGAGGCCTGCACCAAGATCGCCCCGCATCTCGCCGGCAAATAACAGTCCTTCCCGGAGACCACGCGCATGAATATCCATGAGTATCAGGCCAAGGCGCTGCTGAAGACGTTTGGCGCGCCGGTCGCAAGCGGCGTTCCGGTGTTCAAGGCCGGCGAGGCAGAAGCCGCGGCAGAAGCGCTGCCCGGCCCGCTCTATGTCGTGAAGAGCCAGATCCATGCCGGGGGCCGCGGCAAGGGCAAGTTCAAGGAGCTCGGCCCCGATGCCAAGGGCGGCGTGCGCCTGGCGAAGTCGGCGGCGGAAGTCGTCGCCAATGCCAACGAGATGCTCGGCCACACGCTGGTCACCAAGCAGACGGGGCCTGCCGGCAAGCAGGTCAACCGCCTCTATATCGAGGACGGCGCCGACATCGAGCGCGAGCTCTATCTGTCGATCCTGGTCGACCGCTCGGTCGGCCGCATCGCCTTCGTCGTCTCCACCGAGGGTGGCATGGATATCGAGACGGTCGCCCACGACACGCCGGAAAAGATCGTCACCGTCGCCATCGATCCGGAAAAGGGTGTGAGCGCCGACGAGGTGAAGAAGCTCAACGCCGCGCTGAAGCTCGACGGCGATGCGGCGAAGGACGGCGGGACGCTGTTCCCGATCCTCTACAAGGCCTTTGCCGAGAAGGATATGAGCCTGCTCGAGGTCAACCCGCTGATCGTCATGAAGGACGGGCATCTGCGCGTGCTCGACGCCAAAGTGTCGTTCGACAACAATGCGCTGTTCCGCCATCCGGACGTGATGGAGCTGCGCGACACCTCCGAGGAGGACGAGAAGGAGATCGAGGCGTCGAAATACGACCTCGCCTATGTCGCGCTCGACGGCAATATCGGCTGCATGGTCAACGGCGCCGGCCTTGCCATGGCCACGATGGACATCATCAAGCTCTATGGTGCCGAGCCGGCTAACTTCCTCGACGTCGGCGGCGGCGCCTCCAAGGAAAAGGTCACGGCGGCGTTCAAGATCATCACCAAGGATCCGGCCGTCGAAGGCATCCTGATCAACATCTTCGGCGGCATCATGAAGTGCGACGTCATCGCCGAGGGCGTGATCGCCGCGGTCAAGGAAGTGGGCCTGAAGGTGCCGCTGGTCGTGCGTCTCGAAGGCACCAATGCCGAGCTCGGCAAGAAGATCATCAACGACAGCGGCCTCAATGTCGTGTCGGCCGACGATCTGGATGACGCGGCCAAGAAGATCGTCAAGGCGGTGAAGGGCTAACCAAGGAGAGCGCTGCGTGAGTAGCTTCCCAGTCCATTGGGAGGAAGAAGTTCAAAGCCTCGATCAGCCGGCCGCGTGTCCGTATTCGATCGATGAAATCGAGCAGTATCTTTGTTGGTGCCACGATCATTCGAAGTTGGACGAGAAGCCGATGCACTACAAAGTGCACGGCGCGGTCGCTGAGCAAACGGAAGATGAGCGGCATTTCTGGCTGTACCGGGCATCAGACGAGGTTGGGCGCGAGTGGTACGTTGTCGTTGGAAGCGGGAAGAGTCCGTTCAAACCTTCGATGAAAATGAGAGGTTGGATGTACGGCAAAGAGAACGTTCTTGGCCTTATGCCTCACCATTATCTGAGAGATGAGATTGGCGACCAGCGCCTCGCGGACGCCAGATGAAAAGGAATGAGCGGATGCCTCCGCGCAAGATAAACCTGGTCGAGGCGGCGGACGCGAAGATCGCCAAGGTCTTCGATCCGCATATCGCCGGCGACGTCAACGATGCCCAGGCCAAGGTCGCCAAGTTCGGCGAGGTTTTCGACTGGCATGCGCATGACCATGAGGACGAAGCCTTTCTCGTGCTGCGCGGCAGGATCGCCATCGACTTCCGCGACGGGCCGGTCGAGCTCGGCGAGGGCGACTTCATCGTCGTGCCGCGCGGCGTCGAGCATCGGCCGCGCTCGCTGACGAAGGAGCCGGTGGTGCTGATGTTCGAGCCGGCGACGACGCTCAACACGGGCAACGCCCGGAGTGACCTCACCGTCACCGACCTGAAGCGGCTCTGAGCCATGAACGCGTCACCCTTCTCTTCCCTCTCGGGCGGCCACCAACGCCTGCAGGCGCTGGTCGGCGCGTGGCGCGGCGAGGAAGAGATTGCGGCCACGCAATGGACCGATGCCGGCACGGCAACGTCGGAAGTGCAGTCCGAGGCTGAGTTCGGCGGCCTGTTCGTGGTGCAGCGCTATCGCCAGCGCCGCGACGGCACCGTCTCGTTCGGCGCGCATAATGTGTTCGGCTTCGACCAGCAGAGCGGCCTCGTCACCATGCATCAGTTCGACTCGATGGGATTCGTGCCGATGTCGCCGGCTACCGGCAGGTGGAACGGCAGCGAGCTGATGCTGGAACGCTCGTCGCCGCGCGGTGCCGCGCGCGCGGCGTACAGCTTTGACGGCGCTGACGCCTACCGCATGAAACTTCAGTTCAAGCCCGCCGGCAGCGATGCATGGCAAGACATGGTGAGCGGCCTCTACCGGCGCGTTCCGCCTTCCTCGATCAACGGTTTTTAGAAAAGGGCCACGATGTCCATTCTCGTCGACAAGAATACCAAGGTGCTGGTCCAGGGTCTGACCGGCAAGACCGGCACGTTCCATACCGAGCAGGCGCTGGCCTATCACGGCACCCGGATGGTGGGCGGCATCAACCCGAAGAAGGGCGGCGAGACCTGGACCGGTTCGAAAGGCGAAAACCTGCCGATCTTCGCCACCGTCGCCGAGGGCAAGGCAAAGACCGGCGCCAACGCCTCCGTCATCTACGTGCCGCCGGCGGGAGCCGGCGAGGCCATCATCGAGGCGATCGAGGCCGAGATCCCGCTCATCGTCTGCATCACCGAAGGCATCCCTGTGATGGACATGGTCAAGGTCAAGGCGCGGCTCGACCGCTCCATCTCGCGGCTGATCGGCCCGAACTGCCCGGGCGTGCTGACGCCCGACGAATGCAAGATCGGCATCATGCCCGGCAACATCTTCCGCAAGGGCTCGGTCGGCGTTGTTTCGCGCTCGGGAACGCTTACCTATGAGGCAGTCTTCCAGACCACCAATGTCGGCCTCGGCCAGACCACAGCGGTGGGCATCGGCGGCGACCCGGTCAAGGGCACCGAATTCATCGACGTGCTGGAGATGTTCCTCGCCGACGACGAGACCAAGTCGATCATCATGATCGGCGAGATCGGCGGCTCGGCCGAGGAAGACGCCGCACAGTTCCTCAAGGACGAAGCCAAGCGCGGCCGCAAGAAACCGATGGCGGGCTTCATCGCCGGGCGCACCGCGCCGGCCGGCCGCACCATGGGCCACGCGGGCGCGGTGATCTCCGGCGGCAAGGGCGGCGCGGAAGACAAGATCGCGGCGATGGAATCGGCCGGCATAAAGGTGTCGCCGTCGCCGGCCAGGCTCGGCACGACGCTGGTCGAGGCGATCAAGGGTTAAGGGAGTAGGGGAGTAAGGGAATAGGGGAGTAGGGAAAGATCAGCGGCAAAAATGCCCTACTCCCCTACTGCCTTACTCCCCTACTCCCTTCCAGAAAAGGAGACGGAGCCAGGCTCCGCAGACGAAAATGGCAAGACAAGATCAGGCCAACGACCAATTCTCGCTCACCTCATTCCTTTATGGCGGCAATGCCGACTATATCGACGCGCTCTACGCGGCCTATGAGGACAATCCGGCCTCCGTCGATCCGGAGTGGCAGGATTTCTTCGCGGCGCTGAAGGACGACGCGGGCGATGTCCGCAAGAACGCTAAGGGCGCCTCCTGGGCGAAGCCTTCCTGGCCGCTGCAGGCCAATGGCGAGCTGGTCTCGGCGCTCGACGGCAATTGGGGTCTGGTCGAAAAGGCGATCGAAAAGAAGGTCAAGGAAAAGGCCGTCATCAACGGCGCCGTGCTTTCCGACGCCGACGTGCACCAGGCGACGCGCGATTCCGTGCGCGCCATCATGATGATCCGCGCCTACCGCATGCGCGGCCACCTGCACGCCAATCTCGACCCGCTCGGCATCGCCAAGCCGCTCGAGGACTATAACGAGCTGTCGCCGGAGAATTACGGCTTCACCGAAGCCGATTACGACCGGCCGATCTTCCTCGACAATGTGCTCGGGCTCGAATTCGGCAGCATCCGGCAGATGCTGGATATCCTGACCCGCACCTATTGCTCGACGCTCGGCGTCGAGTTCATGCACATCTCCGACCCGGAAGAGAAGGCCTGGATTCAGGCGCGCATCGAAGGCGCCGACAAGGAGATCACCTTCACCGCCACTGGCAAGAAGGCGATCCTGTCGAAGCTGGTCGAGGCCGAGGGCTTCGAGCAATATATCGACGTCAAGTACAAGGGCACCAAGCGTTTCGGCCTCGATGGCAGCGAGTCGCTGATCCCGGCGCTGGAACAGATCGTCAAGCGCGGCGGCCAGCTCGGCCTGAAGGAAATCGTGCTCGGCATGGCGCATCGCGGCCGCCTCAACGTGCTCTCCCAGGTCATGGCCAAGCCGCACCGCGCCATCTTCCACGAATTCAAGGGCGGCTCGGCGGCTCCCGACGAGGTCGAAGGCTCGGGCGACGTCAAGTACCACCTCGGCGCCTCGTCGGACCGCGAGTTCGACGGCAACAAGGTGCACCTGTCGCTGACGGCCAATCCCTCGCATCTGGAAATTGTCGACCCTGTCGTGATGGGCAAGGCGCGCGCCAAGCAGGATCAGTTGTCCGGCCGTGAGCGCGGCGAGATCGTGCCGCTGTCGGAGCGCGCCAAGGTCATGCCGCTGCTGCTGCACGGCGACGCCGCCTTTGCCGGCCAAGGCGTGATCGCGGAAATCCTCGGCCTGTCGGGCCTGCGCGGGCATCGCGTCGCCGGCACGTTGCATTTCATCATCAACAACCAGATCGGTTTCACCACCAATCCGCGCTTCTCGCGCTCCTCGCCCTATCCGTCGGATGTGGCCAAGATGATCGAGGCGCCGATCTTCCACGTCAATGGCGACGATCCGGAAGCGGTGGTGCATGCCGCGAAGGTAGCGACCGAATTCCGCATGAAGTTCCACAAGCCGGTGGTGGTCGACATGTTCTGCTACCGCCGCTTCGGCCACAATGAAGGCGATGAACCGTCCTTCACCCAGCCGATCATGTACCGCAACATCCGCAGCCATAAGACCGTGGTGCAGATCTATGCCGACCGGCTGATCGCCGAAGGCCACGTCACCCAGGCCGAGGTCGACAAGATGCGGGCCGACTGGCGCGCGCATCTGGAAGCCGAATGGGAAGTCGGCCAGCACTACAAGCCCAACAAGGCCGACTGGCTGGACGGCGCGTGGTCGGGCCTGCGCACCGCCGACAACCAGGACGAACAGCGGCGCGGCAAGACCGCCGTGCCGGTGCGCACGCTGAAGGAGATCGGCAAGAAGCTGACCGAGGTGCCGAAGGACTTCGAGGCGCACAAGACCATCCTGCGCTTCCTCGAAAACCGCCGCCAGGCGATCGAGTCGGGCGAAGGTATCGATTGGTCGACGGCCGAGGCGCTGGCCTTCGGCGCCATCCTGCTCGACGGCAATCCGATCCGGCTTTCCGGGCAGGATTCGGAGCGCGGTACCTTCTCGCAGCGCCATTCGGTGCTTTACGACCAGCGCGACGAGAACCGCTACATCCCGCTCAACAACCTGTCGGCGGCGCAGGCCGGCTACGAGGTGATCAACTCGATGCTGTCGGAAGAGGCGGTGCTCGGCTTCGAGTATGGCTACAGCTTGGCCGAGCCCAAGGCGCTGACGCTCTGGGAGGCGCAGTTCGGCGACTTCGCCAATGGCGCCCAGGTCGTGTTCGACCAGTTCATCTCGTCGGGCGAGCGCAAGTGGCTCCGCATGTCGGGTCTCGTATGTCTGCTGCCGCATGGCTATGAGGGCCAGGGGCCGGAGCATTCGTCGGCGCGGCTGGAGCGCTTCCTGCAGCTTTGCGCCGAAGACAACATGCAGGTCGCCAACGTCACCACGCCGGCCAATTATTTCCATATCCTGCGCCGGCAGTTGAAGCGCGACTTCCGCAAGCCGCTGATCCTGATGACGCCGAAGTCGCTGCTGCGCCACAAGCGGGCGGTGTCGACGCTGCCGGAAATGTCGGGCGAAAGCTCGTTCCACCGCCTGCTTTGGGACGATGCGCAGCTCTTGGCCGACCAGCCGATCAAGCTGGTGAAGGACTCCAAGATCCGCCGTGTCGTGCTGTGCTCGGGCAAGGTCTATTACGACCTCTATGAGGAGCGCGAGAAGCGCGGCATCAACGACATCTACCTGCTGCGCGTCGAACAGCTCTATCCGTTCCCGGCCAAGGCGCTGATCACCGAGCTGTCACGCTTCCGCAACGCCGAGATGGTGTGGTGCCAGGAAGAGCCCAAGAACATGGGCGCCTGGTCGTTCATCGATCCCTATCTCGAATGGGTGCTGGCGCATATCGACGCCAAGCATCAGCGGGTGCGCTACACCGGCCGGCCGGCCTCGGCCTCGCCGGCGACTGGGTTGATGTCGAAGCATCTCAGCCAGCTGGCCGCGCTGCTCGACGACGCTCTCGGCGAATAAGGGCGCCGGGCGGGTAAGCAGACCGGACGAAACAGACCTCAAGAAGACAACGGACAGGCACAATGGCTACCGAAATCCGCGTCCCCACTCTCGGCGAATCCGTCACCGAGGCGACTGTCGGCAAGTGGTTCAAGAAGGTCGGCGACGCGATCGCCACCGACGAGCCACTGGTCGAGCTCGAAACCGACAAGGTGACGGTGGAAGTGCCCGCCGCGGGCGCCGGAACGCTGGCCGAGATCGCCGTCAAGGAAGGCGAGACGGTCAATGTCGGGGCGTTGCTCGGATCGATTTCGGCGGGCGGCGCGGCCCCGGCGACCAAGCCGCAGGCAGTCGCCCAGGCTTCCAGCCCGGATGCCGCATCCACCGGCAAGCAGGCCGCGGCCGAAACCGCCAGAATCGCTGGCGATGCCGGCCAGATCGAGCCGCGCACCATGCCGCCGGCGCCTGCCGCCGCCAAGCTGATCGCGGAGGCCAATCTCTCGGTCGACCAGTTGTCCGGCTCCGGCAAGCGCGGCCAGGTGCTGAAGGGCGACGTGCTCGACGCCATCGCCAAGGGCGCCCCTTCCCAGCCGGCCGAGACGCCGAAGGCTGCTCCGGCTCCAGCGCCGGTCGTTGCCCGGGCGCCGTCCTCGACCGCCGATGCGCCGCGCGAGGAACGCGTGCGCATGACCAAGCTGCGCCAGACCATCGCGCGCCGCCTGAAGGAGGCGCAGTCGACCGCCGCCATGCTCACCACTTTCAACGAGGTGGATATGAGCGCGGTGATGGCGCTGCGGTCCAAGTACAAGGACGTGTTCGAGAAGAAGCATGGCGTGAAGCTCGGCTTCATGGGCTTCTTCACCAAGGCTGTGACGCACGCGCTGAAGGAGATCCCGGCGGTCAATGCCGAGATCGACGGCACCGACATCATCTACAAGAACTTCGCCCATGTCGGCGTTGCCGTCGGCACCGACAAGGGGCTGGTGGTGCCGGTGGTGCGCGATGCCGACCAGATGTCCATCGCCGAGATCGAGAAGGAGATCGGCCGTCTGGGCCTCGCCGCGCGCGACGGCAAGCTGTCGGTGGCGGATATGCAAGGCGGGACGTTTACGATTTCTAACGGTGGTGTTTACGGATCGCTGATGTCGACGCCGATCCTGAACGCGCCGCAGTCGGGCATTCTTGGCATGCACAAGATCCAGGAGCGGCCGATGGTGGTCGGCGGCCAGATCGTCATCCGGCCGATGATGTATCTGGCGCTGAGCTACGACCACCGCATCGTCGACGGCAAGGAAGCGGTGACCTTCCTGGTGCGGGTCAAGGAAAGCCTGGAGGATCCCGAGCGGCTGGTGCTCGATCTGTGATCGGAGCCGATCCGCAATGAGCGGCTGGCTGGAACGGTTCGGGCTCGGCCGGACGGCATGCGGCTTGCGGCGTAGCATCTTCCTGCTTGGCCTCTCCGCCGCCATCCCGTCGCCCGCAATGGCCGCCGACTGGGATCCGGCGACGGCCAGCAGCAATTTCGGCATCTTTGCGCTCAGCGACGCGCAATTGGCAGAGCGCAAGATCACCGTCACGCCGATCGGCGAGCTCGAACTCCCGACCGGCGAGATCATCGCCTGCGATCCTCTGATCACGACCGACGACTGGCCGGCGCTGGCGCGCAGGGTGAAGCCCGGGCACTATCCGGTCGCGCTGTTCGAGGCGCAGGGTCGCGTGGCCGCGGCGTTCCTTCGCTTCCGGCCGGGCGTGCCGGTGCGCTGGGAGCTCGCCACATTGCCCGGCCAGGACGTCTCGACGCTGAACGGCGACGAAATCTTCGGCTATCCCGTCGATGCCGGCCTCGGCTCGTTCATGGACAAGGCGGCGATGGCCTTGATGACGGCCGCGCAGGACAAGCTGAAGCCCGATCAGAACTATTATGACGATGTGCTGGCGGCCGAGTTCGCGCCCAACCAGGACCGGTTCGTCATGCACCGTCCGGCCGCCGGCAATCCGGTCAACATTGCGATATTCTGGAGCGGCTGGGGCGATGGTTTCTATCCGTCCTTCTGGGGGCTGGACGCGGCGGGTGAGCCGGTGGTCCTGATGACCGACTTCGGCGTGCTCGAAAACGCCGACGGCCGCGAAAGCGACCAGGGCAAGCGATGACGAGTGCCGCCTCGCCCATGATCGGATTGATGGCCGGATCGCTGGCGCTTACGGCAGTGAATTCCAGCGCCGAGGCCGCCTGCCCGATCCAGCTTGCCATCTATGGCGAAGCAAAGAGCGGCGCCGAGATCGATTTCACGCCGGCCGGCAGTTCGGCGACGATCACCAACAATTTCCGCATGATCCTCGACAACAATGTCGTGCTCGACGGCATTGCCATGTGGACCGAGGGATCGGCCGCGCGGCCGCATGGCTCGCTGATGTACAAATGCCCGACCGGCGACGTCACCGGCGAGGAGCTTGCCGCCTGCACGGTCTGGGAAGGCGTCGTCTACAGCGCCGACGACAAGGGCACGATCGGCCTGCTGCCGGCCGAAGGCGCCGAGGCACCGAAAAGCCTGATCTTTCCCGATCTCGGAGCGTCGCTGGAGATGTCGGCCGCCTATGGTCCCGCCGGTTTCTCCAAGGTGCCTTGGGACATCTTCGTGCTGAAAGGCTGCCAGGAATGAGCGCCGAGAAAAAGACGCTGCTGGTTACCGGCGGCAGCCGCGGCATCGGCGCCGCCATCTGCCGGCAGGCAAGCCAAGCCGGCTACCGGGTGGCGGTCAACTATGTCTCCAACCAGGCGGCGGCGGACATGCTGGTCGCCGAGCTCAAAGCCGGTGGCGGCGATGCTTTCGCGGTCAGAGGCGATGTCGGCAACGAGGCCGATGTCCTGGCGATGTTCGAAGCCGTCGACCGGGCGTTCGGCCGGCTCGATGCCTTCGTCAACAATGCCGGCATCGTCGACGTCAAGGCGCGGGTCGACGAGATGAGCGCGGCGCGGCTGGAGCGCATGATGCGCATCAATGTCGTCGGCTCCTTTCTCTGCGCCCGCGAAGCGGTCAAGCGCATGTCGACGCGACACGGCGGCCAGGGCGGTGCCATCGTCAACTTGTCCTCGGCAGCGGCCAGGCTGGGTTCGCCCGGCGAATATGTCGACTATGCCGCCTCCAAGGGCGCGATCGACACCATGACCATCGGCCTGGCGCGTGAGGTGGTGCTCGAAGGCATTCGCGTCAACGCGGTCAGCCCCGGCATCACCGAGACCGAAATCCATGCCTCGGGCGGCCAGCCCGATCGGGTGGCGCGGATGCAGGATTTGCTGCCGATGAAACGCGCCGGGACAGCCGACGAAGTCGCCAGCGCGGTTCTCTATCTTTTGTCGGATGCGGCCTCCTATATAACGGGCGCGATCCTGAATGTGAGCGGCGGCCGCTGAGGGCCAGACCAGAAGGACACCATCATGGCTTATGACGTCGTTATCATCGGATCGGGACCGGGCGGCTATGTCTGCGCCATCAAGGCGGCACAGCTCGGGCTGAAGACGGCGGTGGTCGAGAAGAACGCCACCTTCGGCGGCACCTGCCTCAACATCGGCTGCATCCCGTCGAAGGCGCTGCTCTACGCCTCCGAGATGTTCGCGGAAGCCGGCCATGCCTTCGATACGCTGGGCATCGAGCTACCGGCGCCGAAGCTCAACCTGAAGAAGATGATGGCACATAAGGACGCGACGGTGACGTCCAACGTCAACGGCGTCGCGTTCCTGTTCAAGAAGAACAAGATCGATTCCTTTCGCGGCACCGGCAAGGTGATTTCCGGCGGCAAGGTTTCAGTGACGGGCGAGGACGGCAAGGTCGAGGAGATCGAGACCAAGAACATCGTCATCGCCACCGGCTCGGATGTCGCCGGCATTCCGGGCGTCAAGGTCGATTTCGACGAGAAGGCGATCGTCTCCTCCACCGGCGCGTTGTCGTTGGCCAAGGTGCCCGCCAGCCTCGTCGTCGTCGGCGGCGGCGTCATCGGGCTGGAACTCGGCTCGGTGTGGGCCCGGCTCGGCGCCAAGGTCACCGTGGTTGAGTTCCTCGACACTATCCTGGGCGGTATGGACGGCGAGGTGTCGAAGCAGTTCCAGCGGCTGCTTTCTAAGCAGGGTTTCGAGTTCAAGCTCGGCGCCAAGGTCACCGGCGTCTCCAAGGTCAAGAAGGGCGCCAGCGTCACCTTCGAGCCGGTCAAGGGCGGCGCGGCCGAAACCATTGAGGCGGACGTCGTGCTGGTCGCCACGGGGCGGCGCCCCTATGCCGACAGCCTCGGGCTGAAGGAAGCCGGCGTCGAGGTCGACGAGCGCGGCCGCGTCAAGACCGACGGGCATTTGAGGACCAATGTGCCTGGCATTTATGCCATCGGCGACGTCATTGCCGGGCCGATGCTGGCGCACAAGGCCGAGGACGAGGGCGTCGCGGTGGCCGAAACGATCGCCGGCCAGGCCGGCCATGTGAATTACGACGTCATCCCGAGCGTCGTCTACACCAGCCCGGAGATCGCTTCGGTCGGCAAGACCGAAGAAGAGCTGAAGAAGGCCGGCATCGACTACAAGGCCGGAAAATTCCCGTTCAGCGCCAATGGCCGCGCGCGCGCCATGTTGCATACCGACGGCTTCGTGAAGATCCTGGCCGACAAACAAAGCGACCGCGTGCTCGGCGTCCATATCGTCGGCTTCGGCGCCGGCGAGATGATCCACGAGGCGGCGGTGCTGATGGAGTTCGGCGGCTCCTCGGAAGACCTGGCGCGGACTTGCCACGCGCATCCGACGATGTCGGAAGCGGTCAAGGAAGCGGCGCTGGCCACGTTCTTCAAGCCTATTCACATCTGAAAGGCGTCATAGGCTTCTTCTATCTTTGTCTGCTATCGGCGTGGCGACTTCGGCAGTTTCTTCGCCTCCTTGGCCAAGGAGGCGATGCGTTCGTCAGCTTCCTGATGGCGTTCAAGCTTCCGCTGCCGATCGAATTTCTCGTACTGCGCTTCAGCGATACGCTTTGCGTCAGAGGTTTTCACGGAGCCGCCGGATCGCAGGACTGTTCGCCCAAGCTGACGCAACTGTTGGTCGAGAAGGGCCTGCGCATCCTGCATCACGACAAGCCTGCCCATGTCGAGCTGGTCTTCGAATATGTCGAGCAAGATGGTCGTGAGCCGGTTTAGCTCTTTGATCTCGCCTTCAGCGAGATAGTTCTTCGAAACGGCGACATCAGTCTTTCTAATGTTGTCGTTTGGCCACGACCGTAAGCCCATGTTTTCAAATTGGTAGTTTGCCCTGGCGGCGATTATTTCCGCGGGCGTCTGCGATGTGACCGCGTAGACCAGCTTGGCTTGCGTCCGTTGATAGAACTCGCGCGCCGCTTCGGTGGTGCCGTCGTAGTCCTGGCACATGGCGCAAATGCTGCGCAGCTCGCGGTAGATGTTCGCCTCGTCGGAACGAATGTCACGGATTATCTCACGTAGCTCAGCGACCCGATCTGCACTCTCGGGACGCTTTAGACGTGGAGAATCGACAATGAATCCCTTCTTGGCGAACTGGACCAGGATGCCCGTGGCCCAGCGACGGAAAAGAGTGGCCTGGGTCGATGACACCCGATAGCCAACCGAGATCACCATATCCAGGTTGTAGACAGCGACCGGCCTGCCCAGACTTATGTGCACTTTTTGCACAGAAGTCGCTTCGTCGAGTTCCCCCTCCTCAATTACATTGTTGATATGTCGCGTGATCGTGGTGCGATCCCGCCCAAATAGGTCGGCAATCTGCGCCTGCGTCATCCACAGGGTGTCACCTTCGAAGCGGATATCGAGCTGAATGCCTTTTTCGGTGCTGTAGACGAGAAACCGATCGCCAGTCTCTTCGTCTTCTACCAGATGAACCGGTTCATTTTCATCATCAGTCATAAGGATGCCCGACTCGGTTGCACGAGAACATTATAGCAACTTCCGCTACCGAACACCCGGTCATGCCACCATTCTCCGCGATTTGCCTGCCCCAACCAAAACGGCCCGCCTCTCGGCGGGCCGTTCATCTTCAAGCTGTTGCCAGGTTACTGAGCCGGCGCAGGTGCCGGGGCTGGCGCAGGGGTGGGCGCGGGCGCGGGCGCAGGTGCCGGAGCTGGCGCGGGAGCCGGGGCAGGCGCCGGAGTTGGCTCAGGCGCCGGAGCAGGCGTTGCAGGGGCCGGAGCCGGCGTGCTGGCGGCCGGCGGCTCAGCCGGGGCGGGCGCATGCTCGCCGCCGCTTCTGCCAAAGACATAATACGCAACCACGGCCAGGATAATGACAACAAGGGCGATCAGCCAGCCGCTGCCGCCGCCACCGCCACTCGAGGTGGGAGGCGTGCTCGAAGGGGTGAACGGGTCGTTAGGGTTCGCCATGAAACGTGTCCTCCTTGGATGAAAGTCATCAAAATAACAGCCATCAACGCGCTGAGCCCGCATCGGGTTTCACGCGGACGGACGGAAAGCGCTGAAAAACCGGCGTTTTCAGGTCCGCCAGCCGCCAGACGACTCAGTTGACGGCGGTAACAGTATACCCTGCCTTGCGAAAATCCTCGACCAGTCCTTCCGAACCGGGCAGATGCATGGCGCCGACGGCCATGAAGACGTTGCCCTTGGCCAATATCGGCCCGGCATGCGCCGCCATCACCTTATTGCGGCTGGTGATCATGGTCTGCTCGAAGGCGGCATAGCCGGCCTTGTCGTCCGCCGTCTCCGGCAGCACGGCGCGGAACAGCGGCCAGAACATGCCGACCTCGCCACGCTGGTAGAGCACGATCATCGTCTCGTTGACGTCGTTCACCTTGTCGCCGAGCTTCATCGTCTCGACCAAGCTCTTCATGTGGAATTCGATCGGCAGCGAGGCCATCGCGCGCAACTGATCGACGGCGGTTTCGAGCCCTTCGACGTCCTTGCCCGAAGCCTTGGCGTCCGAGGCAAGCTTGACGTCCAGCACGGGTTCGCCGGCGCTCTGGCGCGCCACCTCGCAGGCCGGCAACGCCATCATCGCCGACAGGATCCACGGCTTCATCTTGGCGACCGTCGCCGGCGGGATGCCGCGCGCGTCGAGCCCCTTGTCCAGCGCCGCCGCATCGTCGGGCGACAAGAGCGACGACAGCGTGGTGTTGTCGGTGAACATCATCAGGCCGGGTTCGCTGGCCATCGCGGCCATCATCTTGGCCTTGTCCATCGCATCGGTGGTTTCGATGACGATTGTGCCCGCGCCGTCATAGGCTTTCTGCGCCGCGGCCGGCAGCGTCGTGACGCGCGTATCCGTCATGTGCATGGTGCCGAACAGATAGGACGGTTTTTCGCCGGGCTTCTCCAGCTTCCACAGCAGGCCCTTGCCGTCGGGAACGGCCGCGGCCTCGGTCTCGACCTTCTTGAAGGCGGCGGGATCGTTCTTCTCCAGCGCGGTCAAAAGATCGGCGCCGGCGCAATTGGGCGCTGCGGCATGGGCCCGGCTGGCGAGCAGCAGAACGGCGAGGAAAGACAGGAAAAACAGCAGGTTGAGCGCTGCAAGCAGCTTCAACGAGACCAGGGCCGCGCGGTCGGCGATGGCGATGACGCGTTTCATGGGAAGCGTCTTAGCGCCGAAAAGCGGCAAAACGGTTAACCGGGAGGATGAAATTGTTTCCGGTCCGGTGAGCTTTGATGTTCGCTCGGGTTTTCGGAAGGAATGCGTTGACCGAAACGTCTATCGCTTCGTCATCCACGGGCGGAGCAAGGAGCGAAGCGACGCAGCGCAGACCCGAGGATCCATTCCGTGTCTTCAAAGCGCCGCTGCGGTCCAGAATTCTACACCGTTGCACCCCTCGGACGAGGTCACGGCAGGATACCAGGGTCTGCGTGCGTCGCTACGCTCCTTGCTTCGCCCTGGAATGACGAAGCCGCGGGGCTTCGCGCCACCCCAGCGGCTTCACGCCCTTGGATGCGCCTTCTCGTAGATGTCGAGCAGCCTTGCGGTGTCGACGCCGGTGTAGATCTGGGTGGTCGAAAGGCTGGCGTGGCCGAGCAGTTCCTGGATGGTGCGCAGGTCGCCGCCGCGGCCGAGCAGGTGGGTGGCGAAGGAATGCCGCAGGGCGTGCGGCGTCGCGGTGTCGGGCAGGTTGAGCGCCGAGCGCAGCTTCGCCATTTCGCGCTGGACGATGGCCGGGTTGAGCAAGCCGCCACGGGCGCCACGGAACAGCGGGCCGTCGGAACCAATATGGAAAGGGCAGAGCCGGCGGTATTCGGCAACCGCCTTGCGGGCTACCGGCAGCACAGGCACCAGCCGCGTCTTGCCGCCCTTGCCGGTGACGCGCAGCACGCTGTCGGCTTCCGTCGCCAGGTCGGCGCCGGTCAGGCCCAGCGCCTCGGAGATGCGCAGGCCGGAGCCGTAGAGCAGCGTCAGCACGGCGGCGTTACGCGCGGCGATCCACGGCTCTTCCGCCAGTTGGCCCTCCATCGCCACGACCTGTCTGGCGTCGCTTGCCGTCAGCGGCTTGGGCAGCGATTTCGGCTGGCGCGGCGCGCGCAGGGCTGCGGCGCCCGCCGCGTTGACCAGACCGCGTTTTTCGAGAAAGCGCAGCAGCGAGCGGATGCCGGCAAGGCCGCGCCCCAGCGTGCGGGCGCCAGCGCCGGTGTTGCGCCGCGCGGCGAGGAAGCCGCGCAAATCGGCCGGCCGCAGGTCGGCAATGTCGGAGATACCCGGCGCGCCGCCGCAATGGCCGGTCAAGAAATGCAGGAATTGGCGGGTGTCGCGCTCATAGGCCTCGACCGTTTCCGGCGACAAGCGGCGCTCATGCGCCAGCGTCTTCAGCCAGGTCTCGCGGGCCGCCTGAAGGTCGGGTTTTGACGGGATGAGGAATTCCTGCATGGCGGCAGTTTCGGGCATGCGGGTTAGGAAGCGGTGAAGAGGCCGTCATTGAAATGGCGGCTTGACGGCGTTAGAGCAGGAGCAAAGGAAGCGCCGCCGATGTCGAAGCTCGAAAACCCCGTACAGATGGCCGTCATCGGCGCCGCGCACGGCATCAAGGGCGAATTGCGGGTGAAAACCTTCACCGGAGACCCGCTGGCGCTGGCCGATTACGGCCCGCTTTATGCCAAGGACGGCCGCGCCTTCCAGATCACCGATATCAGGCCGGCCGGGACTGTGGTGGTCGTGCGTTTCAAAGGCGTCGGCGACCGCAATGCCGCCGAGGCGCTGGCCGGCACCGAGCTTTTCGTCGACCGCTCGGTGCTGCCCGACGAGGGCGAGGAGGACGAGTTCTATCACGCCGATCTCATCGGCCTCGATGTCAGGGATGATACGGGCGTCATCGGCAAGGTCGTCGCGGTGCATAATTTCGGTGGCGGCGACATACTCGACGTCACGCTTGCCGGTCGCAAGGGCGTGCTGATTCCGTTCACGCAGGCCGCGGTGCCGCATGTCTCGATCGCCGACGGATTCGTTGAGGTCAACCCTCAGGCGGCGGGGCTGGTCGAAGACGAAGAAGGCGACGAAGCGCCCAGGGATGCCGGCTTTGACCCGAAGGGTCGGCCGCGCGGACCGAAGGATGCCGGGGGCAACCGGTGAGCTTTGCCGCCTCGGTGCTGACGCTCTATCCGGAGATGTTTCCGGGCGCGCTCGGCCTGTCGCTGGCCGGCCGCGCGCTGGAGGCCGGAACTTGGTCGCTCGAAGCGATCCAGATCCGCGATTTCGCCACCGACAAGCACCGCACCGTCGACGACACGCCGGCCGGCGGCGGCGCCGGCATGGTGATGCGCGCCGACGTGCTGGCCAAGGCCATAGACCACGCCTCGCCGCCCGGCGATAAGCGTCCAAGGCTGCTGATGAGCCCGCGCGGCAAACCGCTGACGCAGGCCCGCGTGCGCGCGCTGGCCGCCAGCCCGGGCGCGGTCATCCTGTGCGGCCGCTTCGAAGGCGTCGACCAGCGGCTGATCGAGGCGCGGGGGCTGGAGGAGGTCTCGGTCGGCGATTTCATCCTGTCGGGCGGCGAGCCGGCAGCACTTGTGCTGCTCGATGCCGTGGTGCGGCTGCTGCCGGGCGTCATGGGCAATGCCGTGTCCGGCGAGGAAGAAAGTTTCGAGAACGGCCTGCTCGAGCATCCCCACTACACGCGTCCGCAGGAGTTCGAAGGCAGGCCGATCCCAGACGTGCTGATTTCCGGCAACCACAAGAAGATTGCCGAATGGCGTCGCGCGGAGGCCGAGAAACTGACGCGGGAGCGGCGGCCGGATCTGCTGAGGGCTGCTCAGCCCTTGGTGAAATAATAGAAGGCCAGAAACAGGCCGACGGCGACGACGAAGCCGCGCACGACGCCCTGCGGCACGCGCTTGGCGATCCAGACGCCTGCATAGCCGCCGAGCGCGCCGCCAGGGATCATGACGATCGCCTGCGGCCAGGCGACGACACCGCCCGAAACGAAGACCAGGATGGCGATGGCTGCGATGACCACGGCCAGCATGTTCTTCAGCGCGTTGAGCCGGTGGTAGTCGCCGGCCTGCGTCAGGCCGAGCGTCGCCAGCATCATGACGCCCATGCCGGCGCCGAAGAAGCCGCCATAGACGGAGGTCGCGAACTGGGCGAGCGATCCGGCGAATGAGCCGACCTTGGCCTCGGCGCCGGGCTTCGGGGCTGGTTTCAACCATGGCCCGGCGGCGAACAGCGCGGTCGCGGCGATCAGCAGCCAGGGCACCAGCGCGCGGAAGGACGGGTTGGAGAGCGCAAGCAGGATCAGCGAGCCGGCCAGCGCGCCGAGGGCGGAGATGACGCAGAGCAGCAGCGCCTGGCGCCAGAAATGCCTGATGTCGTCGAGATAGGCGAGCGTCGAGGTGATATAGCCGGGAAACTGCGTCACCGAGGAGGTAGCATTGGCGACGATCGGCGGCAGGCCGACCAGCGTCATGGCGCCGAAGGTGACGAAGGTGCCGCCGCCGGCGACGGCATTGACCGCGCCGGAGACAAAGCCTGAGAGAAAGAGCAAGGCGGCATCGAAGAAAGTCATTTCCCCGCTTAGGAAGCTTGCAAGCCGCGCGCAACCCGGCACGGCCGCAGTAAATGTGGGCCATGGGCGCAAAATATGCCGCAACGCCCTTGTTTTGATGCATGTCGTGGTCCCGGAACCGCGCGCACTTCCGGGCGACATGCATTAGGGCGTGACAAAGTGGCAAAATGGCTGTATGTGCCCGCCCGAACCGGAAGAACAATCTTTCGGACCCGTCAACAAGTGCGGTGTAGTCGTCCCTGCCCGATGTCCCGATACAAATTTGGGGACAAAGGGCATAGCCGAGCGGTCATTGGAACTGCAAGGCGAGCGCAGGACGCTCTGACTGTCGGAAGAACAAGAAGTGGATATTTGAGATGGATCTCATCCGCCAGCTCGAGGCCGAACAGGCCGCCAAGATCGAAGCCAAGCGCAAGCTGCCCGAATTTCAGCCGGGCGACACCGTGCGCGTCCAGGTGCGTGTCACCGAAGGCACCCGCACCCGCGTCCAGGCCTATGAGGGTGTCGTCATCGCCCGCGCCGGCTCGGGCTTCCAGGAGAATTTCACGGTACGCAAGATTTCCTACGGCGAAGGCGTGGAGCGCGTTTTCCCGGTCTACTCGCCGATGGTCGAGGGCGTCGAGATCGTGCGCCGCGGCAAGGTTCGCCGCGCCAAGCTCTATTATCTGCGCGACCGTCGCGGCAAGTCGGCCCGCATTTCGGAAAACACCGGCGTGCGCGCCCGCAAGCTGAACGATGAAGAGCGCGACGCGCTGAACGCCGAGCGCGCCCGGATCGAGGCCGAGAAGGTCGCCGCCGCCCAGGCGCTGGCAGCCGAGACGGCCGCCAAGGAAGCCGCCGAGAAGAAGGCCGCCGCCGAGGCCGCTTCGGCCGAATAAGGTTTTTGCGAGACAGGTTCTGGAAAGGCGGCTTCAGCCGCCTTTTTTCGTTGTGCAGATATCGCAAGCGTTCGGAATTTGATCGAAGCCTTCGCGGTTTCGTCATTCTGGGGCGGAGCGACGCGAAGCGGAGCGCAGACCCTGGAATCTTGCCGTTACCTTCGCGAGCGATGCGGCGGTAGAGAATGGAACTCCGTCGAACTTTCCTGAGAGGATAGGTCTGCACCGCAGTATCGCTCTTATCTCACGGAATGGATTCCAAGGTCTACGCGCGTCGCTTCGCTCCTTGCTCCGCCCTGGAATGACGAAGGTAATAGGTCAGCGTTCCTTTCACACCTCCCTCTTTCCCGCCAACGTGCAGGAAGGGCTTGCCTGCAACATGCCGCTGGAACGCGCCGAGCTGAAAGCACTGCACGGCCCGCTGACACGACTGGTCGCCGGATTGCGCGAAGCCACGGCCGATCAGGACTGATCGCCGCAATCGCCGTCCCCGAAATCATCGCTGAAGAGCATTGGAATTCACATTGGCGAGCCCCGGCAGCGCGGGCCGGCTTGCAAGGCGCCTGCGGCAAGCTAAAGTCGGCGCGGTTTTCTCTTGGCGCGCGAACATCGTGCGGCCAAATCACATTCGGGGAGTTTGTCATGACCAAGTCGAAACTGCTGCTGGCCGCCATGATGGCGTGCCTTCTCGCGCCTGTCGCGGCGCTCGCCGATACGCTGCCCGATCTCGGCGGCAAAAAGGTCGTGGTGGTGACGGAAAACGCCTATCCGCCGCTGCAGTTCATCGACAAGAAGACAGGCAAGCAGATCGGCTGGGAATATGACGCCATGGACGAGATCGCCAAGCGGCTGAATTTCAAGGTCGAGTACCAGAACACCTCCTGGGACGCGATGATCCAGGCGGTTTCCGACAACCAGTACAATATCGGCATGACCGGCATCACCATCAAGGACGACCGCAAGGAGAAGGTCGACTTCTCCGATCCCTATATGCGCTCGGAGCAGTTCATGCTGGTGCGCGGCGACGAGAACCGCTTCACCGACGCCAAGAGCTTCGGCGCCTTCAAGGACGGGCTGATCGGCGCCCAGCCGGGCACCACGCCCTTCTACACCGCCGTCTACAGCGTGCTCGACGGCAACGAGCAGAACCCGCGGATAAAGCTGTTCGAGACGTTCGGCGCGACCGTGCAGGCGCTGAAATCCGGCGACGTCGACGTGGTGCTCACCGACGGCACCGCCGGCCAGGGCTATGTCGATGCCTCCGAAGGCAAGCTCAAGCTGATCGGCGGACCGCTCGGTACCGAGGATTTTGGGTTCATCTTCCCGAAGGGCTCGGAGCTGGTGAAGCCGGTCAATGCCGCCATCGCTTCGCTCAAGGCCGACGGCACGATCGACAAGCTCAACAAGAAATGGTTCCTCGACTACAAGATGGGGCAGTGAGCTCATCTTGTGGCGCGCAGAGAGTTTGCAGGAAATTGCGCTGACATTGCGCCAAGGCCCCCCTCTCTGCCCTGCCGGGCATCTCCCCCTCAAGGGGGGAGATCGGACGTCGCGCCGGCTTTCGCTAATCCCCAACGCTGCAGGATGGACGGCGAGGCCGAAGCAGCCAATCTCCCCCCTTGAGGGGGAGATGTCCGGCAGGACAGAGGGGGGTCTCGTAGAGCGCTGCTATCGCAAAAACGGCCGCGATGGCATCGCCTGATGCCGACGCCCACATCCAAACCCGAATTCCCCTGGTGGCTGGCGGCCGCGGCCAGCCTTGCCTTGGCCGCCGCCATCGCCATCGCTTCCAGCGACCTCTATGCGCAAGTCTTCGCCACAGTCGCCAAGGGCATCGGCATCACCATCTTCGTCACCGCGGTCGCTTTCGCTTTAGCCTCCGCCTTCGGGCTTGGCATCGCGCTGATGGCGCTGTCGGGATCGCAGTGGCTGCGCCAGACCGCGCGCTTCTATGTCGAGATCATCCGCGGCGTGCCGATCCTGGTGCTGCTGTTCTGGATCGCCTTTGCCGGCGCGCCGGCCTTCGTCGCCGCCTGGAATGCGCTGACCGCGCCGCTGCAGGGCGCCGGCCTGATGGGCGAGTTGCTGGTGCGCGACGTCTCGCTGCTCTGGCGCGCCATCATGGCTTTGACCATCGGCTACTCGGCCTTCATCTCGGAAGTGTTCCGCGCCGGCATCCAATCGGTCGAGAAGGGCCAGATCGAGGCGGCTAAGGCGCTCGGGCTCAGCCGAGTCCAGCGTTTCCGGCTCATCGTCTTCCCGCAGGCGATCCGCACCATCCTGCCGCCGCTCGGCAACGACTTCGTCGCCATGGTCAAGGATTCCTCGCTGGTCTCGGTGCTCGGCGTCGCCGACATCACCCAGATGGGCAAGGTCTATGCCGCGGGCTCCTTCCGCTTCTTCGAGACCTATTCGATCGTCGCCTATATCTACCTGATCCTAACCGTCGGCCTGTCGCTGGCGCTGCGGGGGCTGGAACAGCGGCTGCGTCGCCAGTATCAGGAATAGCCGGCTGCCTCGGGGCGCGCTACGATCCTTCAGCTCACCATCGCGGAGGACAAGCCCTATGAATTTCGACAAGGCCAATGCGGCGCTGGATTCCGTCTATTCGGCCGACTCGCCGGAAGGGCTCGCCAAGGCCTATGCCGAATGGGCCGCGACCTATGACAGCGAGACCGCCTCGCTCGGCTATCTTCTGCCTTTCCTCATCACCGCCTGGGTGGCGCGGCACGTGCCGACGAGCGAAGGTCCGCTGCTCGACGCCGGCTGCGGCACGGGCCTGTCGGGGCCGTCGCTGAAGGCTCTGGGCTATGGCGACATCGCCGGGCTCGACCTCTCCGATGACATGCTGAAGATCGCCGGCAGCCGCCATGCCAGTGGCAGGCCGGCCTATAGCGAGCTGAAGAAAGCGATGCTCGGCGGCCAGCTGCCCTGGCCCGACCGGCATTTCCGCGCCTTCTTCTCGACCGGCGTCTTCACCATCGGCCATGCGCCGGCTTCGGGACTGCATGAACTGGTGCGCATCACCAAGAGCGGCGGCCACGCCATCTTCACCGTGCGCGACCAGGTTTTCGAGAGCGGCGGTTTTCAGGCGGTGTTCGACGAGCTGAGGCAGGCGGGCAAATGGCGGCTGGTCGAGGAAAGTCCGTGGTTCCGCTGCTATGCCATCGGCGACCCGGCGGCGCTGGTGAAGACGTTTGTGTTCGAGGTGGTTTGAGCGCCAGCTTGCCTTCTCCCCTTGTGGGAGAAGGTGGCCGCGAAGCGGCCGGATGAGGGTGTTCCAGGGAATGCCGACGCCTCACTTCGCTGGAACACCCCTCATCCGTCTCGGCGCTGCGCGCCGATCCACCTTCTCCCACAAGAGGAGAAGGGGAAGTCGCGCTGATTGCCGAAAAGCCAAAACATTGCTATTTACCGCGCCATGGAAAAGCTTTTCAGCGATCCGGCCTATAAGGGTTTCGTGCTGCAGGACAGAAAGCGCCTGCCGTCGCGTTTCTCCGCGCGCGTCTGTGGCGCGCTCACCAGCCGACTTCGCTGAACCGACCGATCGCAGTCGTCGCGCCGGATTGCCGGCGTCCTTTTCCCATTCTCATATCGACGGATTTACGCACATGAGCGCACCGCGCACCCTCTACGACAAGATCTTCGACGACCACACGGTCGACCGCCAGGACGACGGCACCTGCCTGCTCTATATCGACCGCCACCTCGTGCACGAGGTCACCAGCCCGCAGGCCTTCGAAGGCCTGCGCATGAGCGGCAGAAAAGTCCGGCATCCGGAAAAGACGCTGGCCGTGGTCGACCATAACGTGCCGACCTCGCCCGAGCGCAAGTTCGGCATCAAGAACGAGGAAAGCCGCATCCAGGTCGAGGCGCTGGCCAGGAACGCCAAGGATTTCGGCATCGACTATTATTCCGAAAACGATATCCGCCAGGGCATCGTCCACATCATCGGGCCCGAGCAGGGCTTCACGCTGCCGGGCATGACCATCGTCTGCGGCGACAGCCATACCTCCACGCATGGCGCGTTCGGCGCGCTTGCGCATGGCATCGGCACGTCCGAGGTCGAGCATGTGCTCGCCACCCAAACGCTGATCCAGCGCAAAGCCAAGAACATGCTGGTGCGCGTCGACGGCCAGTTGCCGGAAGGCGTCACCGCCAAGGACATCATCCTCGCCATCATCGGCGAGATCGGCACCGCCGGCGGCACCGGTTACGTCATCGAATATGCCGGCGAGGCGATCCGCTCGCTGTCGATGGAAGGCCGCATGACGATCTGCAACATGTCGATCGAGGGCGGCGCCCGCGCCGGCCTGATCGCGCCGGACGAGACGACCTTTGCCTATGTCAAGGACAAGCCGCGCGCCCCGAAGGGCGCTGACTGGGATGCCGCGCTCGCCTATTGGAAGACGCTGCAGTCCGACGAGGGCGCGCATTTCGACAAGGTCGTGGTGCTCGACGCGCAGAAGCTGCCGCCGATCGTCTCCTGGGGTTCTTCGCCCGAGGACGTCGTCTCGGTGCAAGGTATCGTCCCCGATCCGCAAGCGATCGCGGACGAGAACAAGCGCACCTCGAAGATCCGCGCGCTCGACTATATGGGGCTGACGCCCGGAACCAAGATCACCGACATCGAACTCGACCGCGTCTTCATCGGCTCCTGCACCAATGGCCGCATCGAGGACTTGCGCGCCGCAGCCAAAGTGGTCGAGGGCAAGAAGGTCAGCCCGCGCGTCAACGCCATGATCGTGCCCGGCTCCGGCCTGGTCAAGGAACAGGCGGAAGCCGAAGGCCTCGACAAGATCTTCGTCGCCGCCGGCTTCGACTGGCGCGAACCGGGCTGCTCGATGTGCCTGGCCATGAACGACGACCGGCTGAAGCCGCATGAGCGCTGCGCCTCGACCTCGAACCGTAATTTCGAGGGCCGGCAGGGCTTCAAGGGCCGCACCCACCTGGTGTCGCCGGCCATGGCGGCTGCCGCCGCGATCGCCGGTCATTTCGTCGATATCCGCGACTGGAAATAGGCGCCCCGGCTGCGTCTCTCAACAAAGGCCCGGACAGGACGTCCCGGCCTTTCACTTTTCGGCTATCTACCTGCGGATGATCTCGTGAAATTCCTCGCGCCGGCCGGGCTCGTCGGCGGCGACGACCAAGGCCAGCTGCCGCTCGTCGAAGATCCTGAACCACTCATCCCATTCCACGAGCTCGTAGCCGCCGGTGTTGATCGGACGTTCCGGTCGGTCGGTGTCTTCATAGGCCTGTTGCCCGAACACCAGCCGCAGCATGGGCTGCGTTCCGGCCTCGGGCGAGACGTCAACGATGGCCGGGAAGCCGGCGCGCGCCGCCGCCCAGGAGCGGATTTCATCGTGGTTCGTCAAAGTGATCGTGCCGGCCATCTCGATCGTCTCCCGTCTGGCATCTCCTGTCCTGGCCGGACAACGCCGCTCCGGCAGGCGGGTTCCGCGCGGCATGCGACGTATCATCGAGGCTTAACCGCTTGTTTGGGCTTGCGTCCTAGTATCTCCCCCTGGGTAAGTTGGGGAAAGTCGCAGTCCTTTGGACACCGGTCTGCTCATAGCGCTGCTCAATCCGACGATAGCGCTGGCGCTCGGCGCTGCGTTCCTCGTGCTGTGGTGCTATCAGCGCCATCGCCCGTATCTGGCCGCGCTCGGCGCGAGCTACTGCCTGTCGGCACCGGGCTTCCTGCTGCAATATTTCACGCTTCCGGTCGGCGTGGCGCTGACCAAGCTCGTTTCCAACGTCTGCTTCACGATCGCGGCCTGCTGCCTCTCCAGCGCGATCATCGCGCGCTACGGGCGGCGCGTGCCCTATGTCGGCATCGGCATGGTGACCGGCGGCGGGCTCGCCGCCTTCATCTGGTTCATGTTCGTCCAGCCGGATCTCACCTGGCGCGTGCTTGCGATGAATTTCGGCTTCGGCGCACTCAGCCTGCTGGTCGGCGCGGAACTGAGAACGGTGCGCAACAACGGCCCAACCGAGAAAATCCTGTTGGCACTGTCACTGCTTTCGGGGCTGAACTTCATCGCCCGCACACTGGTCGTCGTCATTGCGCACGGGCCGTTCCCCAGCTATGACGGCTTCTACGGATCGTCCTACTGGACGACCGCGCTGCTTTCGCACGCGCTGTTGTCGCTGCTGATCGCGCTTTGCCTGTTCACGGCGGCGGCGCTCGATGTGATGAGGGCGTTGAAGGACGAGACCCATACCGACCCGCTCTCGGGCATCCTCAATCGCCGCGGCTTCGAGGAGCGGGCGACCTTGTTGCTCGACCAGTGCGGCAAGGCCGGATTTCCCGTCGCGCTGGTGCTTGCCGATCTCGATCACTTCAAGGCGCTGAACGACCAGCACGGCCATGAGGCAGGCGACCGGGTGATTGCCGACTTCGCCGCCAAGCTGCGTTCCGCCACCGGCGCGCGCGGGGCCGCCGGCCGCATCGGCGGCGAAGAGTTCGCCGTGCTTTTGCCGCTGAGCGACCTGGCGTCGGCAAGGCTCTTCGCCGAAGCGATCCGTTCCTTCTATTCGGCTGGCGCGGTCGACGGCCTGCCGCCCGACACGAGGGTCACCGCAAGCTTCGGCGTTGCCGCCCGCACCGGCAGGGAAGGGCTGATGCCGTTGATGCGGCGCGCCGACGAGGCGCTCTACAAGGCCAAGAAGAACGGCCGCGACAGCGTGCGTCTCTCTTACGAGCGGCCCGAGACCGCCTTCGTTGCCGAGCGGCTCGCAGCCGGGTGACACAAGTGGACACCCGCGCCTTCGTCATCCACGGGCGGAGCGACGCGAAGCGGAGCGCAGACCCGAGGATCCATTCCGTGACCTTCGCCGAAGAATGCAGCGGAGCAGAATTCTGCACCGTGAGCGGCTCTCGAAAGTAACGGAATGGATCCTTCGGGTCTGCGCGCGTCGCTTCGCTCCTTGCTTCGCCCATGGATGACGATCGGAGGGATGGCTGGGCCAATCGCGGAACCAGGCGATTGCCATTGACCTCTAAGCGGCGTTCCAAATGCCCTGACGACCGGATGGGGCCTTTGAGCCAATCGCAACGGTCCGTGGCCCTTCCGCCATGGCTGGCGTTAACGTGATTTTCGCCGGTCGATGATTTGCTTTCGGTCAAGGAGCAAATATGGGCAGCGCCGACTTCATCCTGATGATCAACCTGCTCGTCGCCGGTCTGCTGTCGGCGGCGTTCATGGCGATTGCCGTCCATGACAGCGGACGCGTATCGGCGCGTTGGCTTGCCTTCAGCTATCTGCTCGGCATGGCCTATTTCGCCATCGAATTCAGCATCCCCGCCTTCGCGGACGCGCGGCTGCCGGTGGTTGCCGCCTTTGCCGTGTTCCTCGGCGCAACCATCGCATTCAATGGCGGACTGGCCCATAAATACGGCGTGCGGCCACCCTGGGCGACGATGCTGTGCTTCCTCGTCGTCACCTCGGTCGCCGTCTATCTGGTGCAGGACCTGCCGCGCCACTCGCTGACGCGCATGATGGCCTACCAGCTTCCTTACGCCGCCATGCAGTTCGTCGCGCTCGGCATCGTGCTGTCCTCCCGGCAAAGGCTCGCGCGGCTCGACCATGTGCTGGCGCTGGTGCTTGGCGCCAGCGCCGTGCAGTTTGCCTCCAAGCCGCTCATCGCGGGAGCGCTGGGCGGCTGGGGCGCCAACCCGCAGGCCTATGTGCAAACCAGCTATGCGCTGGTGTCGCAATCGCTCGGCACCGTGTTCGGGCTGGCGCTGGCGCTGCTTGCCTTGGCCGTGCTGGTGCGCGACGCGCTGGCCGAGGCGACCTCGAAATCGGAAACCGACGCTTTGTCGCGTCTGTTCAACCGCGGCGGCTTCGAACGCCATGCCGACCTTGCCATGCGGGATGCCGTTCGGCGCGGCGTGCCGGTGGCGCTGGTGATCGCCGATCTCGACTATTTCAAGAGCATCAACGACAGCTACGGTCATGCCTGCGGCGACCGCGTGATCGAGACCTTCGCCGGATTCCTGCGCGAAGCCGCCGCCGAACACCATGTCGCCGGCCGTATCGGCGGCGAGGAATTCGCCATCATCCTGCCGGGCACCAATCTCGCCGCGGCGCGGCTGTTTGCCGAAGGCGCCCGCAACGCGTTCGGCGCCCTGCCGATCGACGGGTTACCTGCCGACCATCGCTGCAGCGCAAGCTTCGGCGTGGCCGAGCTTGCCGACAACGAGGGTTTTGCCGATCTTTTGCGGCGCGCCGACGCCGCGCTCTACCATGCCAAGAATGCCGGCCGCGACTGCGTGCGCGTGTCAGGCGTGTCGGCGCGGCGCCACACGCCGGCTATCTTCAACGGCAAGGGCTGAGATTGGGCATCTCGCCGTCGGAAAGCCCGTACATATAGGAACGGCCCTTGACCAGCACCGGCGGCTGGTAGCAGCCGGGCTCGTCCGCATCGTCATAGGCGACATCCGGCTGGCCGGTGCCGGTGTATTCGGAAAGTTTTTTCGCGAGCTTGCCTTCGCCGACGACGATGCGCTTGTAGCCGGCGGCGCTGTCGATGACGAGATTGCCGAAGGAATCGGCATAGACTCGGTCGTGATGGCGCAAGCCGGCCTCGGCCGGCGCGGCGATCGCCAGCGCCGCCAGCGTTGCGGCCGCGAGGCCTATCCGCACTGAATTCGAACGCATGTCGCTCTCCCTTGGTCGGCGCGCAGATCGCGCCTGGAATCCGGTTCGAATCGGAAATTAACTTTTTCTTAACCTTTGTTAAGAGGCGGGAGGCTTTCCGCGCCGGTTCTTAAAGAACATGGTTAATTTTCGAGGATCGGGCTTCCCGGCGACGGGCGCGGTCTGGATAGCCGGGCTGACCCAGGGTCAACTTGATCTTGCGGCGCCGCATGGCTACAGCGGTCCACCGTCTCACGGAAAGGGCAACCGCCTATCTCTTTGTTTCGACGCAATTCCGGACGGAAGACCACGGCGAAGGCGCCGAACCCAACCGTTCACACTTTTCCTGGAATTGCTGTAGCGTGCCGCGCACGAAAGGGCAGCGCATGAGCTTTGGCCGCACGGTTCGAGTGTCGATCGCCATCCCGCTGCTTCTGGCGGCGGCGGCCTGCGTGCCGCAGGACGGCGTGCCGAAGGTGGCGAATGCCGCGGCGCCCGCCGCCTCGCCTGCTCCTTCCCCGCAATCCGCCGCACCCGCGACGGCGCCGGCAGCTGCAACGCCCGCCATACCTGCAACGGCCCCGGCAGCCACAACGGCGCCGGCATCTGCGACGGCGAAGGCGCCTGCAACGCCTGCGCCCGCAACCAGGATCGTCACCGACCTTACCGTGCCGCGTTCCGGCGTCGGCACGGCCAGCTACAGATGCGGCAACGGCGGCATGATCACCATCCAGAATCTGGGCAACGCATTGCGCGTCATGCGGCCCGATGGCACGGCCGAAGAGTTCGCGGCCTCGCCCGCCAACCAGAGCAGCCGCTACCAGGAAGCAGCGACCCATGACGCAATCGTGATCGACGGACGCGAGGCGCTGGTGATGAAGAGGGGATCCACCCCGCAGACTTGCAGGCGCTGAGGTGCGACGATATTCGGGTGAGGCCGGCCCGCCCGGAACCCGACGCGGCCGGCCGCCGCGTCGGTCATCTGATTGCTGCGCTGCAGCGAACGCTGCGCCGGCTTCAAAACAGCCGCTAATCGATTGAAGCGCGCGGCCCTCAATTTGTCAGACTAAATGATGTTTCCAAAACGATTTTCCGGCTTTGACGCGGTGCAAAAAGAGCATTAGAAACCGGCTGTCCGATGCCATAAATGGGGGCGGCAAACGCCGCATTCCCATCGTGGCATTCAGGATGCCGAACTGGGGGAGCCATGAGCAAATCACCAGCCACCCGCGCAGTTGCCAGACGTGAACGGCCGCTCTCGCCGCATCTGACGATCTACCGGCCGCCGATCACGATGACGATGTCGATCATCCATCGCATCACCGGCGGCGCGCTCTATTTCGGGACGCTGCTGGTGGCAGCCTGGCTGATTGCCGCTTCGAGCTCGCAGGCCGCATTCGACTGGGTCAACTGGGCCTTCGGCTCCTGGCTCGGCCGGCTGGTTCTGTTCGGCTACACCTGGGCGCTGATGCACCATATGCTGGGCGGGCTGCGCCACCTCGTCTGGGACACCGGCGCGGGACTGGAAAAACACACCGCGTCCAGGATCGCCTGGGCGACGCTCGCCGGCTCGATCGTGCTGACGCTGCTGATCTGGATCGCCGGCTACATGGCGCGGGGAGCTTTGTGATGAGCGCGAACAATTCGGACATGCGCACGCCGCTGGCGAGAGTGCGGGGCCTGGGCTCGGCGCGCGAGGGCACGCAGCATTTCTGGCGCCAGCGGCTGACGGCGATCGCCAACATACCGCTCATCCTGTTCTTCGTCGGCTTCCTGATCGCGGTCAACGGCCACGGCTACACGGAAGTGCGGGCGGCGCTCGCCAATCCCTTCGTGGCGCTGGTGCTGACGCTGGTGCTGATCTCCGGCCTCTACCACATGCGGCTCGGCATGCAGGCCATCATAGAGGATTACGTGCATGGCGAAGGCATGAGGCTGGCGCTGATCGCTCTCAACACCTTCTTCGCGGTGGCAGTCGGCGTCGCTTCGCTGTTCGCCCTGCTCAAACTCGCATTCGGAGGCTGACGTCTTGGCCAATGCAAACACCGCCAACGCGGCTTCCGCCTATACCTTTGTCGACCACAAATTCGACGTCGTCATCGTCGGCGCCGGCGGCGCCGGCCTGCGCGCTACGCTCGGCATGGCCGAGCAGGGGCTGCGCACCGCCTGCATCACCAAGGTTTTCCCGACGCGCTCTCACACCGTCGCCGCGCAGGGCGGCATCGCCGCCTCGCTGTCGAACATGGGGCCGGACTCCTGGCAGTGGCACATGTACGACACCGTCAAGGGCTCGGACTGGCTGGGCGATGTCGACGCCATGGAATACATGGTGCGCGAGGCGCCGGCCGCCGTCTACGAGCTCGAGCATTATGGCGTGCCGTTCTCACGCACCGAGGAAGGCAAGATCTACCAGCGGCCGTTCGGCGGGCATATGATGAACTATGGCGACGGTCCGCCGGTGCAGCGCACCTGTGCGGCCGCCGACCGCACCGGCCACGCCATCCTGCACACGCTCTACGGCCAGTCGCTTAAGAACAACGCGCAGTTCTTCATCGAATATTTCGCGCTCGACCTGATCATGGAGCCGGATGGCACCTGCACCGGCGTCGTGGCCTGGAACCTCGACGACGGCACCATTCATCGCTTCTCGGCCAAGATGGTGGTGCTGGCGACCGGCGGCTATGGGCGGACCTATTTCTCCGCCACCTCGGCGCATACCTGCACCGGCGACGGCGGCGGCATGGCCGCCAGGGCCGGGCTGCCGCTGCAGGACATGGAGTTCGTGCAGTTCCATCCGACCGGCATCTACGGCGCCGGCTGCCTGATCACCGAGGGTGCGCGCGGCGAAGGCGGCTATCTCGTCAATTCCGAGGGCGAGCGCTTCATGGAGCGCTACGCGCCGTCGGCCAAGGACCTCGCCTCGCGCGACGTCGTCTCGCGCTGCATGACGCTGGAGATCCGCGAGGGCCGCGGCGTCGGCAAGAACAAGGACCACATCTTCCTGCATCTCGACCATCTTGACCCGGCCGTGCTGCACGAGCGGCTGCCCGGCATTTCCGAGTCGGCCAAGATCTTCGCCGGCGTCGACCTCACCAAGGAGCCGATCCCGGTGCTGCCGACGGTGCACTACAATATGGGCGGCGTGCCGACCAACTACTGGGGCGAGGTGCTCAATCCGACCTTCGACAATCCGGACCGCGTGTCGCCCGGCCTGATGGCGGTGGGCGAGGCCGGCTGCGCCTCGGTGCACGGCGCCAACCGGCTCGGCTCCAACTCGCTGATCGACCTCGTCGTGTTCGGCCGCGCGGCGGCGATCCGCGCCGGCCATGTGATCGACCGCAAGTCGGCGATCCCGTCGCCCAACGCCGCCTCGGTCGAGAAGATCATGGAGCGCTTCGACAGGCTGCGCCACGCCAACGGCTCGACGCCGACGGCCGTGCTGCGCGAGAAAATGCAGCGCGCCATGCAGGAAGACGCCGCCGTGTTCCGCACGCAGGAATCGCTGGAGAACGGCTGCAGGCGCATTTCGGAACTCTGGGGCGAGCTCAAGGACATCAAGGTCACCGATCGCTCGATGATCTGGAATTCCGACCTCGTCGAGACGCTGGAGCTGGAAAACCTGATGGCCAACGCCATCACCACGGTTTACGGCGCCGAGGCGCGCAAGGAGAGCCGCGGCGCGCATGCGCGTGAGGATTTCTCGGCGCGCGACGACGCCAATTGGCGCAAGCATACGCTGGCGCATCTGAGCGAAGACGGCAAGGTGACGCTGACCTACAGGCCGGTGCATACCGAGCCGCTGCTGGCGGAGAAGGACGGCGGCATCAGCGTGGCCAAGATCGCGCCGAAGGCGCGGGTGTACTGACGCGGCAATGATAAAGCGGTCGAAATTACCCGACGGAACTTCAGTGTACGACTACACTGGTGCGAGAACGGAGTTTCGAGGCCCGACAGATGTCGCCGTCTACCTGGAAGAAATCCAAGAATCTCTTGGAGAATTCCTGGGCGAACAAGCAGGCGTTTTCCACGAAATCATCTCTGATAAAGTACATCTTGATCTACTCGTGTTTCCACCAAACGATATTAAAAATAACTGGACTCTTGTAACGAGCGGGATGAGCGACCTCCCGATGAATGCCCCAGACAATCTCCACCCCCGCCAGGATTTCGAACGAGCCGAACTAGTTTTTATGCTGCCGGCGACATGGTTTGCTGCTGGGGAAAACGGAATGATCTCTGAAAATCAACTCGCTGATCCGAATAAATACTGGCCCATCCGTTTGATGAAGTCGCTCGCCCGAATGCCTCACGACTATGGAAGCTGGATATGGAGTTCGCATACTGTTGCGTCACAAGGCAGTCCGCCGGAGCCTTACGCCGACAACACCAAAATGTCCGGCGTAATTCTTCTCCGTCCACCGAGTTGGCCCGAAGGGAGAGATGTCCTCCGTGCGGTCGACGGCACTAAGATTAATTTCTTCGCGGTCGTCCCGCTTCACGCAGATGAGATGACGCTGAAGCTGAATAAGGGTGTTAAGGCTCTGATTATTGCACTCGACAGCGCAGGTGTTTCCGACGTGTTGGATGCAGGCAGACCAAGTATCGTCAAGAAGAAGCGCTACCTAGGGCTCTTCTGATGACGATTTCGCTGATCTTTATGAACAACCTGGTCGACGTCAAGGTCGCCGCCGTGAACGAAATCTGGTCCGGGCTGAAGCTCGTCATCCGAAAGGACCGCAGGTAATGGTCGAACTTACGCTTCCCAGGAACTCGAAGGTCCAGCAAGGCAAGACCTGGCCGAAGCCGGAAGGCGCGACCAACCTGCGCGAATACCGCATCTACCGCTGGTCGCCGGATGATGACGCGAACCCGCGCATGGACACCTATTTCGTCGACATGGACGATTGCGGGCCGATGGTTCTCGACGCGCTCTTGTGGATCAAGAACAAGATCGATCCGACGCTGACGCTGCGGCGTTCCTGCCGCGAAGGCATTTGCGGCTCCTGCGCCATGAACATCGACGGCTCCAACACGCTGGCCTGCACCAAGGGCGTCGAGGACATTTCCGGCGCGGTGAAGATCTATCCGCTGCCGCATATGCCGGTGATCAAGGACCTGGTGCCCGATCTCACCAATTTCTATGCCCAGCACGCCTCGATCGAGCCCTGGCTGAAGACGGTCTCGCCGACGCCCGCCAAGGAATGGCTGCAGAGCCACGAGGACCGCGAGAAACTCGACGGGCTTTACGAATGCATCCTGTGCGCGTGCTGCTCGACCTCCTGCCCGAGCTACTGGTGGAACGGCGACCGCTATCTCGGCCCGGCCACGCTACTGCAGGCGTATCGCTGGCTGATCGACAGCCGCGACGAGGCGACGGGCGAGCGGCTCGACAATCTCGAAGACCCGTTCCGGCTCTATCGCTGCCATACCATCATGAACTGCGCGCAGGCCTGCCCGAAGGGGCTCAATCCCGCCAAGGCGATCGCCGAGATCAAGAAGATGATGGTGGAGCGGCGCGTTTAGTTCTCGCGGCCTTACTAGCAGGTAGCGATCCTTCGCGCCCCCTCTGTCCTGCCCGTCCTCCGCAGCAGCTACGCTGCCGCTTCGGAGGGTAAACCGGACGTCTTCCCCGACACCTGGGGAGATTGGCCGTCACCGCGGCTTTCGCCAATCTCCAAGGTTGAAGGATGAGGCGCCGTCGGCGAAGCTGCTAATCTCCCCCCAAATGGGGGAGATGTCCGGCAGGACAGAGGGGGGCGCTGTCCCGCCAGCGTCAAAAAGGATAGCCAACCAATGAGTGAAGATCTCCCCATCCTATCCGCCGTCGAAGCCCGAGTCCTCGGTTCCCTGATCGAGAAGAAGGAGCTGACGCCGGACGTCTATCCACTGACGCTCAACGGCGCGCACCAGGCCGCCAACCAAAAGACGGCGCGCGAGCCTGTCATGGCGCTGGAGCTGACCGAGATCCGGCGGGCGCTGAGCACGCTCGAGCAGAAGGGGCTGGTGCGCCAGGTCTTCGCCTCGCGGGTTGAGCGCTACGAGCATCTGATGGCGCAGCGCTTTTCGCTGACCACGCCGCAGATCGCGGTGATCGGGCTGCTGCTGTTGCGCGGCGCGCAGACGGCGCATGAATTGCTGGCGCGCTCGGAGCGCATGGCGCGCTTTGCTTCGATCGAGGAGCTGCGCGACAATCTCGACCTGATGATCGGCCGCCGGCCGCCGCTGATCCAACTGCTCGAACGTGCGCCCGGCCAGCGCGAGGAGCGCTATGTGCATCTGCTGAGTGGTCCGGTGGAAGCAGCAGCGGCGGCGGCGGCGCCCTGGCAGCCGGCGGCGACAACTGCGGATTCCGGACTTGAAGCTCGCGTCAAAGCGCTGGAAGAAGAGGTCGCTGTGTTGCGGGCAAAGATCGAGGCGCTGGGGGGCTAGACTGGCTCTCACCAGAAACGTTGGTGCGAGGCGCCCCCCTCTGTCCTGCCGGACATCTCCCCCTCAAGGGGGGAGATTAGATGTCACGTCGGCTTTCGCTAATTACCGCCGTTGGAAAAGAAGCGACGGCGATGAAACTGCCAATCTCCCCCCTTGAGGGGGAGATGCCCGGCAGGGCAGAGAGGGGGGCGAAGGATCGCTGCCCCTCAGCAAGCTGCGTCAGCCCAGCCTAGCATCCAACGACACCTTGATCGCCCCCAGTGCCTTCGACACCGGGCATTCGGCCTTGGCCTTCTCGGCCAATTCCTTGAATTTCGCCGCGTCGATGCCCGGCACCTTGCCGACCAGGGTGATGGCGCTGCCGGTGATGCCGGTGCCGGGCACCAGCGTCACCACCGCCTTGGCGTCGAGCTCGGCGGCCGGCGTGCCGTTTTCGGCCAGGAAGTGCGACAGCTGCATGGCGTAGCAGCCGGCATGCGCGGCGGCGATCAGCTCTTCCGGATTGGTGCCGGATTTGCCGCTCTCGTCCTCGAAACGCGCCTTAAACGAATAGGGCGTGCCCTTCAAGGTGCCGCTCTGGGTGTCCAGCGTGCCGTTGCCTTCCTTCAGATTGCCCTTCCAGACGGCGTTTGCGGTGCGGTCCATGGAATCCTCCTGCCTTGTCGGGGTTTACGCCGGCGGGCGCCGACGTTCCCGGGAACTATAGCGCGGGCGCGGCGGAAGACCATCCATGGCCCGGTATGATTGTGCTTGCGCGAGGCGCTTCGAAAATTCTCAAAAAAAAGCGCATGCAAAAATGTCGACTTCCCGTCTGCCCGACCGTCCTGCGGGCGGCCACTCCCGGCCGATGGAGGTTAAGATGGACAATCTGTTTCTTGCGATCTGGGGAAAGCCCGAGCGAAAAGGGAGGCGACTTGAAGAATTCTGGCTGGATCCGCCGGCGCTCGCCTTCGGCCGGCTGGCGGCGGCCATCGCGATCATCGGCGTCGCGGCATGCCTGCTCGACCATGCGGCGACGGCAGGCAAAACCGACACCGTCGCCTCCTATGACGCGTCAACGAAAAGAAGCTCGAAATGAAATATGTGCTGCTGGTCTATGGCGAGGAAGAGGACCTCTACGCGCTGACCCCCGAGCGTATGGCCAAGCTCGATGCCGACTCGCTCGGCTATGATCGGGAGCTCGACCGGCAAGGCAAGCTGGTCATCGCGCAGGCGCTGCAGTCGGTGAAGACGTCGAAATCGCTCCGGCGGCGCAATGGCAAGGTGCTGGTGACCGACGGCCCCTTCGCCGAGACCAAGGAGCAACTGCTCGGCTTCGTCATGGTCGAGGCGGCGGACCTTGCCGAGGCGCTCGACATTGCGGCCAAGATCCCGCTGGCGGAGCTCGGCACGGTTGAGATCAGGGCGATCTACGACGTGCCGGGGTCATAGCCGCCGGTCAGCATGGGCGCGGCGCGCCGGTTGAAGCTGTCTCTCGCGGGAAACATCTTCAGTGTTTCTTCACCGGCCGCAACCGTTGCGTGTTGAAGCGATGCCGCGCTTCTTTTATCGTCGCCGCGATTTCGGGGGAATTCGGCATGCCTTTTCTGATCGCCATCCTCGGCCTGCTCGGAGCGGCCGCCATCTGGTGGTACCGGCTGAAATATATGAGCGACGCCGCGCGCGAGGTGGCCGACGTCGTCGGGCGCGTCCAGGGCAACATCCGTCGCAAGAAATTGCGCAATCAGGCCGCGCTCTCACCGCTGACGGCGATCGACGATCCGGTGGTGGCGGCGGCGACGCTGATCACCGCGATCGTAGCGGAGCACGGTCCGGTCCTGCCGCAGCGCGAGGCGGTCATTCGCGAAGTGATCACGCAGATCGCGGACAGCCAGAAGAAGACCGACGAGGCCGTCGTCTACGCCAAATGGGCCGCCGCGCAGATCGACGACACGACGATCGTCATCGACAAGCTGGCGCCGTTCCTGCGCGAGCGCCTCGATCCGCATGAGCGGGACGACCTGCTCAGGATGTTGAACCGCGTCGCGCAAGGCGGCGGGCAGAGCCTCAGGATCGCCGACCAGCGGATGCTGAGGCTGCGGCAGAAGCTGGGCTTCGAGGTGAACTGAGCCGAAGCTGCTGCGGGATCGCCTGCGTTCGTGATTGGCCTAAACGCCTCTCGCCTCGTCATTCTATGGCGGAGCAAGGAGCGAAGCGACGCGGCGCAGACCATAGAATCCATTCCGTGACCTGTAAGCGTTGCAGCGGTGCAGAATTCTGCTCCGCAGCACCTACGATTAAAGTCACGGAATGGATCCTCGGGTCTGCGCGTCCGCTGCGCTCCCGCTCCGCCCGTGGATGACGACGTCGTGCAGGTTTCGGCCAGTAAGGCGGTCAGATCGCCTCGCCCTTCAGCAGCCTCGGCGTGTCGCCGGAGAGGCCCGAGGCCTGGCGGATGAAGAACTCCTTCAGCCTCGGCACGCGTTCCACCAGCCCCAGCCCGATGTCGCGGACCTGGCGCAGCGGGCCGATGTCGTTGGAGAAGAGCCGGTTCAAGACGTCGGTGGTGATGCCCATCTGCAGCGTGTCGAAGCGGCGCCATTGCTGGTAGCGCTCAAGCACGTCGAGGGCGCCGATGTCCTGGCCGAGCCGATCGGCCTCGACCACCACTTCGGCGAGCGCCGCGACATCCTTGAAGCCCAGATTGAGGCCCTGGCCGGCGATCGGGTGGATGCCGTGCGCGGCATCGCCGGCCAGCGCGAAGCGCGGTGCGACGAAGGCGCGGGCGAGCGTCAGGCCGAGCGGCCAGGCGCGCGGCTTGTCGGCAACTCTTATTTCGCCGAGCTTCAGGCCGAAGCGCAGCTCCAGATCGTGCTCGAAGACGAACTCGTCGCCCTCGACCAGCGCCTTGGCATCCTCCGTGCGCTCGACCCAGACGATCGAGGAGCGGTTGGTCCCGTCCTTGTCCGGCTTCAGCGGCAGCGTGGCGAAGGGACCCGCCGGCAGAAAATGCTCCTCGGCGCGACCGTTGTGCGGGCGCTCATGCGCCACCGTGCAGACGATGCCGGACTGGCCGTATTCCCATTTCACGGTCTTGATGCCGGCCATGTCGCGCAGCTTCGAATTGACGCCATCGGCGGCGACCAGCAGCCGCGCCTTCAGTGCGGCACCATCGGCCAAATGCACGGTGATGCCGGCGCCATTCGCGTCGAAGGCGCTGACCGCCATGCCTTCGATGATGTCGATGCCAAGCTTTTCGGCGCGTCGGCGCAGCGCGCCGTTCAGGTCGCGGTTGGCGACCATGTGGGCGAAAGGCTCGCCGGGCGCCACCTCGCCGTCGAAGGTCAAAAACACCGGACGCACCGGGTCGGCGGCGCGCGAATCAGTGATGATCATCTCGGTGATCGCCTGCGCTTCCGGCGCGATCTCTTCCCAGACGCCGAGCTGTTCCAGCATGCGGCTGGCGGCTGCCGCGATGGCCGAGGCGCGGCCGTCGCGCTGCCAGACGCCGGCGGGGGCCGCGTCGACGACGGCGATGGCGAGGCTAGGGCGCGCCTGCTTCAGCGACACGGCGGCGGTGAGGCCGACATAGCCGGCGCCCGCGATGAGCACGTCGAGCGGCGCTTCGCGCTTCCCATTGGCGCCTGCTGCATCCGGCTTGCGGTCGACCATGGCATCATCCTTTCGCGGCTGCGGCGGCCGCCATTGCGGCCTTGACTGCCTGCGCGTCCTGTCCGAAACCGGCCATGGCACATCCGTGAAGGATTTCAAACATGACAGCGGCCATGGACGAGCTTCTCGACATTCTCGACCTCGAGCAGCTCGAACACAATCTGTATCGTGGTCGCAGCCCCAAGGTCGACTGGCAGCGCGTGTTCGGCGGCCAGACCATCGCCCAGGCGCTGGTCGCCGCGCAGCGCACGGTGGAACCCGAACGCCACGTGCATTCGCTGCACGGCTATTTCATGCGGCCGGGCGACACCAAGCTGCCGATCGTCTACGAGGTCGACCGCATCCGCGACGGCGGCTCCTTTACCACCCGCCGGGTGGTGGCGATCCAGCATGGCCAGGCGATCTTCTCGCTGGAGGCGTCCTTCCAGCAGGATGAGGTCGGGCTCGAGCATCAGCTGCCGATGCCGCGCGACGTGCCGGCGCCCGACACGCTGCTCACCCAACGCGAGCTGCTCGGCAAGTTCGGCGAGGCGGTGCCGGAAGGCATCAGGCGCTACTGGGAGCGCGACCGGCCGATCGAGATGAAGCCGGTGATGCTGAAGCACTACACGAGCCGCGAGAAGCTGGAGCCGCAGCAGAACATCTGGATCCGCACCACCGGCCCGGTGCCGGAAGACCGCGCCATTCAGGCGGCGGTGCTTGCCTATCTCTCCGACATGACGCTGCTCGACACCTCGACTTTCGCGCATGGCCGCGCCATCTTCGACCGCGACATCCAGGCCGCCAGCCTCGACCACGCCATGTGGTTCCACCGCAGTCATTCGCTGGACGACTGGATCCTCTACACTCAGGACAGCCCGTCGACGCAAGGGTCGCGCGGCTTCACTCGCGGCTCGCTGTTCGCGCGGGATGGGACGCTGATCGCCTCGGTCGCCCAGGAAGGCCTGATCCGGCTGAAACGCTGAGCCGGCTTCAGGCTACTGCCTGGAATACGTGCATTTTCGATTTTTTGCCTATTTTATGGGCAGGTATGCTGCCATGCCCGTGCGCGAATGATGTGCACCGATCGCCCATTCTCTTTGTTTACAATAGGTTAACACCCTGCTTCGGCAATTGGCACGGAGCTTGAATCCTGTCGGGCACTCTCCGGCTCCTCGGGATCGGTGAAGGTGTGCAAACGCGGGGGACCGCAACAGCAAAGGGTGAAACCTTATGAAAATCGTGATGGCAATCATCAAGCCGTTCAAGCTCGACGAGGTGCGCGAAGCGCTAACCGCCGTCGGCATCCAGGGCCTGACCGTCACCGAGGTCAAAGGCTACGGGCGTCAGAAGGGGCATACCGAAATCTATCGCGGCGCGGAATACGCGGTCAGCTTCCTGCCCAAGATCAAGATCGAGGTCGCGGTCGGCGCCGACATGGTCGACAAGGCCGTCGAAGCCATCACCGCCGCCGCCAAGACCGGTCAGATCGGCGACGGCAAGATCTTCGTCTTCGGCATCGATCAGGCGGTACGCATCCGCACCGGCGAAACAGACACCGACGCGCTCTAAGCGGCGACCATCCATTCCAACGGAGAGTTCGATGAATATTCCTTCCACCTTGAAGACGACGGGACGCGCGGCCGCTTCGCTCGCGCTCGTGGCCATGAGCACCGTCGCCGCCATCGCGCAGGAGGCCGCCCCGGCAGCTACTGCCGCGGCGCCCGCCACGCCGGCACCGGCGCTCGACACCGGCAACACCGCCTGGATGCTGACCTCGACGGCGCTGGTGCTGATGATGACCATCCCGGGCCTGGCGCTGTTCTACGGCGGCATGGTGCGCAAGAAGAACGTGCTTGCCACCATCATGCAGAGCTTCGCCATCACCTGCCTGGTGACGGTGCTGTGGTTCATGTTCGGCTACTCGCTCGCCTTCTCCGACGGCGGCGCCACGAACGCCTATCTCGGCGGCTTCTCGAAATTCTTCCATCACGGCATCACCGTCTCGACTCTGTGGGCGCCGGGCGTGGCGAACATTCCTGAATTCGTCTTCTCGATGTTCCAGATGACCTTCGCCATCATCACGCCGGCGCTGATCGCCGGCGCCTTCGCCGAGCGCATGAAGTTCTCGGCGCTGTTGATCTTCATGGGCCTGTGGCTGGTCTTCGTCTACGCGCCGATCGCGCATTGGGTCTGGGGCGGCGGCTTCCTCGGTTCGGCCGGCGTGCTCGACTTCGCCGGCGGCACGGTCGTCCATATCAACGCCGGTGTCGCGGGCCTGGTCTGCGCGCTGGTGCTCGGCAAGCGCGAGGGCTACGGCACCACCAACATGGCGCCGCACAACCTCGTTTATTCGGTGATCGGCGCGTCGCTGCTGTGGGTCGGCTGGTTCGGCTTCAACGCCGGTTCGGAACTGGCTGCCGACGGCCTCGCGGGCGCGGCGATGATGAACACGCAGGTCGCCACCGCGGCGGCGGCTTTGGCCTGGATGTTCGCCGAATGGATCGTCGCCAAGAAGCCTTCGGTGCTCGGCATCATCTCGGGCGCCGTCGCCGGCCTCGTCGCGGTGACGCCGGCTTCCGGCTTCGTCAACCCGACCGGCGCCTTCATCATCGGCATCATCGCCGGCGTGGTCTGCTACCTCTCGGCGGTCAAGCTCAAGCACGCGTTCGGCTATGACGACTCGCTCGATGCTTTCGGCGTCCACGGCGTCGGCGGCATCGTCGGCGCGCTGCTCACCGGCGCGCTGGCAGATCCGGCGATCAACGCCCTCGGCAAGGACGCCTCGGTCGGCAAGCAGCTCTATGGCATCGCCTTCACCATCCTGTGGACGGCGATCGCCACCTTCGTGATCCTCTACATCGTCAAGGCTCTGGTCGGCCTGCGTCCGTCGACCCAGGAAGAGGTCGAAGGCCTCGACGTCACCCAGCACGGCGAAGTTGTGCCGTAAGGCAGACTTCGCCAAGGGCCGGCGGACCCTCCTCCCGCCGGCCCGGAATTCCTCCCAAGATCCCGTCGTGACGCTCTCGAAAAGCGCTCACGCCTTGAGGCCCGGAACACCCTTCCGGGCCTCCTTTTTTTGCCGGGCGATGATCCAAGCCATTTCGATCACATTCACTTGATCCGTCGGAATGAAACATCAGCCCGTCAGATTCCGTACTGGGATAGCGAGCGTCATCAAGGCGTCCGCCAGAACAAGAGGGAAGGAAACCACCTGATGAACATCAAGAACATCGTCCTGGGAGCAATGGCTCTTTCGATGATCAGCGGCGTTGCACTCGCCGGTGCTCTCGATGAGCCGGACAACATGGCCCCGTTCTTCACCGACTCCAGCATGAAGACCATGAAGCCGGAGGCCGGCTTCAAGGCGGCCTGGGCTTCGATGCCGAAGGACAAGCAGGACGCGATGATGAAGGAGTGCCAGGACGCGGCGATGAGCAAACCCCACGCCGAATTCTGCGCCAATCTCAAGGCCTATGGCGGCGCCAACGAGTGATCGTGGAAGGTCAGGTTCCGGAAGGGCCTGATCCTACGGCGTTTGAAGACAAGGAGGTGGCGGGCCGCGAGGCCTGCCATCTTTGTTTCCGCGCCATGGTCTCCGCGCCATGCGGGTAAAGGCCCATGGTTAATGCGGCCTTAACCTTCCCCCCGATAGTCTGGCGTTCGAATCTGCCGGAATGCGCCATGCGCCCGGCCAGGCAACGATCACGGGGAAGAGCATGCGTTCAGGCGCTTCAGCACCGCTCGCGCTGACCGATACGGGGCACGGCATCCAGGCATTCGCGCGGCGTCAGGTCGGGCGGCTGGTCGGCGCGGGGCTGTTCCTGTTCACCGCCTTCGGCATTGCCGCTCTAGCCACATGGAATGTCGCCGATCCGAGCTTCTCGCACGCCACCAGCAACGTCGTCACCAACGCCATGGGCTATGCCGGCGCGGTGTTCTCCGACCTCGCCATGCAGTTCTTCGGTCTTGCCGCCGTCGCGGGGCTGGTGCCGGCGGTGATCTGGGGCTTCCTTCTGTTTTCCGCGCGCGGCGTCGACAAATTGCCGAAGCGCGGCTTCGCATGGTTCGGCTTTGCGCTCACCGCCGCGGCCATCGCCGGCTGCGTGACGCCGCCAAATACCTGGCCGCTGCCCACCGGCCTCGGCGGCGTGTTCGGCGACATGGTTCTGAAAATCCCGGGCATCGCGGTCGGCGGTTATCCGAAAGGCCTGTTCGCCAGCATCATAGCGGTCATCCTCGCCGCGCCGATGTTGTGGCTGTTCGCCTATGGCTCGGCACTGATCGCGCGCAAGAACGGCTTTGCCGTCACCGAGCGCGCCGCCCGGCCCGATCCGCGCGAGCAGGACGAGATGCTGTTCGATGAGGACGACGACGAGGGCGACGAGGGCATACTCGCTCTCGGCGCCATCACCCATTGGTGGCTGTCGTTCCGCGCCTTCCTGCACCGCCGCGCCGAGCGGCGCAGGCGCGAGCGCGACGAATTCGAACCGTCGATGGAACCGAAGGCAAGCGCCTGGCGGCGCGCGGCCGAGCGGGTCGAATCGGCCGAGTTCGCCGAGGCCCGCATGAGCCCCGGCGGCCGCGCCCGCGTCGAGCCGGAATTCTTCGCCGCCATGGTCAATGATCGAAGCGTTTCGGTCGATCCGGTCGATGAAGATATTTTCGGCGACGAGGAGGACGAAGACGCCGACGTTGACGATTTCGACGACGAGGCGCCCACCCAGCGCCGCGCCGCGCCGGGCGCCAGGGTACAGAATTTCCGCTCCGATGCCGCGACCCGCGTCGCGGCTCCGGCGGCGCGACCCGTGCCGGGCGCCCGTGTCCAGCGCGAGGCGCAGACCTCGCTGATCGGGTCCGACACGTTCGAGATGCCGTCGCTGCACTTCCTGTCCGAGCCGAAGAACATCGCCAAGGATCCAAGCCTGTCGAAGGACGCGCTGGAGCAGAACGCGCGCCTGCTCGAAGGCGTGCTGGAGGATTTCGGCGTCAAGGGTGAGATCATCCATGTCCGCCCGGGCCCGGTCGTGACGCTTTACGAGCTCGAGCCGGCGCCCGGCATCAAGTCCTCGCGCGTCATTGGCCTTTCCGACGACATCGCCCGCTCGATGAGCGCGATCGCCTGCCGCGTCGCTGTCGTTCCGGGACGCAACGCTATTGGCATCGAGCTGCCCAACGCGAAGCGCGAGACGGTCTATCTCAGGGAGATCATGGCCAGCCGCGATTTCGAGACGACCAAGGCCAAGCTGGCGCTGGCGCTAGGCAAGACGATCAACGGCGAGGCCGTCATCGTCGACATCGCCAAGATGCCGCACGTACTGGTCGCCGGCACCACCGGCTCGGGCAAATCGGTCGCCATCAACACCATGATCCTGTCCCTGCTCTACCGGCTGACGCCGCAGGAATGCCGGCTGATCATGATCGACCCCAAGATGCTGGAACTGTCGGTCTATGACGGCATCCCGCATTTGCTTACGCCGGTCGTCACCGATCCCAAGAAGGCGGTCGTCGCGCTGAAATGGACGGTGCGCGAGATGGAGGACCGCTACCGCAAGATGTCCAAGGTCGGCGTGCGCAACATCGACGGTTTCAACGCGCGCGTCCAGCAGGCCGAGAAGAAGGGCGAAAAGATCTCTCGCACGGTGCAGACCGGCTTCGACCGCCAGACGGGCGAGGCGATCTACGAGACCGAGGACCTCGATCTCGAGCCGATGCCCTATATCGTAGTCATCATCGACGAGATGGCCGACCTGATGATGGTGGCCGGCAAGGACATCGAAGGCGCGGTGCAGCGCCTGGCGCAGATGGCGCGCGCCGCCGGCATCCATGTCATCATGGCGACGCAGCGCCCGTCGGTCGACGTCATCACCGGCACCATCAAGGCCAATTTCCCGACCCGCATCTCCTTCCAAGTGACGTCGAAGATCGACAGCCGCACCATCCTTGGTGAGCAGGGCGCCGAGCAGCTGCTCGGCATGGGCGACATGCTCTATATGGCCGGCGGCGGCCGCATCCAGCGCGTCCACGGCCCGTTCGTCTCGGATGACGAGGTCGAGAAGGTTGTCGGGCATCTGAAGCTGCAGGGCGTGCCGGAATATCTCGACGCCATCACCGAGGACGACGAGGAAGACGACGAGGACGGTCCGTCGGGCAAGAGCGGCTCCGGCGGCGGCGGCAATTTCGAGGATTCCGACGACCCCTACGACCAGGCGGTGGCGGTGGTGCTGCGCGACGGCAAGGCCTCGACCAGCTACATCCAGCGCCGGCTCGGCATCGGCTACAACCGCGCCGCCTCGATCATCGAGAAGATGGAGAAGGAAGGCATTGTCGGCCCAGCCAACCATGCCGGCAAACGCGAGATCCTGGTGCCGACAGAAGAGGACAAATTCTAGGGCTTATCGATATTCAGGTGAGGCCGGCCTGCAAATGGCGGCTTCCTGCGCTTCCGGTGCTCACGTACGAAAAGTACGCTCCGCTCTGGCCTTCGCCGGCCGAAGCCCTCATAGGTGTCTCCGCTCTATGAAGGCTGCGGCCGGCGTAGGCCGGTTCTCGGAAACCACCATTTTCGACTCGGCCTGACCTGAATCTCGACAAACCCTGGCGCGGCGAGACACCGATCCGGGTCAGCAGGCAACCGGAAATCGTCTGGCGCGTTCAATGCGGGCTCTCGCCTAGCCGCCAAACTTAGGCCCTAGTGGGAGTCCAGAAACTGCGGCGACACGAATCACAGAAAGTGACCGGCATGAAGACCCAGACCGAATTCGCCCTCACCCGCCGCCAGGTCCTTGGCCTCGGCCTGATGCTTGGCGGAGCCGCCGCTCTCAATCTCGTGCCGGGCTATCAGCTCGTGGCCGCCGCGCAGGCCGCGGTACCGCCAGCGGCGCAGAAGATCGCCGACCATTTCTCCTCGGTGAAGTCGATGAGTGGCGAGTTCGTCCAGTTCGGGCCGAGAGGCGAGCAGACCGGCGGCAAGTTCTTCCTCGAGCGTCCGGGCAAGATCCGCTTCAATTATGACGGATCCTCGAACTTCCGCGTCATCTCCGATGGCAAGTCGGTGGTGATCCTCAACAAGAAGCTCAACACCTCCGACCTCTACCCGCTGTCGAAGACGCCGCTGAAATTGCTGCTCGACGACCGGATCGACCTCTCCGGCGGACGCGTCAAGGCCGTCAAGGAAGAGGACGACCTGACAACCATCAAGCTTTCCGACAAGTCGGTGTTCGGCAATGCGACGATCACCATGATGTTCGATCCGAAGACCTACGAGCTGCGCCAGTGGACGATCACCGACGCTCAAGGAAAAGACACGACGGTGATGATCTTCAACGTCAAGGAAGGCGGCAACTTCCCGGCGGACACTTTCGCGATCGACTATACGGCGAATAGAGAGCTGAATACCAAGACCAGGTAGGTCCGCCGATATTCAGGTGAGGCCGGCCTGCGAATGGCGGCTTCCTGCGCTTCCGGTGCTCACGTACTTCAAGTACGCTCCGCTCCGGTTCTCGGTAGCCACCATTCTCGGCTCGTCCTGACCTGAATCTCAGCGAACCTACAAGCCGGAGCAGGGCCTAGTCCGGCTTGTCTTTACGGCGCGCGGCTGGCACTAGATCGGCGATCTCTTGCCGGACCCCGCCTGAATGCCCTTCACCATCGCCACCTGGAACATCAACTCCGTGCGCCTGCGCATGCCGATCGTCGAGCGGCTCCTGAAAGAGCATGCGCCCGATGTTCTCTGCTTGCAGGAAACCAAGGTCCCCGACGAGCTGTTCCCGGAAAAAGCCTTCCGCAAGGCGGGCTACGAGCACATCGTGTTCCACGGCCAGAAGGGCTATCACGGCGTTGCCACGGTCGCTCGCCGCCCGATCGAGCTGGTCGAAAAGCGACGGTTCTGCGAGATCGACGACAGCCGGCATCTGTCGGTCAGGGTGCAGGCGGGCGGCAAGTCGGTGCTGGTGCATAATTTCTACGTGCCGGCTGGCGGCGACGAACCGGATCCGGAGATCAACCGCAAATTCCGCCACAAGCTCGATTTCGTCTACGAGATGAACTCCGTACCGGCGAGCGGGGACGAATCGTCCGCCTCGATCCTGGTCGGCGACCTGAACATCGCGCCGCAGGAACACGACGTCTGGTCGCACAAGCAGCTGCTCAACGTCGTCAGCCACACGCCGGTCGAGACGACAAATTTCGAGGCGATGCGCAAGGCCGGCGGCTGGGTCGACCTGATGCGGCTCAATGTGCCGGCCGAAGAGAAACTCTACACGTGGTGGAGCTACCGCGCGAAAGACTGGCAGGCCTCGAACCGCGGCCGCCGTCTCGACCATGTCTGGTCGTCCGCCAACCTAGTGCCGGCTTTCGCCGGCTACGAGATCCTGCAGGCGGCGCGCGGCTGGGAAAAGCCGTCCGACCATGTGCCGGTGATTGCGAAGTTTGAATTGGATTGAGGTTCGACGTCGGCAGCTAAGAGACGCAAACCTTCGCGTTCGTCAATCCTAGGGCTGAGCGCCGCGTAGCTTCGCTCCTTGCTCCGCCCGAGAATGACGAAGGCGCTTTTGGCGGGCGCCATCCTATTCCGTAAACCGCGGCGCCAGTTCCTCGATGCGGGCGATCATCTGCTGGAATTCCTCCAGGATGCGGTCATGCAACAGCACCGCGATCTCCGGATATTCTTCCAGGATTCGGTGGAACATCTTGCGGCTCAATCGAATCACTTCCGAGTCGACCGCGGCCGAGGCGCTGGTCAGCCGGTTGGTATCGGCGATCAGCGCCAGTTCGCTCAACATGGTGCCTGGGCCTGCCGTACCGATCGGGACGCGTTTGCCGCCCAGCTCCCGATAGAGCGCGATCAAACCGCTGACCACGATATAGGCAGAGTCGGCGACATCGTCCTCGCGGTATAGCTTATGGTCGGCCTGCAGCACTGTGGTCTCGGCGCCGAAGGCGAGCAGGCGCAGCTGTTCCTGCGTGAAGCCCTGGAAAAGCTTCACGCTTGACAGAATGCGGATGTCGTCATCCAGCGCCATCCTAGCTGTGTCCCCGAGCGGTCAGTCCAGTCCCTCCTTTGGAGCGGCGCGCCCTCCTGGGCGCGCGAAACGCTCCACCGTGCATCATGCGATGCTAGCAACGAGCCGACCCATCACCCTCCAGCACCAGGATCGTACCCGAAGCGGTCCCGCCCGACCGCCCTAAATGTTTGTTTCGACGCAATTCCGGACAGTCGTCCTCGGCGAAGCCGCCGAGCCCAACCGTTTCACACTTTTCCTGGAATTGTTCTTGATCATGAAATGTTTAAGGAACCAGCTTGTAGCCGCCGCTTTCTGTCACAAGAATTTCGGCATTGGAAGGATCGCGCTCGATCTTCTGGCGCAACCGGTAGACATGGGTCTCCAGCGTGTGCGTGGTGACGCCGGAATTGTAGCCCCAGACCTCTTCCAAAAGAACGTCGCGCGTCACCACCTTCTGGTCGGCGCGATAGAGGTATTTGATGATCGAGGCTTCCTTCTCGGTCAGCCGCACCTTGGCGCCGCGCGGATCGATAAGCAGCTTCTGGCTGGGCTTGAACGTGTAGGGGCCGACCGAGAAGGTCGCGTCCTCGCTCTGCTCATGCTGGCGAAGCTGGGCGCGGATGCGCGCGAGCAGCACGGCAAAGCGGAAAGGTTTGGTCACATAATCATTGGCGCCGGCCTCGAGACCCAGGATCGTGTCGGAATCGGTGTCGTGGCCGGTCAGCATGATGATCGGCGCCTTGTAGCCGCCCTTGCGCAGGATCTTCACCGCCTCGCGGCCATCCATGTCGGGCAGGCCGACATCCATGATGAGCAGGTCGACGACGCCGCTGCGCGCCGCGGCAACGCCTTTTGCGGCGGTCGCTTCTTGCTGGACGTCGAATTCTTCGTAGAGCGCCAGCTGCTCAACCAGGGTGGCGCGCAAGTCGTCGTCGTCATCGACGATCAGAATGGTGCGTGATGTCATGGATCAATCCGTTGTTTTAAAAAGAATATTCAGTTGACCTCCCCCCATTTATGCGGAAGCTCACCGGCGCAACAGCCGATCACAGTGATTTGTTCCGTGACCCAATCATACAAGAAAAAACGTGCGCGCAATGCGTCGGGCGCATTTTTGCCGAAAGGCTTGAACGTTTTGGTGGTGCGCGCGCGCCCCGGCAACCCCGCGCAAGGCTTCCTGCAAGCCGGCAAAACGGTGTTTCCCTGCGCTTTGGGGCGCGGCGGCATCTCGGCCAACAAACATGAAGGGGACGGCGCGACCCCGTTGGCGTCGATGCGCATCCTGTCTGGCTATTTCCGGGGCGATCATTTCGCGGGCGGGCGCAGGACGAGGCTGCCGATGGCGCCCATCGGTCCGGATCTCGGCTGGTGCGAGGTGCCGGACGACCGCAACTACAACCGCCCGGTGAAGATCCCCTATGGCGCCAGCCATGAGAGGATGAAGCGCGACGACCGGCTCTATGATGTCTGCCTGGTGCTCGACTGGAACATCGCGCCACGCCGGCGCGGGCGCGGCAGCGCGATCTTCTTCCATCTGACCCGGCCGGGCTTCACGCCGACGCAAGGCTGCGTGGCGGTGACGGCGCGGACCATGGCGAGGCTGCTTCCGTTGCTGTCGGACAGGACGGTGGTGAGGGTGGTGAGGTAGGCAGTAGGCAGTAGGCAGTAGGCAGTAGGCAGTAGGCAGTAGGCAGTAGGCAGTAGGCAGTAGGCAGTAGGCAGTAGGTGTCTCCTTCCCTATTGCCTACTGCCTAATCCCTAGTCCCTTTTTCCCTGTTTCTGCCAGCCCGTGCCGAGCAGCCCGATCTCGCGGAGCTCCCTGTCCATCGTCTTCGCGATGTCCCGACGTTCGGCGCCGATGTCGCGCAGCTGGCTGTCGGAAAGATCTTCGACCGACTCGTGTGGCAGCCAGATGGCGACGCGAGCCTGGCGCAGCCAATCGCGTGCCGAACGCAGCCAAAGCGTGACGCCGGAAGGGGATTCCAGGGTGGCGCAGGACTTCAGGGCGATCTCAGACATGGCTCTATCCGTGTTCTCCGGATATCAAATCCGGTTTTATAGTGTTTCGATGAAGCCATGATGCCGGATTGAAAAACAAACGGGAAACGAGTAGTTCTTTTCTGATCATCAAGTTTTATTTGGAGATCGCATGTCCAAGCTGCTGCCGGGAACGCGTGCGCTGCGGACGTTCGAAGCGGCCGCCAGGCATCTCAACTTCACCCGCGCGGCCGACGAGCTCGGCCTGACGCCAGCGGCGGTCAGCCACCAGATCAAGGAAATCGAGGATCAGCTCGGGCTGGTGCTGTTCACGCGCACCAGCCGCACTATCCGGCTGACGGAGGCAGGCAATGTGCTGCTGGAGGCCTCGGTCGATGCGCTCGACCTGCTCAACCGCGCCGTCAGCCGCGCCCGCAAGATGACCCGCGGCACGGCGCTGCTGAAGGTGACGCTCGACGCGCAGTTCGCGACGAAATGGTTGATGCGCCGCGTCGACGACTTCCGCAAGCAAAAGCCGGGCATCGAGCTGCGTTTCGACATCACCTACGATGTCCGGGATTTCGACCTCGACGACGTCGATGTCGGCATCCGCTTCGGCGCCGGCAGATATCCCGGGCTCTGCGCGCATCGGCTGTTCGAGAACATCATCATCCCGGTATGCAGCCCGGCCCTGCTGGCGTCAGGTCCACCGCTGAAGGAGCCGCGCGACCTGTTCAACCACACGCTCGCGCATATCGAATGGTCGCGGCAGGGCGTGACCTGGCCGAACTGGAGCATGTGGATGCACGCGGCCGGCGTCGACGATTTCGACGACAGCCGCACCCTGGTCTTCGGATCCTCGACCGATGCCACCCAGGCGGCGCTCGACGGCAACGCGGTGGCGCTCGCCGATTTCGCCATGGTCGCCAACGATCTTTCGCAAGGCCGCCTGGTGCGGCCCTTCCAGCTCGGCATCAAGGTCGCGCCGGAATTCGCGTATTTCCTGGTCTATCCCGAGGCGGCGAAGGACGACGCGCGCGTCGTCGCCTTTCGCGAATGGCTTACCGAGGAGGCGGCGAAGACGCCGACATGACGGCCGCCTTAGCCAGCCGGCGCGCCGAACCAGCCGATGACGGCGCCGATGATCAGCATCACGCCCAGCCAGTGGCCGGCATCGATCAGCGTCAGGGCCCAGCCGAAGCCTTCATAGCGGTGGTTGACGGTGAGCGTGGTGGCGATGAAGCCGAGCCAGAGCACGAAGCCGAACAGCAACCCGGCGATCGGGTTCGGCTCGCCGCCGGTTATCGCGCCCACCACCAGCGTCAGCACGAGCGCCATGATCAGCTCGGCGATGAAGCTGACAACGAAGGGAACGACCGAGCGCTGCATGGTGGCCGGGTCGAGCCTGGCGGCCTTCAGCCAAGGCTTGCTCAAGCCCATGTACCAGGCGGCGCCGAACAGCCACGCGACGACGGCGGCGGCGACCACCGCCAGCCAGTTCACGACCGAAAAATCCATGCTTTTCCCCTCCAAGTTGAAGGCGATGGAACGCTTGTTCGGTCGTTCCGTCAAGCAAGGCGCCAGACGGTCGTACGCTTGACCTCGGTATCCTCCAGCACGCGCGTCACCGGAACCTGGTAGACAGCAAGCGATTGCAGCCCGGTCTTGGGCAGGTAGGCGCGGCCGGGATCGCCGACGAGGATCTCGGCGCCGCGCGTCTTCAGAGAGGTGAACCAGGGCAGCAGCCGTTCGGCGAAAGCCTTGTCGTAGAAGACGTCACCGGCGAGCACGACGTCCCAGCCATCGTCGATGCCGACGCAATCCGTGCCGCGGAATTGCGCTTCAACGCCGTTGGCTTCGAGGTTGAGCGCGATCGCCGTCTCGCAGAACGGGTCGATGTCGGCGGCGATCACTTGGCTAGCACCGGCTTTCATCGCTGCGATCGCGACGAGGCCGGAACCGGAGGCGAAGTCGAGCACGCGCCTGCCGCGCACTGTCCCGGGATGGTCGAGCACATAGCGGGCGAGGCCCTGGCCGCCCGCCCAGGCGAAGGCCCAGAAGGGCGGCGGCAGGCCGATCTCGGCCAATTCCTCCTCGGTGCGCAGCCACAGGTCATGCGCCTCGTCGGCGAGGTGCAGCAGCACTTCCGGCACATGCGGCGGCGCCATCAGCGCCGTATTGTCGAGGATGAACTTTCTCGCGCTTCTCGGCGTGAGCTTCGTCACGGCGCCGGATTGAGCTCGGCCATGCGGCAGACCTCTTTCCATTCTGCCGGCGTCACCGGCTGCACGGAAAGCCGGCCGAGCCGGACCAGCGCCATCTTGGCGAGCTTGGGATTGGCCTTCACCTCTTCCAGCGTCACCGGCTTCGGCACGTCCTTATAGGCGCGGATGTCGACGCATTCCCAGCGCGGATCGTCGGTGGTGGTGTCGGGATGCGCCAGCGCGCAGACCTCGGCGATGCCGACGATGTCGAGGCCCTCATTGGAATGGTAGAAGAAGCCAAGATCGCCGATCTGCATCGCCTTCATGTTATTGCGGGCGGCGTAGTTGCGCACGCCATCCCATTGCGTGCCGGCCTTGCCTTTGGCCTTCAGCGCCTCGAAGGAAAAGACCGAGGGTTCGGACTTGAACAGCCAGTAGTTCATATCGTTTGTCCCATCGCTTTGTCGCACCGCCACGCATGGCGTTCCCGTCTATTCTTACTCTCTCGCCGTCATTGCGGCGAGAGTAGCAACGATCATGCGCCGGCGGGCTTCTGGAAGACCCAGTTCCACGCACGGATCTCGACGCTTTCGAACAGGCCGGCCTTGGCGTAGGGATCGGCCGCGGCCAGGCCTTGGGCAGCAGCCATGTCCGGCGCTTCGATCATCACCAGGCTGCCGTCCGGCTTGCCGTCGGCGTTGAGGAAAGGACCCGCAAAGGCAAGCTTGCCTTCGGCGATCAGGCCTTCCAGGAACGCAGCATGCGCCGGCCGCGTGTCGACGCGCAGCTGCAGGCTGCCGGGCTTGTCCTTGCAAATCAACGCAAACAGCATGTTTCAAACTCCGATGGCTCATATGTCGGTTTCGGTCTTGAGCGGGCGTGTCATCAGCGCGGTCACGGCCTGGCCGATGGTCACCTTGCCGTCGAGGATGGCGGCGACGGCGGAAATGATCGGCGCCTCGATGCCGCGCTCGGCGGCGATGCGGGCGGCAATCCCCGCCGTGGGCACGCCTTCGGCCAGCGGCAGGCCCGCAAGGGGCTTGCCCTGGCCGAGCGCCAAGCCGTAGGCGAAATTGCGCGACTGGGCGGAAGAGCAGGTGAGCAAGAGGTCGCCGAGGCCGGATAGCCCCATCAGCGTCTCCGGCCGGGCGCCGAAGGCGGCGCCGATGCGGCGCAATTCGACGAAGCCGCGCGTCACCATGGCGGCCTGGGCGCTGGCGCCGAGACCCGCGCCGGTAACGGCGCCGGCAGCGATGGCAAAGACGTTCTTCAGCGCGCCGCCGATCTCGACGCCGATCAGGTCGTCGCTCGAATAGCAGCGCAGGTTCTGCGCCGAAAAGCGCGCGGCAAGCTCGGCCGCCAATTCCGCATCGCGGGCGGCAACCACCACGGCCGTCGGCAGGCCGCGCGCGACGTCGCTGGCGAAGCTCGGGCCGGAAAGTGCCGCGACCGGATTGCCCGGCAGGCTCTCCTCGACGATCGCCGAGAGCAGCGCGCCGGTGTCGCGCTCGATACCCTTGGCGCAGAGCACCAGCGGCACGCCTGCGGGAACATGGTTGCGGGCATTGGCCAGGACGGCGCGCAGCGACTGCGCCGGCGTCACGGCGAGCACGCAGTCGGCGCCGTCGAGCGCCGCGGCAATGTCGCTGGTGGCAGTGATGCCGGGTTCGATCCTGATGCCGGGCAGGTAGCGCGGGTTCTCGCCGCGGGCGATGGCGGCGACGGTCTCGGTGTCGCGCGCATAGAGCCGGACATCATGGCCGGCGCGCAGCATGGCCAGCGCCAGCGCCGTACCCCAGGCGCCGCCGCCCAGCACCGAGATGCGCCAGCCGCTCGTGCCTTTCTTGGTCATGCCTTGGCACCACGCCGGCCCGAGCCGACCAGGGGCGCGGAAACACTGTCGAGCGGCCAGCGCGAGCGCGGCACGAAATCGGCGGCGTTTTCGTCAGCGATGCCGGCGCGCAGCCGCTCGATGCCGGCCCAGGCGATCATCGCCGCATTATCGGTGCAAAGCTTCTGCGGCGGCGCGACGAATGCGAAGCCGGCCTCGGAACACAGCGCTTCGAGCGTCGCCTTGATCGTGCGGTTGGCGGCGACGCCGCCGGCAACGACCAGCGCCGGCTTCGCCTGGCCAGGAAATTCCTGGCGGAAGCGGGCAAGGGCGCGGCCGACACGATCGCCCAGCGCGTCCGCCACCGCCGCCTGGAAAGAGGCGCAGATGTCGGCGACGTCCTGATCGCTCAAGGGCGCGATTGCCGTCGCCGCCTGGCGCACCGCCGTCTTCAAACCGGAGAACGAGAAATCGGGCTGCGCCGAGCCCTTCATCGGGCGCGGGAAGGCAAAGCGGCCTGCATCCCCGCTGGCGGCCGCCTTCTCGACATTCGGGCCGCCGGGATAGGGCAGGCCGAGCATCTTGGCGGTCTTGTCGAAGGCTTCGCCCAGCGCATCGTCGATGGTGGTCGCCCAGCGCTGGTAGTCGCCGACACCGCGCACCGCGACGATCTGGGTGTGGCCGCCGGAAACGAGCAGGAGAAGATAAGGAAAATCGAGGCCGTCGGTCAGCCGCGCCGTCAGCGCGTGGCCTTCGAGGTGGTTGATGGCGATCAGCGGCTTGTTGGCGGCGGCGGCGATCGCCTTGGCGGTCATCAGACCGACGATCAATCCGCCGACCAGGCCGGGACCGGCGGTGGCGGCGATGGCGTCGACCTCGTCGAGCGACACCGCCGAATCGGCGAGCGCCGCCTCGACGATGCCGTCCAGCGCCTCGACATGGGCGCGCGCAGCGATCTCGGGCACGACGCCGCCGAAGGCCGCGTGCTCCTCGATCTGGCTGAGCACGATGTTGGACAGGATTTCGGGCGCGGCGACGCCGTCCAGCGCCACCACGCTGGCCGCCGTCTCGTCGCAACTCGTCTCAATGCCCAGAACGCGGATCAATTGGTCGCTGGCCTCTATGATTGTATCACCGGCCAATCCCAATTAGGAAAAGGCCCGGCAGACCTCAAGCTGCCCCGGGGGTTATCACGGACCGCGCGCCATGCAAACTTTGAAAATCGGAACACGCGGCAGCCCGCTGGCATTGGCCCAGGCGCATGAGACGCGGGCGCGGCTGATGCGGGCGCATGGCCTGCCGGAGCAGGCGTTCGAGGTGGTGCCGATCTCGACCAGCGGTGACCGCATCCAGGACCGGCCGCTGTCGGAGGCCGGCGGCAAGGGCCTGTTCACCAAGGAGATCGAGGAAGCGCTGCTCGAACGCCGCATCGACATCGCCGTGCATTCGTCGAAGGACATGCCGACGGTGCTGCCCGACGGGCTGGAGCTTGTCACTTTCCTGCCGCGCGAGGACGCGCGCGACGCCTTCATCGGCAAGACGGCGAAGCGGATCGCGGACCTGCCGCATGGCGCCGCGGTCGGATCGTCATCGCTGCGCCGTCAAGCGCTGATCCGCCGCATGCGGCCGGACCTCGACGTGGTGATCTTCCGCGGCAATGTGCAGACCAGGCTGCGCAAGCTGGAAGAGGGCATCGCCGAAGGCACTATCCTGGCCTATGCCGGGTTGAAGCGCCTCGGCCTCGAACATGTCGTCACAGACCTGATGCCGCTGGAGGCTTTTCCGCCGGCGCCGGGGCAAGGCGCGATCGGCATCGAAACGCGCATCGGCGACCGCGACGTCGAAAAGATGCTGGCGGCGATCCATCACGTGCCGACCGGCCAGGCGCTCACCTGCGAGAGGGCTTTCCTCGCAGCGCTCGACGGCTCCTGCCGCACGCCGATCGCCGGCCATGCGACGGTGTCGGGCGAGAAACTCTCCTTCGCCGGGTTGATCATCTCGCCCGACGGGACGGAATCGCACGAAGTCCGGCTGGAAGGCGAGGCCGCGGACGCGGCGGAGATCGGCCTGGACGCGGCGCGTACGGTCCGCGCCAGGGCCGGCGCGACATTCTTCGACGGCTGGGCCTGACATGGTCCGCGTCCTGGTGACGAGGCCGGAGCCGGGCGCGTCGCGCACGGCACGACGCCTCGAAACCCTCGAATTTCAGCCTGTCCTGCTGCCGCTGACCAAAACCAGCGCATTGCCCGTCGAGGCGACCGTCGGCACCGATGCCGTCGCAGTCGCTGTCACCAGCGCCAACGCGGTGCGGCATGCGCCGAAGGCGCTGATCGCGGCGCTTACGCGCCTGCCTTGTCACGCGGTTGGCAAACGGACGGCAGAAGCCTGCCGCGGGGCGGGATTCCTCTCCGTCACGGAAGGTCCGGGCGACGCCGAGGCGCTGGCCGATGCCATCGCCGGCGGCCTTGCCGGCAAGGCAATCGTCTATCTGTGCGGCCGCGTCCGCTTCCCGGGGTTCGAGCGGCGGTTGGCGGCGGCTGGCGTGCACGTCCAGGCGATCGAGACCTACGACACGACAGCTGTCGACTATGGCGATGCCGATGTGGCCGTCCGCCTGTCGGGCCGGCCGGTCGAGGCCGCGCTGCTTTATTCGGCCAAGGCCAGCGCCGCGCTGGCCAGTCTGATTGCGCGGCCAACGCTGCGGCATCTTTTTGAGAAGACGGAATTCCTGGCGCTCTCGTCCCGTGTCGCCGAGCCGCTGGAAGGGTTTGCCCGTAACAGGATCGGCATCGCATCCAAGCCCGAGGAAGACGCGTTGCTCGCGCTTTTGTCGCAACCGCGCTAGGCCGCGTCATCACACCGCCCCTTTTCACCGCTTGGTGATGTGCTAGAGCATCCCCTGGACCCTTTGAACCATCCTCAAGCCAGTTCGCGGAGCCCAAAGCATGGTCAAGACGCCGAAGATGCGACATTCGAAGACCCGGCGCGAGCCGGTGACCATCGAACTCGAGCCCGGCGCCGTCTCGCGAATCACCGACGAGGATGCCGCCAAGGCCGATGCCAAGGCAGCGCAGACCGACGAGGCGAAGGCGGAAGAGGCCGCCGCGGCTTCGCAGCCGGAGGCGCCGGAAGAGCCGATCCATGCCGAGCAGGCCGATATCGAGCCGTGGGAACATAGCGACGCCGCGCAGGCAGCGGCCGATGAACCAGAGGCCGGCAAGGACGAGCCGGAGGCGCCATATCCCGGCGGGTCCGATGCGCCGAAGAGCCAGCCCAAGGGCTTCGACTACAATTTCGAGGACGCATCCGCGCCTGGCGCCGACGCCTCCGCATCGAGGCCAGGCGAAACGAGGAGCGAGGATCGCGTGCCGCAGCCACCACGCAGAACCGGCGTCAACGCCATAGCTGCGGGCGTCGTCGGCGGCGTGATCGCGCTTGCCGGCGCCGGCCTGCTGCAAGCGGTCGGCCTGCTCGGCTCGTCGGGACCGGGCGAGGAGTCGCTCGATAGCGTCAATGGCGAAATCGCTTCGCTGAAAACCGAGATTGCGGGGCTGAAGGAAAGCGGCGGCACCTCGGCCAAGGTCGACGGCCTGTCCTCGGCGCTTGATCAGATCAAGGCCGATGTCGCGGCGCTGAAATCCTCGGCCGGACAAGGCGGCGACGGCGCCGCGCTCAAGGCGCTCGGCAACAAGGTCGGCCAGATCGAGACAACCGTCGCCGAGCTGCAGAAGAACGGCAATGCGGCGCCCGCCGATCTCGGTCCGCTCAACGAGAAGATCGCCGGGCTCGACGCGCTGGTGAAATCGGCCGGTGACGCGGCCAAGGCCGAGGACGGCAGGGTTGCGGCGCTGGAGCAGTCGGTGTCGCAGCTTTCCGGCAAGGTCGAGGCGCAGGCCTCGCAACCCAAGATCGCGCTGGCGATCGCCGCCTCGGCGCTGAAGTCGGCGCTCGATCGCGGCGCGCCCTTCGCGACCGAGCTCGACACGTTCGCGGCGATCGCGCCGGACGCGCCCGAGCTCCCGGCACTGCGCTCTTATGCCGAAAAGGGTGTGCCGACCCGCGCCACCATCGCTGCGGAGGCCGATGCCGCCGCCACCGCCATGGTCGATGCGGCAAAGCCGGTCGACCAGAATGCCGGCTTCTTCCAGAGCCTGGTGTCGAGCGCGGAATCGCTGGTCAAGGTGCGGCCGGTCGGCGCCGTCGAGGGCAAGGGCGTGCCGGAAACCGTCGCGCGCATGGAAGTCGCGGTCAACCAGGGCGACTACGCCAAGGCGCTCAGCGAATATGACACGCTGCCTGATGCCGCGAAGACGGCCGGCGCCGACTTTGCCGGCAAACTGAAGGCGCGGCTGGAGGTCGAAAAGCAGCTCGAAACGCTGATTGCCGGCGCGACGAAGGCTTAAGGAGACAAGATGATCCGCCTCCTCGTCTTCCTCGCCGTCGTCTTCGCACTCGGGCTCGGCTTTGCCTGGCTAGCGGACCGCCCGGGCGATATGCTCGTCACCTTCAACGGCTACCAGTACCAGGTCACGCTGATGGTGGCGGCGGTGGCGATCGTCGCCGTTGTGGCCGCGGTGATGATCGTCTGGTGGCTGATCAAGTCGCTGTGGAACAGTCCCTACACGATCTCGCGTTATTTCCGGGTGCGCCGCCGCGACCGCGGCTACCAGGCATTGTCGACGGGCATGATCGCCGCCGGCGCCGGCGACGGCGCGCTGGCGCGCAAGAAGACCAAGGAGGCGGCCAAGCTGATCAACTCCGACCAGGAGCCGCTGATCAACCTGCTCGACGCCCAGGCCTCGCTGCTCGAAGGCGACCATGAAGGCGCGCGGGAGAAATTCGAGCGCATGCTCGACGATCCCGAGATGCGGCTGCTCGGCCTGCGCGGGCTCTATCTGGAGGCCGAGCGCCTCGGCGACCGCAATGCCGCGCGTCACTATGCCGGCCGCGCGGCGGCGGTGGCGCCGCAGCTTGCCTGGGCGGCGGAATCGACGCTGGAGGAACTCACCGAACGCGGCGACTGGGACGGCGCGCTGAAGCTGGTCGAGGCGCAGAAATCGACCAGGCAGATCGAGCGCGACGCCGCCAACCGCCGCCGCGCCGTGCTGCTCACCGCCAAGGCGCAGGCGCTGGTCGACAGCGACCCGAACGCGGCCCGTACCGCGGCGCTCGAAGCCAACAAGCTGGCGCCGGAGTTCGCGCCGGCCGCGGTGATCGCCGCCGATCTGGTTATCCGGCAAAACGACGTGCGCAAGGGCTCCAAGATCCTGGAGGCCGCCTGGAAGGCCGAGCCGCATCCCGACATCGCCGAGCTCTACACCCATGCCCGGCCGGGCGACGCCGTGCTCGATCGTCTGAACCGCGCGAAGAAGCTGCAGGAATTGAAGAGGAACCATCCCGAGTCGGCGATGACCGTGGCGCGCGCGGCGCTCGATGCCCAGGATTTCGCCACCGCGCGGCGCGAGGCGGAGGCCGCGATCCGCATGGATCGCCGGGAGGGCGCCTATCTGCTGCTCGCCGATATCGAGGAAGCCGAGACCGGCGACCAGGGCAAGGTAAGGCAACTGCTGTCGAAGGCGGTGCGCGCGCCGCGCGATCCGGCCTGGGTGGCGGACGGCGTCATCACCGAGCGCTGGGCGCCGGTGTCGCCGGTCACCGGCAAGCTCGATGCCTTCACCTGGCGCGCGCCGATGGAGCGGCTTGGCCAGCTGATCTACAGCGAGACCGATCTCCCGGTGCCGGCGATCGCAGCCGCGCCCGCGGCGGACGGCAAGGCGATCGACATCGTCCCCGACGCTCCGGCGCAGAAGCCGGCGCCGGCGAATGGCGGCGAGAAAGACATGGCGGCTGCCGATGCAGCCGGCGAGGCGGAAAGCGTCCGGCAGGGTTCGGAGCTGCCGCCTCTGCCGGACGACCCTGGTGTCGCGCCGGAAGAAGAAGCGGAAAAATCGCCGCGCCGCTTTCGTTTGTTCTGAGGCTGTGTTCTGGGACCGGGTTTGTTGGGCAGGGAAAAAACATCGATGTTCGAGCGCGTATTTTCGTTCCTGAGGGATCTGCCGGCTGGGCGCGAGGCCAAGCCGAGCGCCGATGATCCGCGTGTCGCGGCTTCGGCGCTGCTCTATCATGTGATGAACGCCGACGGCGTGCGCCAGGACGTCGAATGGGAACGGTTCAAGCAGATCCTGGCCGAGACCTATTCGGTGAGCGGTAAGGAGCTCGATGCGCTGGCGGCGGCCGGCGAGCGCGCCGACAACGAGGCGATCGACCTCTACGCCTTCACCCGCGTGCTCAAGCGCGACCTCGACGCCGAGGCGCGCAAGGCCTTCATCGGCCTGATGTGGGAAATCGTCTACGCCGATGGCGAGCTTGACGAGCTCGAGGACAACACCGTCTGGCGGGTCGCCGAGCTGATCGGCGTCGAGCGCCGCGACCGCATCGAGGCGCGCCGCAAGGCGGCGGCCGAGGTGCCCGGCGCGCGGGGCGAATCGAGCGACGAATAACAGGATCCTTCGCCCTCCATGCCACCCAGACCGAGGCCGAGACCAAAAATCCTGATCGTGCTGCATCAGGAGACTTCGAGCCCCGGCCGCGTCGGCCACATGCTCCTGGAAGAAGGCTTCGACCTCGACATCCGTCGGCCGCCATTGGGTGATGAATTGCCCTGCACGCTGGACGGCCATGCCGGCGCGGTTATCTTCGGCGGGCCGATGAGCGCCAATGACGAGGATGAGTTCGTCCGCCGCGAGACCGACTGGCTGGAAATCCCGCTCAAAGAGAACCGGCCGTTCCTCGGCATCTGCCTGGGCGCGCAGATGCTCGCCAACCATCTCGGCGGCAAGGTCGAGGGCCACGGCGATGGCCTGGTCGAGATCGGCTGGTATCCGCTGAAAGCGACCGATGCCGGCAAGAAACTTCTGCACTGGCCGGAGATGGTCTACCAGTTCCACCGCGAGGGCTTTTCGCTGCCCAAGGAAGCGACGCTGCTGGCGACGGCGGAAACCTATCCCAACCAGGCGTTTCGTTACGGCGAGAATGCCTGGGGCATCCAGTTCCACGGCGAGCTGACAAGGGTGATGATGCAGCGCTGGGTGGTGCGCGGCGCGCATCGCTTCGAGCTGCCCGGCGCCCAGCCCGGCCGCGACCATCTCGGCGGCCGGCTGATCTGGGACATGCACCTCAAGCGCTGGCTGGGCGAGTTTTTGGCGTTGATTTTTGGTAGGCCGGCTGTGGGGTAGGGCGAAGGCGATTGCCATGAACGGCCGAGCTTGCCCAGAAGAGAGAAATGTCAGGTGAGTCAGATTGCCGTCTTGGCTTGGAGGAGAACCTCCGGCAAAACATAAGTTGGGGAGTAACCATGCCGCTATGACAAAGTTGGGAACGACAGACGCAGACATCCGCTCTGCGCTACACGCAAAACGATTGCGACGCGCCAAATCTCATCCCGACACGCTCGTGATCGACGAACTTGGCTTGGTGCATGCCCGGAGCCGCATCGACGTGGCTGTCATTAACGGCTGTATTCATGGCTATGAAATCAAGAGCGCGAGGGACACACTCGACCGGTTCGCGACCCAGATCGATATCTATCGCCAGACGCTGCAGAAGCTCACACTCGTCACTGCGCCGAAGCATGTTGCAGGTATCATGAGCCGCGCTCCCGAATGGTGCGGCGTGATCGCGGCGGAGCAAGGACCAAGGGGTGGTGTCAGCTTTCATGTATTGAGGAACCCCGCCGCCAATCCTGACATCGATCCGGTCATGATGGCGCATCTTCTCTGGCGGAATGAAGTCATCGAACTCTTAGGCCAAGCCGGATGTGCGCCGAAGGACCTCCGACGGCCAAGAAGGCAGCTTTACGAAATGCTTTGTGAGTCCATGACGCTTCGCGAGATTACTGCTTCCATTCGCACTTTCATGGTGCGCCGCCAGAAATGGAGAGATCGTCCAGCACATGTGTGATGTGGTGGTTGATCGTAACGAACTTCCACCAAGGCTGATTGCTAGGCTTTGCCGTCCGCGCCGCACATTTGGCGATGTAGTCATCGCCGCTTGAGAAACCCGCTCCACTAAACTTGCCGGATGCCACGATAGAAGCACAGTGGTCGTGCATCTGCCCCGGATTGTCTCGGAACGCCCCGCCTTTGCGGACCTCCCATGCCGCCGACGTCGTATAGACAAGCTTGCCGGCCGATTTGATTTTGCGCATGTCCACCGGTGTGAATTCCGGATGGACGATTGTGTAGTCGCCGTAATTGGGCTGCCGCATGCCGGGAGGCAGCTTGCCGAGCAACGTTTGATAAAAGAGCCAGTCATGGCGAGAGAGCTGGTCGGCGCCCTTGGCAACATCCTTGAACGTCTCGGGAATCGCCGTACCGATGACGACGAAATTGCGGAAGGTATGCAGATCACCTAGCTTTTGCATGGCCGCAATCAGCGCGCCTGCGAAAGCGTTATAGGGCTCAAAATTCGGCGCGCCGAGATCGATAACGAGGTCAACTTCGTTGAGCGATAGACCGAGTGCCCCGGTCAACGCCTCAATGCGCATGCGTGCATCCGACTTCATCAGGTCTTCCAGCCGGACTGCGACGGCCGCTCCATGCCCGTCGGTCGCAACAATCCCCGCAACGGATGCGACCATGGGTGGGGAGGCATCGAGGGGGACGGCCGGAATCGCACTCGCCTGGAATGCCCTCAGGGCTTCGAACGCGTATGTGAATATGTCGCGGCCGTCCCCCATCGGCTTCCCGGAAATACTTGGATGCACGCCGACCCACGCGGGCCGCTGCCCCCACTTGGCATTGAACCGGGCGGCAAACGGATGGACGTGTTCCTGAACCGTTTTCTTCGGCTGCCACAATTCGAAATCGAATTCGACTTCCGGAATGGTGACATAGGGGACGGTTCGGTCCTTCGCAGCAGCGGAAAGGCGGGCAAGCGCCTGGTATTCGCCCTGACGCCACCGCAGCGCCGGAACATACATGTCCTTAGTCAAGATCATCGCTCGCCTCCTCTAGCTGCGAGCGCACCTGATCCCGACCAACCAGATCATTCAGGATGGTGTAGTTACCGCGCTCCTTCCTGATGCGCCCCGCGATGATGCTCGGATCGATGCCGATCGTCTCCGCGTCGATCTTCACCGCCTCCTCCGAAAGGGCGAAGCGGGACAAACACTGATCCCACAATGCTTCAGGTATCAGTGCATCGAGCGCGAATTTGTCAGCCTCCGCTTCGATCGCATCACCATCATTGCCGCCTTCCTCGTCGAAGAAGTCGAAGCGCAAACCGTCGAAGAGATGCAGGAAAACGTGACCGAGCTCGTGCAACAGTACAAACCAGAAATTGTCCAGACGGTCATAGCGTAGCGTAAGTCCTACAACCGGCGTCTCTCCGTCGGCGAGCATGGCCGCGCCGTCGAGATAGGAGCCCGGAAGGTGCGGCTCGACGACGAGGACGATGCCTTTCTCAGCCAGCAGATCGCGGGCACGCTTTGGCCCATCCTTCCGTTTCGTGAGGCCTACCAACTCAGACAGCCACCGGTCATCAAGTTCGAAGGTTGCAATCTCTTCTGCTTCAATCTTGCTACGCGCCCGTTCCAAAATACGCGCCTGCCACGCGAGGAGGGCGTATTCGTTCGGCACATTTCCGCTGCGCATCTTCTTGCGGTGATACGCCGTCGCAAATTGCGGTCCCGCCGCATGCAGGAAATATTCCTTCACGCGCTCGACCGGGTTTGCACCGCGTGGCAGATCAAACCACTTTCGTTTGATCATCTCCCTGTAGGGGAATTGACCCCAGACGATGCCATCGGCATCGCCCCACGCGAACACCGATCCACCAGCCTGCTTCGGCCCCTCAAAACTTCCTGACGCCTTCACTCCGAGCGCTTTCGAAACCTCGATCAGGCGAGCAAGGCTTGCGCCCATGTAGTCGGTCGCCTCGTAGCGCTGCACCTGTTGCGGCTTCATGCCAAGTTTTTCGGCGAGGTCCGTCTGACTCATGCCGGAGGCAATTCGTGCCTGCACCAGCACGCGCGGCAATTCTTCCAGCGCGTAGGCTTTCGAAAACGAGACCTGGCCGGATTTCAGCAGATCGTATTCGGTAAGCTCGGCCTCGATATCTGCGATCTGGCTTTTAAGCCCATCGATCTCTGCTTGCTTGAGCCACGCCTGATCCGATGCGCGCGCCGCCGCAGCGGCAAGCGCGTCTTGCAACTTCGCTAGTTGCGCACCCGATACGCCGTACTGTTTGTCGCTGTAAATCATGGCTGCACCTTCCCGGAGAGAAGCGGATCGGCCGAAAGCGGAATGGAGACGATCCCTTTCTGTTTTCCTGTGAAACGATCCAGTTGAAAGAAATCGACGAATGCCTGCCCGACATCCACGCACATCAATGAGGACGGAAAGAACTCACCCTTGAATGCCGCTTTCTGCGCTGCTCGACCGTTCGCAAATTCAAGGAACACGGGATCAAGCTTAGCTCGATCGACCCCAGTAGGATTCCAGCATGCGTCGAAGTCGCCGGGCCTCGGCTTTCCGGTCACATAGCTGCCGTCGAGATAGATCGCCGGACATCCAGCTGACCGTAGCTTTCTACAGGCAAGAACGAGGCCGTCGAAAAGCTCGCGCCGCCAAGCATTCGTTGCGAAGGCAGCCGCCACATCCTCCAAACTCGCCGCGTGCGACCCTGGGGGCAGAACGGTCCACGGCGAGCCGGACAATGGGATGAGGGCAGGAATCATGCTTACAACAATAATGTTGTAATTGCAGAAACGCAAGGCCGGGAAGGTTTCGAGTCTCGCCGGTATCGACGAGCGGCGAATCTGTGCTAAGGCGCCGCCCGACCAATTGAAGGAAGACACCGTGAACGAACTGACCTTGGCCGAGGCGACCGAAAATATCTATGCCTCACTCCGAGCCGACAATGCCGACCTCGATGCGCATATCGCGGCACTCAAGGCGGCGCTGGCACGGGAGGGGAAGAAACAGGCGGTGTTCGATCCGGCCAGGCTGGTGCAGAACAACCGCGCCGGCCGCAAGTTGATGCAGGCCTATTTTCGCCAGCGCGGCGTCAGCGTGAGCTTTTCGGAGTAGATTTGCTCGCGCCCCTGCCTCGCTGGGCGACGGCGCGGTGAGATTGGCCTGAACGTCGGATCCAGCGGCTTGGATCAAGAACGCGATCAGTTGCGGCTGTTGAGATGCCGCACCTGGCGCAGCGCGGGGAACAGATAGGCCCATAGGCCGGCGACGGCTATGGCGCCGATGCCGCCGATCACCACCGCGGGGACCGTGCCGATCAGCGCCGCCATGGTGCCGGCGCGGAACTCGCCGACCTCGTTGGAGGCGCCGACGAAGACCTGGTTGACGGCGTTGACGCGGCCGCGCACCTCGTCCGGTGTCCAGAGCTGGATCAGCGTCTCGCGGATATAGACGCTGAACATGTCGGTGGCGCCGAGCAGAGCGAGCGCCGCGATCGACAGCCAGGTGATGGTCGAGACGCCGAACAGCACCGTGAAGGCGCCGAACAAAGCGACGAAGCCCAGCATGATCTTGCCGGCATGGTTGCGGATCGGGTGGCCGGCGAGCCAGACGGCGACGCAGATGGCGCCGATGCCAGGCGCCGAGCGCAGCAGGCCAAGTCCCCAGGGGCCAAGCTGGAGGATATCGCGCGCATAGACCGGCAGCAGCGCCGAGGCGCCCGACAGGAGCACGGCGAACAAGTCGAGCGAGATCGCGCCGAGCACGATCTTCTCGCCCCAGATATAGCCGAAGCCGGCAAACAGCGTCTGCATCGTCGGCTTGTCGGTGGCCGTCTGCTGGGCGGGCTTCGGGATGGTGAAGATGAGCAGCCCGGCAGCGAGCATCAGGACCGCGGCGGTGGCGTAGGCGACTTCCGCCGACACGCCGTAGAGCAGGCCGCCGGCGACCGGGCCGACGATGGTCGCCGTCTGCCAGGCCGACGAATTCCAGGCGATCGCGTTGGCGAAATCTTCCTGCGGGACGAGATTGGCGAACAGCGAGGACGAGGCGGGGCCGTAGAAGGCGCGGGCAATGCCGAACATCACCAGCACGGCAAAGATCGGCAGCGGGCTGGTCAGGCCGCGCAGCGTTAAAAGCAGCAGGGCCAAGGCGCAGCCGGCCTCGACCAAAGTCGACAAGGTCATGATCAGGCGGCGGCCGAAGCGGTCGGCGACGACGCCGGTGACCAGGACCAGGAGCAGCGAGGGCAGGAACTGGACGATGCCGACAATGCCGAGGTCGAACGGATCGCGCGTCAAATCATAGACTTGCCAGCCGACGGCGACCGAGACGATCATGGTGGCGAAGGTGGTGAGAAAGCGCGCCGTCCAATAGCTGAGGAACGGGCGGTGCCGAAATGCGGCGTAACGCTGGTCTGGTGACGTTGCTTCGACGGTCATGATCAGAGGGCCCCTTTGCGACAATGGCCGGCGGGGGCACTTCCACGGTGGGCGCTGGTCCGGCCGCAACCCTTTAGCCCAGTTCGTCTTGCCATGCGCGCAAAAAATCAGCCCTGGCGCGAAGAAAATCGGAAATTCCCTGCCCTGGTGAGGGGGCGTTCAGCCTCTCAACGCGGCCGAGATGGCCTCGATCCCGCCGCGCAACTCCGCTTCCGTCGGCCAGCCGAAACCGAGGCGGAAGAAGCGTCTCGGCATCTCGAACCAGTGGCCAGGGCCGACATAGGTGCCGTATTCCTCCAGCAGCCTGGTATAGAACCTGTCGAGGTCGAAGCCGGCATCGACGTTGAGCCGTGGGAAGCCGACAACGCCGCCTTGCGGCCGCACCCAGTCGACGAGAGGCTCGCCGTCGATCCAGGATTGAACGATGTCGCGGCGCCTGGCCATTTCCGGCAGCAGCGAGGCGAGGAAGGTATCACGGCGTTCGAGCGTGGCGCGGGCGATCGCCTCGTCGATGACGCTGCCGCAGATGCCGATCTGCTCCTTGGCGGCGAGGAAGGTTTCCTGCAATTGCGGATCGCGGGTCATCAGCCAGCCGATGCGGATGCCCGGAATGCCGAAGGCCTTGGACAGCGAGCAGGCGCTGATGGCGGCGGGGCTGAGCGAGGCCGCCGACGGCAATCGGGCGCCATAGGAGAGGTCGCGATAGGTCTCGTCGACCAGCAGCCGGCATTTGCGGCTTTCGGCAAGCGCAATCAGCGCGTCGAGGTCGGCGCGTGTCATCATCGTGCCGGTCGGGTTGTGCGGGCAGGTGACGCTGATCAGTCTGGTGTTCGGCCGCAGCTCTGCCTTCACACGGTCGATGTCGATGGCAAAGCCCTCGTCGAAATCGAGATCGATATAGGAGATGGCGCAGCCGATCGCCTTCGGTGTCTCGATATTGGTGGCGTAGTTCGGCCGCACGACCACGAGATGGTTGCCGGCCGACAGAAGCGACGTGGCGATGATGAACAGCGCGCCGGCCGCGCCAGCGGTCACCAGCACATCATCGGACGAAAGACCGCTGTCCTGTCCGGCGATCAGCGCCCGCAGTTCCTTGTCGCCGCGATGCTCGCCATATAGCAGCGTGAGATCGGGCAGCGCGAGACCGATGTCGGAGAGTTTCTGGTCTGCTATCGAGCTTTCGGAAAGGTTGTAGCGGATGCGCTCGTAGCCGTATTCCTCCGGCGCTTCCTTCTCGATCACCATCCTGGCGTAGTTCATGGCCATGTCCCTGGCGGTTCATCGTTTTGCGAAAACGAACCGGGCGTCCTGTTTGAGGCAATTCCGTACCGGAATTGTCTTGGTAGAACGGTATCCAAGCCATAAAAGCAGGAAGCCTGCCAAGGCTGATTCCTCGGCAGGCTTCGCTAAACCATTGGTGCAGGGGCGTTATTTCAGGCCGGGGCCTTGGCCTTCCTGCCCCTTGCAGGCTTCGCCGGCTCCGGTTCGGCCTTGCGGCCGAGGCCGATCGACTTGGCGAGCTGCGAGCGCGAGGCCGCATAGTTGGGAGCGACCATCGGGTAATCCACCGGCAGGCCCCATTTGGTGCGGTAAGCCTCCGGCGTCAGGCCGAAATGCACGCCGATATGGCGCTTCAGCGATTTGAACTTCTTCCCGTCCTCGAGGCAGATGATGTAGTCCGGCGTCACCGAACGCCTGGGATTGACGGCGGGGACCGGCGGGGGCGCCGCGGGCTCCACCGGCTGGCTGATCCCGCCGATCGAAGAGGCAACGCTGGCGATCAGTCCGCCCAGGTCGGAAGCAGGCAGGCGGTTTTTGGCGACATAGGCCGATACGATATGAGCGGTGAGCTCGAGCAGGTCGATTTCCCTGGCTGTGCTGGTGTCCTCGTCCACGTAGTCCCTCCATTTCTGCCGCAAGGTCGCGAAACCGATCCGGTTTTCGCGGTGTAATGTCGAAGCGCTGCGAGCGTTGTTTGCGAATTCGGGAAGCCGCAGGGGCCGCAGGCCGGCGAATTCCTAGTCGGCAAATCTGCGCGGCGCAACGTTTTGTCGCGTCAATACACGCTGTTTTGAACAATTATACTGAAATGTAACTATATCAGACGACCAGCGCCTTGTCGCGCCACAGACGAAATCCACCCTCGAAAGCGCGAGTGTTGTCGCCGCGCCGGGACTTTTCAGGCAATTGATCGAGCTTGTCGACATTGCCGCCGCCGATCACGACATAGTCAGGCTGCAGGGCGGCGCGAAGCCTGTCGACAACGTCAAAAACATATTTGCGCCACTTCTTCTTCCCGTGCTTCACCAGGCCTCGTTCGCCGACATAATCCTCGAAAGTCGACCCCCTTTTGTAGGGCAGATGGGCGAGCTCCATGGGCTGGCCGACATTCTTGATGATCATGGCGGCGCCAAGGCCCGTGCCGAGGCCAAGGAACAGCATGCGGCCGCCGTCATAGCTGCCGATCGCCTGCATCAGCGCGTCGTTGACGAGCTTCACCGGCTTGCCGAAAGCGGCGGTGAAATCATAGCCGTTCCAGCCCTTGCCGAGATTGAAGGGATCGAGCGAGGGCTTGTTGTCGCGCACGGGGCCGGGATAACCCATCGAGATGACGTCGTAGTCCAGGCCCTCGGCCAGTTTCCTGACCGACGAGACGACCTGGTCTGGTGTCAGGCTCGGTCCGGACGCGACGCGGCGCATCTCGCCGCCTGCGCTGGAGAGGATCTTCACATGCGAGCCGCCGACATCGACGGTGAGCACGATCGGATCGCCGGTCGCCGCCGCTTTCTTTGCTGCCTTCGCCATCCCGTCCTCCCCGAAAATTATTTGCTCGGATTGATCCAGCCATCGGGTGGGCCGAAGCCGTTCATGGCATCGGCAGGTCCCCAGGTTTTCGGCGCGTAGATCTGCGGCGCCGTGGTGTCGCCGAGCACCGGACCGACGATGCGCCAGGCAAGCTCGGCCGCGTCCTGCCGCGTGAAGAGCTGGCCGTTGCCGTTCATGGCGTCGCCGATCAGCCGCTCATAGGGCGGCATGTCGCCCTTGGTGTCGTCGAGCGCGGTCAGCTCCACCTGCTCGCCGATCATGTCGTCGCCTGCGACCTTGCGCTGGGCGCCGATCGAGATCGCCACCTGCGGGTCGATGCGGAAGCGCACATAATTGGCGTCGCCCGGCTTTATGGGGTCGAAGACGTCGAGCGGCGGCCGCTTCATACGCACGACCACCTCGGTCGCGTGCACCGGCATGTTCTTGCCGGCGCGGATGAAGAAAGGCACGTCGCGCCAGCGCCAGGTGTCGACGAAAAAGCGCACCGCGGCGAAGGTCTCGACCGGGGAGTTGGGCCTGACGCCCGGCTCGGCCAGATAGCCGTCGAACTGGCCGCGCACGACATCGTCCTTGGTTAGCGTGCGGATGGCGCGCAGCACCTGCACCTTCTCGTCGATCAGGTCGTCGGCCGAGCGGCCGACCGGCGGCTCCATGGCCAAAAGCAACAGGATGTTGAGCAGGTGGTTCTCGATAACGTCGCGGATGCAGCCGACATCGTCATAGAATTTGCCGCGGCCCTCGATGCCGAAATCCTCGGCCATGGTGATCTGCACGCTCTCGACGAAATTGCGGTTCCAGATCGGCTCGAGGAAGGAATTGGCGAAGCGGAAATAGAGCAGGTTCTGGATCGCTTCCTTGCCGAGATAATGGTCGATGCGGAAGATCGACTGCTCGTCGAACACCAGATGCAGCACCCGGTTGAGCCAGCGCGCCGACAGCAGGTCGTGGCCGAACGGCTTTTCCACCATCAGCCGCGCGCCGCGCGCGGTGCCGGACTGCTCCAGCCCTTGCACGACCGTTTCGAACATGGTCGGGGGAACGGCCATGTAGTGCAGCGGCCGCTGCGCGGAACCCAGCGCCGTCTTCAGCTTCTCGAAGGTCGCGCCGTCGCGGTAGTCGCCGCTGACATAGCGCAGCAGCGAGGCGAGCTTGGAAAAGACCTTGTCGTCGACACGGCCAAGCGCGGTGACGATGCCGTCACGCGCACGGTCCACCAGCTTGGGAAGGTCCCAAGGCTCGAAGGCGACGCCGATCACCGGCTCGCTCAGCGTGCCCTTGGCGACCATCTGGTAGAGCGCCGGGAAAATCTTCTTGTGCGCAAGGTCGCCGGTCGCTCCGAAAAGCACCAGCGTGTCGGACCTCTCCTGGCTCATGCAGTCTCTCCCCTCACGCGCCGGTCTTCGGCTTCTCGACATGGCCGCCGAAGGCATAGCGCATGGCGGACAGAAGCTTGTCGGCGAATTGCGATTCGCCTTGCGAGGAGAAGCGGTCGAACAGCGCCGAGGACAGCACCGGCGCCGGGACGCCGGTATCGATCGCCGCTTTGAGCGTCCAGCGGCCTTCGCCGGAATCGGAAACACGGCCGCCGAACTGGGCAAGCGCCGGATCGTTCTTCAGCGCGCCGGCGGTGAGATCGAGCAGCCAGGAGCCGATGACGCTGCCGTGCCGCCAGACCTCGGCGACCTGCGGCAGGTCGATATCGAACTGATAGTATTGCGGATTTTCCAGCGGGCTGGTCTCGGCGTCCGCTATCCTGGACCGCTTGCCGGCATTGGCCGACTTCAGGATGTTCATGCCTTCGGCATAGGCGGCCATCACGCCATATTCGATGCCGTTATGCACCATCTTGACGAAGTGACCGGCGCCGCTCGGTCCACAATGGAGATAACCGAAGGGCGCGGTGCCGGCATCCTTGGGCGGGTTGGCGCCCGCATCGGCGCCCGGCGCCAGCGTCGCAAAGACCGAATCGAGATGCTTCACAGCGTCATCGGGGCCGCCGATCATCAGGCAATAGCCGCGCTCCAGCCCCCAGACGCCGCCGCTGGTGCCGACATCGACGAAGTTGATGCCCTTAACCGCCAGCTTGGCCGCTTGGTCGACGGCATCATGGTAATAGGAATTGCCGCCGTCGATGATGATGTCGCCCGGCTCCATCAGCGCCGCCACCTGGTCGACGATCCTGCCGGTGATCGCGGCCGGCAGCATCAGCCAGGCGCAGCGCGGCTTGGCGAGCTTGGCGACGAACTCCTCCAGCGAGGCGGCACCAACCGCGCCGTCTTTTACCATGCCGGCGACGCTTGCCGAATTGATGTCGTAGACGACGCATTCATGGCCGTCGCGCATCAGGCGCCGCACCATGTTGGCGCCCATCCTGCCCAGTCCCATCATTCCGATCTGCATGGTTTAATCCCGATTGCTTGAGGAAGGAGAAGTACAATGGCCCTGCCGGATCACGATTGAGCGTCAATGCCGACGCTGAAGTCGACATTCTCCCAACGCATCGCCCCGGGCCAGAAAAAAGTGAAGACGATGGTGGTTCCAGGCTGCAGGCGGCTGACGGGCAAATCCACCAGGTGAATGCCGAACGCATTCTCGACCGTCTTGCTGTCCCGCACGGTCAGCCATTTGTCGCTGCTCCAATGGATGACGCCGGGCGCCGACAATTCGACGCGCAGCGCCTTGCCGGCCGGAATGGAGCGGATCTTGTTGTTGAAGCGCCAGACCCGCAGCGGCGAGGCCGTCTTGCTCTTGATGTAGCGTTCGACGCCCTGCGGCGGCAGGTCGAAAACGGCGCCGTCGCGCAGCGAGCGCAACAGCTTGATGTGCTCGGCATGCGCCCAGACCAGCGGCATGGCGCTGCCGGACGGTTTGCCCAGCCACAGTTCGCGGTCGGGCATGTCCGGGCGATCCCAGACCTGTTCCGGCAGGAGGCCGCCTTCGCCGGCCGAACGTTCGAAAGTCTCAAGCAGTTGCGCCGCCCTGTCCTTGCGGCCGGCGGCCAGCTCGTAATGGGCGCGTTCGCCGGCGAGCAGCGGCCACGGCCGCCCCCGGCCGGTGCCGTCGAAAGGCGCGCCGTCCTCGTGCTCGCCATAGCCGTCGCCGGTATAGCGGTACCAGAGCGGGCCCTGCGGCAGGTCGCAGCGCAGCTCGGCGTCGATCGCTTTGACCGTGTTGAGGATGCGCGGGTCGTCCGCGGCCCTCAGGCCGAAGCGGACCAGCGCCAGGGCATCCGGGCTGATGATCGCCTCGGCGGGCTTGTCGGTGTCGCCCGGCGGCCGGTTCTTGATCGGCACGAAGCCGTCCTTCGGAGACGCGGCGCCGCCATTGTCGGGCGGCGCGATGCGGACATAGTAGCCGTCGGTTCCAGCCCTGGCGCTTGCCTCCGTGCCGGTTACATAGGTCCAGCGCTCGACCTGGTCGTTCCAGCAATCGGCGGTCTCGCGCAGATAGTTTGCCGGCTCATTTTTGTCACAGATTTCCAGCATGTCAGCGGCGGCGAGCAGGCCCGCTATTTCCACGGCTAGCGTGAACGGGCTGTAGCCGGCGTCCTCCTCCCAGCGGTCCTCGCCGGTGACCGGACCGTTGCGCACGACATAGGCGGCGGCGTTCTCGATCATCGCCAGGAAGTCGGCGAGCTTCGACTGCGGCAAGTGGCCGGCGCGGCGCAAGGCATCGGCAAGCAGCAGCGGAAAGGCGCATTCGTCCATCTGGATGCCGGGCCAATAGGCGGTGCCGTCGGACCAGCAATTTTGCGGCCAGTGGCCGTCCGGCTGCTGGATCGAGCGCAGATAGGCGAGGATCTGCAGCGCCTGCCTGCCATCTCCGGCCGCCAGGAAGCCACCCGCCGTCTCGACCAGGTCGCGCGGCCAGATGAGGTGATAGCCGCCGAGGTCGTCGTCGCCCTTGTTGAAACCCCAGGGGATCGACAGGCTGGCGACGGCTGCGCCGGGCCTGGCTACCGACAGATGCGTCGCCAGCACCGCGCTGCTGACGCGGTAAGAGTTCAGCCCCGAGGCGGCGTGGCGGTCGAGCTTTTCCAGTCCTGCCTGGAATGTCCGCCAGTTCTCGACATAGGTCTTCGCGGCCGGCTCGAAACCCTGTTGCAGGCTTGCCAAGGCAAGATCCGCCGCTTCTTGCGGCGAAGCGCCGAAGCCGAGCGCCAGCAAGGCGACCGTCTCGCCGGCCGAAAAGCCAATCTCGCCGGTCAGCGCGACATTGCCGTCCTCCGCCGACTGGCTGGAAGGATCGAGCGCACCATTGTCGTGCAGTTGCCGCCAGCCGTCGGAAAAGCCCACATAGCCGGCCGAGCAGGCGCCCCAAGGCAAAGAGGAGGCGAGCGCCAGCGAGACACCGCGCCCTGTGGCGAAGAGAAGACGCTGCCCCTTGTGCTCGCCGATCCAGGCCGTGTTGCCCATGCCGGCATTGACGAGATGCGGCGCAAGCAGCGCGTAGACGCGATAATCGGCCCCCGAGCCCTTGATTGCGCTGAAATGCACTTCCTGCAGTAGCACGGGTCGTTTCGAATCCGTAACGATGCGCTTCTTGATCCGGTAAGCGCCGTCGGTGGCAATGTTGGTCAGCCGGTAGCCAGGCACCCCGTCCTCGAAAGGGTCGACGGTGTGGGCCGCATCGCGCTTCTCCTCGGAAAAATAACCGTCAGGGCCGGTTACGATCAGCCCTAGGTCGCGCGTGCAGGCGCTGTCGAGGTGCGGGTAATAGATTTCGTTCAGGATGCCGTGGCTGGTGGTGAACCAGAGCGGGCTTTTTGCCGAAAGCGCGGTTCCGACGCCACTCTTGGCACTTGACGTCCAGCGCGCCGGAATTCCGGGCGCGCCTTTAGAAACGGTCGGCGTCACTGCCATGCATTGGCCTCCTGCCGCGTTCCTAGACCAGGAGCCGCCGTCTTTTCAATCGTCGCACCGCAAGTTGATCGGGCAGTGCCAATGCTTTGGAGTTGACAGCTTGCGGTTCCTCTGAATTTGTCTGACAATAGATAAAAAACAGAGATTTCGCGTTAATAGCAGCAACCTCGGGAGGAACCGACATGAAGAAACTGCTCGTATTGAGTGCACTCGCGGCGATGCTCGCCTCGGGCACCGCGCTTGCCGACACCAGCGGCAAGAAGATCGCCTTCTCCAACAATTATGCCGGCAATTCCTGGCGCCAGGCGATGCTCGACAGCTATGCGATCGTCACCAAGAAGGCGGTCGACGACAAGATTGTCGCCGCGGCCGATGTCTTCACCACCGCCGACAAGGAAGTGCCGACCCAGGCCGCCCAGGTGCAGAACCTGATCCTGCAGGGCTATGACGCCATCGTCATCAACGCTGCCTCGCCCGATGCGCTGAACGGCGCCATCAAACAGGCCTGCGACGCCGGTATCGTCGTCGTCTCCTTCGACGGCACCGTGACCGAGCCCTGCGCCTACCGCGTCGTCGTCGACTTCAAGGACATGGGCAAGCAGGAAGTCGAGCAGATGGCCAAGTTCCAGCCCAAGGGCGGCAATCTCCTGGAAATCCGCGGGCTCGCCGGCACCTCGATCGACGATGCCATCCATGCCGGCATCCTCGAGGGCGTCGCCGCCCATCCCGAGTTCAAGATCGTCGGTTCGGTGACGGGCGACTGGGACCAGACGACGGCGCAGAAGGCGGTGGCGACCATCCTGCCGTCGCTGCCGGATGTCGTCGGCATCGTCGACCAGGGCGGCGACGGCTATGGTGCCGCGCAAGCCTTCGCCGCGGCCGGCAAGCCGCGTCCGACCATCATCATGGGCAACCGGCAGGACGAGCTGAAGTGGTGGAAGGAGCAGAAGGAGAAGGACGGCTACCAGACCTGGTCGGCCTCGATCGCGCCCGGCGTCTCGACGCTGGCCTTCTGGGTGGCGCAGCAGGTGCTCGATGGCCGCAAGGACATCCCGCACGACCTTTTGGTGCCCTATCTCGCCTTCACTCAGGACGATTTCGAGGCCGCGCTGCCGAAGATCAAGGAGGGCGGCGTCGCCACGCACGAATACACGCAGGAAGACGCCATCGCCGCCATCAAGGCCAACATCAAGCAATAGCGGCGGGGCGTTGCTGCCCGCATCGCCAACCGGGTAAAAGTTGAGGATGCTCCAGGCTATTGCAGACATCGTCAAACTGGACGGCGCCGAAAAGCATTTCGGCGCCGTCCGGGCGCTTAACGGCGTCGACTTCCATGTCGGCGCCGGCGAATGCGTCGGGTTGGTCGGGCATAATGGCGCCGGCAAGTCGACGCTCATGCACATGGTGGCCGGCACGCTGCGGCCGGATGGCGGGCAGATCGCCGTGCGCGGCAATCAGGAAGCGAGCTATTCGGTGGCGCGCGCGCTGGAGCTCGGTATACGCTGCGTCTTCCAGGAGCTGTCGCTCTGCCCCAATCTCAGCGTCGCCGAGAATACCCGCATCAACCACCCCGCGCTCACCGGCTTCGGCTGGCGGCGCCGGGCCGCCGGCCTCATTCGAGCCAAGCTCGACGAGATCTTCCCGGACCACGGCATTTCGGCGGACGACATCGCCGGCGACCTTTCGATCGGCAGGCGGCAGATGGTCGAGGTGGCGCGCGCCTTCACGCTGACCCGCGAGCCGCTGCACCTGGTCATCCTCGACGAGCCGACCTCGTCGCTCGACGCACATACGGCGGGCCAGCTGCTTTCCTTCGTGCGCCGCTTCGTGGCGGCCGGCGGCAGCTGCATCCTGATCTCGCATGTGCTGGGCGAGGTGCTGCAGAACGCCGACCGCATCGTGGTGATGCGCGACGGCAAGGTGGTCGCGGCCGATGCCGCGAGCGCGTTCGACCGCGACAGGCTGGTCGCGGCCATGGGCGGCGCGGAGGGACATCACAAAGCCGCCGCCGAGGCCCGCAAGACCGAGCCAGGAGCGCTCAGGGTGCGGGCACGGCCGGCCAGGCAGCAGGACGGCAAGGAGCTTGTCGCGCGCGCAGGCGAGATCATCGGCCTTGCGGGACTTGCCGGCCACGGCCAGACAGATCTTTTGCTGGCGATCTTCTCGGCCGCCGCCCGCGCCAGGACCGGCATCGAGGTGACGGCGCCGGTGGCGCTGGTCGCCGGCGACCGCCAATCGGACGGCATCTTTTCGCAATGGTCGATCGCGCAGAACATCGGCATCCGCTCGCTGGCGCGGCTGCGCAGCGGTCTGCTGATCTCGCCGCAGCGCGAGGCCGAGCTTGCCGAGGCCTGGAAGAAGAAGATCGGCATCCGCACGCCCGACATGAACAACAACATCTATTCGCTGTCGGGGGGCAACCAGCAGAAGGCACTGTTTGCCCGCGCGCTCGGTTCCGACGCCGAGATCGTGCTGATGGACGACCCGATGCGCGGCGTCGATATCGGCACCAAGCTGGAAGTCTACGACCTGGTGCGCGAGGAGGCCGCCAAGGGCCGGGCCTTCCTCTGGTACACGACCGAGACCGAAGAGCTCGACAATTGCGACCATGTCTATGTCTTCAAGAACGGCCGCATCGTCGCCAATCTGCGGCGCGACGAGCTGACGGAGGAAAAGATCATCCAGTCCTCGTTCGGCGATGCGGCCTGAGATGACGGCGATCGCTCCCGGCACCGTTCCGAAAGCCTCGCCGCGCGGCAGCGCCGCCCGGGCGCGCATGCTGCGCGGCCTTTTGCCGGCTTTGTCGCTGGCACTGGTGCTGATTGCGATTGCCTGGCTCAACCCGCGCGCCATCAGCTATTTCGGCTTCAACCTGATGCTCAACTTGGCGATCCCGATCGCGCTGGCGACGATCGCGCAGATGTTCGTCATCGCCGGCAACGAGCTCGACCTGTCGATAGGGACGTTCGTCGGCTTCGTCGGTTGCGTCACCGCGACGTGGCTGCGTGACGCGCCGCTCATCGGCATTCTCGTGCTCATAGGCTCGATCGGCATCTATGCGCTGCTCGGCGCGCTGATCCACCTGCGCAATTTGCCTTCGATCGTGGTGACGCTCGGCATGAGCTTCGTCTGGCAGGGGCTTGCGATCCTCATCCTGCCCAAGCCCGGCGGCAAGGCGCCGGACTGGCTGCTGTCGATCCTGTCGTTCAAGCCGCCCTACGTCCCGTTCCCGATCCTTGCCGCGCTGCTGATCGCCGCCATCGTGCATTTCGGCCTGATGCGCACGTCCTACGGCGTTATCCTGCGCGGCTCCGGCGGCAATGCCGCGGCGCTGAGGCGCGCCGGCTGGTCGCTGCTCAAGACCAAGATCGTGCTGTTCGCGCTGACCGGCCTGTTCGGCGTGCTCTCCGGCATGGCGCTGATCGGCATCACCACCTCGGCCGACGCCAATATCGGCAATGGCTACACGCTGCTTTCGATCGCCGGCGTCATCCTCGGCGGCGGCGAGTTTGTCGGCGGCAGGGTGTCGCCGATCGGCGCCGTCCTCGGCGCGCTGACATTGGCGCTCGCCGCCTCGCCGCTCTTGACCTTCATGCACATCCCGCCCGACTGGCAGGTGGCCGCCAACGGCGCGATCCTGATCATCGTGCTGGCGGCGCGGGTGCTGATCAGCCGCAGGGAACGGTGAGCGATGACCTCGGTACGAACGCTGCTTGAGAAACCCTGGATCTGGTCGTTCGTCGGCGCCCTCGTCGTCTGGCTGGCAACGATTGCCTTCACCGGCGGCTACGGCGCTGGAGGCATGGTCACGGCAGCACTTTCGCTCGCCGTCTTCACCGTCATCGTCGGCGTCGGCCAGATGTTCGTCATCACGCTGGGGCCCGGCAATGTCGACCTGTCTCTGCCGGCCAATATCGGGCTGGCCAGCGCGGTCGCCATGAAGGTGATGGGCGGCAGCGATGCCATGATCGTCGTCGGTCTGCTTGCCGCACTTGCCTGCGGCGCCGCGATCGGCGCGATCAACTATCTGCTGATCTGGGCGCTGCGCATCCCGCCGATCATCGCGACGCTGTCGGCGAGCTTCATCATCCAGTCGGTCGACATCAGCTATGGCCGCGGCCTGCAGATCAAGCCGCCGCCGGGCTTCGCCGACTTCACCAACTGGCAGGTGCTGGGCATTCCGGTGCTGGCGATGCTGACGGTGGTCTTCACCATCGGCGCCGCGCTGGCGCTGCAGCGCATGATCTACGGCCGCTCGGTGCTGGCGATCGGCCAGAACATCCGCGCCGCATGGCTGGCCGGCGTCCATGTCGGCCGCATCCGCTTCGTCACCTACACGCTGTGCGGCGCGCTCGGCGGCATCGACGGGGCGCTGCTTGCCGGTTATTTCCGCGGCGCCAATGTCGATATCGGCAACGAATACCTGCTCGCCTCGATCGCGGTCGTGGTCATCGGCGGCACCTCGGTCGCCGGAGGCAAGGCCAATGTGCCGGGTGTCTGGGGCGCCGGCCTGTTCCTGGTCCTCCTGCTCACCATGCTCAACACGTTCGGCGTCAGCGCCGGCGTGCGGCTGGTGCTGACCGGGCTGATCATCGTCGGGGTGATCACGGCGGCGGGCGGCGAGAAGGCGGTGCGCTAGCCTTTATTTGGCTGTCTTGGCCCGCGCGATCGCGTCGACGATCATCTTCTTGGCGTATTTGGAATCGTGCCAGCCTTCGATCTTGACCCATTTGCCGGGCTCGAGATCCTTGTAGTGCTCGAAGAAGTGCTGCACCTGCTGGCGCGTGATCTCGGGCAGATGCGTGTATTCGGTGACGTTCTCGTAACGCAGCGTCAGCTTGGGCGAGGGGACGGCGATCACCTTCTCGTCCTGGCCGGCATTGTCTTCCATGATCAAGACGCCGATCGGCCGCACGTTGATGACGCAGCCCGGCACCAGCGCGCGCGTGTTGCAGACCAGAACGTCGATCGGGTCGCCGTCGCCCGACAGCGTGTGCGGCACGAAGCCGTAATTGCCGGGGTAGCGCATCGAGGTGTGCAGGAAGCGGTCGACGAACAGGGTGCCGGCCTCCTTGTCCATCTCGTATTTGATCGGCTCGCCGCCGATCGGCACCTCGATGATGACGTTGACGTCCTCAGGCGGGTTCTTTCCGGTGGGCACGGCTTCGATACGCATGGCAAAATCCCTCTCTCGATTCCAAGACCGATAGCGGGCGAAACGTCATGGTGCAATGCGGCGAATGGCACTGAACGCTGATGGAGGCGCACAGTTTGTGATGGCCTGTAACCTAGGCGACGCTAGTCATTCCAGACGAAAGCCACTTTCTTAAGCGCCTTCTGCTCGAAGACCTCGACGCCTTCGGCGATATCGCGGCCGCCATTGCCGGCGTAGAAGGCCAGGGCGTTGTGATTGTCCTCCAGCGCCCAGACCACCAGGCCGCGCAGGCCGTGGTCGGCGAGCCGGGCCTTGGCCGCCTTGAACAGCCGGCTGCCGAGCCCGATGCCCTGATATTCCGGACGCAGATAGAGCTCGTAGATCTCGCCCTGCTGGCGGAGCTCGCGGGCGCGGTTCTTGCCGATCGTGGCATAGCCGGCGACCGTTCCGCCGATCTCGACGACCAGCACGGTGGCGGCGCGGCGAATCGCGTTGGCCCACCAATCGACGCCGCGGCGGTTGATCATCGAGGTCAACGTGCGGTGCGGGATGATGCCGGAATAGGCCCCGCGCCAGGCCTGCTGGTGCACCTCGGCGATGGCGCTCGCGTCGCGCGGCTCTGCCTTCCGGATGTCGATCGTCAGCGTGTTCATGATTGGTTAACCATAAACCCGCATCGCCGGATTGCAAAGAGTCCGCCAACACGCCTCCTCGCTTTCGCACAGGCGAAAGATGGGCGCGCCGACGAGGCGCCTAGAGCCGGATGTCGCCCGAAAACCACCTCACACTTTTCGGCATCATGCTCTAGTTCCCCGACACAGGGATTTTGAAAGGTTGCGGTTTGTCTTGGTGCAAGATTTTCCGTTCATTTCCGTGTAATCAGCGCAAACGCCGCCCCAACTTCGTCATTCTATGGCGGAGCAAGGAGCGAAGCGACGCGCGCAGACCATAGAATCCATGCCGCGACTTGGAAGCGCCGCCACGGTGCAGAATTCTGCTCCGTTGCACCCCTTGGCGAAGGTAATGGCATAAGAGGGTCTTCGCGACGGAGCTTCGCTCCTGCTCCGCCCTGGAATGACGATCGCGATTGGCGTTTCGGCCAATCTCCAACGCGTGCCACCTGCCAACGCAAAACAGAGTTGACCGAAGCCGACCGGTCGAAATCCTTGTGCAGTGCCACTAGTCAGATTTCGACGAGATGATCGTCGAGCTCGTTGGTGTCGCCCTCGGTGACCGGGAAATGCTCGGCGAGAACCGCGCCGACCGTACCGATAGCCTTGACGAAGCCGTCGGCCAGCCGGTCGTCGCCGGCATGTTTGGTCAGATCGCCCACCACGCCGTCCCAGACATGCTGGCCGACCTTGGCGTCGATGCCGGAGTCGGCGACGACCTCGGCATAGCGCTCGGCAACGGAGACAAAGATGAGCACGCCGGTGCGCGCGCTCGTGCGGTGGACGTTGCGGGCCAGGAACTGCTTCATCGCATTGGCGTGCGCCGCCTGATAGCGCAGCCTTCTCGGCACGAAATGAATGCGCAAAGTAGGCAGGAACCAGAGCAGAATGAGCGCCGAGGCCAGCGCCAGCGCTTGCGCCAGCACGAAATGCGGCAGCCGGATGGACAGCCACCAGGCCTCCAGCCCATAGGCGACGACAAGGCTGGCGACGAACACGCCGATCGTCGTGGTGAACGCGGCTGGAAAGAAGTAGCCGTCACTGGCCCGAGCGACGACGCAGTAGATCTCGCCGTCGGTCTTCAACTCGGCGATGCGGATCGCCTCGGCGATGCGGTCATGGTGCTCGGCGCTGATCGGTCGCGTTGCCATGATGCCTCACCAGCTTCCCGAGGAGCCGCCGCCGCCCGACGAGCCGCCGCCGCCTGAAAATCCGCCGCCGCCACCTCCCGAGGACCAGCCCCCGCCGCCGGACGACCAGCCGCCACCGGACGACCAGCCGCCGGAGGAAGAGCGCCGGTTCTGATTGAAAGTCATGCCGAGCCAGCGATAGCGGCCGGGCCCGATCTTCTGGCCGAAGATCGGCGGCAGCACCGTCATCGCGATGCCGCCGAAGAAGATAAGCGCCCAGATGGTGATGAAGATGGCGAAGAACAGGTCGTCGGAGTTGAACGGCGCCTGCTCGTTGCGCTTGCCGCGCGCTTCCAGCTCCTCCGGATTGCCCTCCAGGACCATGATCATGTCGTCGACGGCCTTGGTGATGCCGCCGGAGAAATCGCCGGCGCGGAAGGCCGGCACCATGTCGTTCTCGATGATCAGCTTGGTGTGCAGGTCGGTCAGCGTGCCTTCCAGCCCGTAGCCGACCTCGATGCGCATCTTGCGGTCGTTGGGCGCCACCAAGAGCAGCACGCCGTTGTTCTCCTTGGCTTGGCCGAGCTTCCAGAAGCGGAACAGCCGGTTGGCGTAAGGTTCGATCTCCTCGCCGCCGAGGCTGGCTATGGTGGCGACGACGATCTGGTCCGAGCCCTTGGTTTCGAAGTCCGCGAGCTTTTGCGTCAGCGCCGCGCGCGTGCCGGCATCGATGATGCCGGCATTGTCGACGACACGGCCGGTAAGCGCGGGAAGGTCGGCGGCGAGGGCGGCGAGGGGGAGGAGGAAGAGGGCGGCAAGAAGGACAAGCAATGAGAGGTAGGCGTTCTGTCGCCCCCCTCTCTGTCCTGCCGGACATCTCCCCCTCAAGGGGGGAGATTGGATGTCACGCCGGCCTTCGCTAATCTTCAGCATCGAAGGGAGGGCGAGGTTGCCGAAACTGCCAATCTCCCCCCTTGAGGGGGAGATGTCCGGTAGGACAGAGAGGGGGGTGACGGAACTCAAGGCTGGCTCGATAAGCTAAGACGCCGGCTCACCCGCCCTGCTTCGTGCTCGTGCCGAAATCGACCTTCGGCACCTGCATCTTGTCTTCCTCGACGGTGAAGTTCGCAAACGGCTCGTTGCCGCGGAACCAGAAGGTCGCCCACAGCACCGAGGGGAAGGTCCTCAGCGTCAGATTATAGTCCCTGACCGCCTGGATATAGTCGCGCCGCGCCACCGCGATGCGGTTCTCGGTGCCTTCGAGCTGCGCCTGCAACGCGAGAAAATTCTGGTTCGCCTTGAGGTCGGGATAGGCTTCCGACACCGCGATCAGCCGCGACAGCGCGCTGGTCAGCCCGGCCTGCGCATCCTGGAACTTCTTCAGCGCCTCGGGGTCTTTCAGCGTCTCCGGCGTCACCGTGATCTGCGTTGCCTTGGCGCGCGCCTGGACGACCGCGTCGAGCGTATCTTTTTCATGCGAGGCATAGCCCTTCACCGTCTCGACCAGGTTCGGGATCAGGTCGGAACGGCGCTGATATTGGTTGAGCACCTCGCTCCAGGCCGCATGCGCGTTCTCTTCCGCCGTCGGAATGGTGTTGTAACCGCAGCCGGCAAGCAGCGGCAGCACGAAAACCATCATCAGGAAGGCGGCAAGGCTGCGGAAGGGGGAGGCTAGTGAGAGGCGCTCGGCAATCATGATTGGTCCCTCGACAGAAGTTGCACGCGAAGCATTACCACAATCCACGCGCAAGGAAATGTCCGGCTGACGACGCCGATTCCAGCTCTGGCGCGAGCCCCTGTGAATGGTCGAGCCAACAGGTTTCCATCTCCTTGTTCGACGCAATTCCGGCCGGAAGGCTACGGCGAAGTCGCCGAGCCTAAACGCTTCGCACTTTTCCTGGAGTTGCTCTAAAGTCCGGGCAGGAAAGGGCAATTGCCATGGCCCAGCGCCGGGACGACGAGACCGAATCACGCCGCATCCTCGAACGCGTGGCGCGCGAGACGGCGCCGGGCGGCGCGTCGTTCATCGTCCGCACGGCGAAGGATGCGCGCGACCGCGTGACCGCCGCCGATACCGACCGCACCGATCCCATCGAATATTGGGGAACCCGCATTGGCCGAACGCTCGGCTTCATCATTGCCATTGGGCTATTGGCCTGGCTGGTGTATGCCGCCACGCGTGGCGGCTAGGAACAGATTTCCATGAATGCAGAAAAAATCGACGCGCCGCGCGCGGTCATCGTCATCTCCAGCCATGTCGCCCGCGGCTCGGTCGGCAACCGCGCCGCCGTCTTCGCGCTGGAGACGCTGGGCTTCCCGGTCTGGGCGGTGCCGACCGTCATCCTGCCCTGGCATCCGGGCCACAGCCGGGCCACGCGCATCGTTCCGCCGCTCGATCAGTTCAAGGCGCTGATGGCCGATCTCGAGCGCGCGCCCTGGCTGGGCGAGGTGAGGGCCGTGCTGTCGGGCTATCTCGGCGAGGCCGGCCAGGCCGACGCGGTCGCCTCACTGGTCGCCGCCGTCAAGGAAAAGACGCCGAACGCGCTTTATATCTGCGACCCGGTGATGGGCGATTCGGGCGGGCTCTACGTGCCCGAGCCGACGGCCGTCGCCATGCGCGACAAATTGATGCCGATCGCTGATATCGCGACGCCCAACCGCTACGAGCTGGAATGGATGGCGGGCGCGCCGCTGCCCGACATCAAGGCGGTGACGGCGGCGGCACTTCATGCCGGCCCTTCGACCATGCTGGTGACCTCGGCGCCCGCCATGATGATGGGCGGCACCGGCAATTTCCTGCTCGACGGCAGCCAGGCGCTGCTTGCCGAGCACCGCGTGATCGAGAAGCCGCCGAACGGGCTGGGCGATCTGACGGCGGCCGTCTATCTGGCGCGCGTTCTCTCCGGCCAGCCGCCGGTCAAGGCGCTGCAGTCGACCACCGCTGCCGTCTACGAGATCCTCGCTCGCACCGCGAAGCGCGGCGGCGACGAGCTGCAACTCGAAACCGACGCGCAGAGCCTGTCGCACCCCATGGCCATGGTGCAGCTGCGCCATCTCCTGCATCCCGGGAGGGACAAGCGGGCGTGAAGCTCGCAGGCGTCGATGGCTGCAAGGCCGGCTGGATCGCCGTCCACCGCGAAGCGGACGCCGCGCCGTCGGTCTCGGTCTTCCCGAGCTTCCAGGCGCTGCTCGACGCGCTGCCGGATGCAACGATCGCCGTCGACATGCCGATCGGCCTGCCGGATTTTGCGAGCAGAGGCGGCCGCGGGCCGGAAGCGTTGGTGCGGCCTCTGCTCGGGGCGCGGCAATCCAGCGTGTTCGCCATCCCCTCGCGGGCGGCACTCTATGCCGATACCAGCGACTTCACCACGATCGAGGCCTGGTATGCGGCGCATCGGCTGGCAAGCGCGACGGCATTGGCAACGTCGGATCCGCCGCGCGGCGTTTCCATCCAGGCCTTCGGCATCTTTTCGAAGATCCGCGAGATCGATCAGCTGTTGATCACGCGACCGGAGTTGTGCAGCCGCATCTTCGAATCGCATCCGGAAGTGGCGTTCTGCCGGCTGAATGGCGGCACGGCGATGGCCTTGCCGAAGAAGATCAAGGGAGCGGTCAACCCGGCCGGCATGGAGGAGCGCAAGGCGCTGCTTTGCCGGCACGGCTACAAGAAGGATTTTCTCGACCAGGCGCCGCCGCGCGGCGCGGCGAGCGACGACTTCCTCGACGCCGCGGCCATGATGCTGATTGCCGAGCGCATCGCCAGCGGCGAGGCAAAACCTTCTCCAGATCCGCCATTGACCGATCGTTTCGGCATTCCCGTTGCGATCTGGGCGTGACGAAGCCATGAATGCCGCATCGCGATTGCGACGGGCTCATCCGCAATTCGGCATTGCTCGCGACCGACTTTTGCCGCTAGAGGCTTTCCCAGACTTCAGGCAGACACCGCTCGAACACCCACATTCGTGCGCATCCAACCCGGAAAGGGCCCAGACGCCGCCCATGCCTCACCTCCCCGAGCACCTCCTCGCCGGCTATCGCAACTTCATGGCCGGCCGCTATCCCTCGGAAAGCGACCGCTATCGCTCGCTGGCGCGCGAAGGCCAGGCGCCTGAAACGATGATCGTCGCCTGCTGCGATTCCCGCTCAGCCCCGGAGGCGATCTTCGACGCCGGCCCCGGCGAGCTCTTCGTGCTGCGCAATGTCGCCAATCTGGTGCCGCCCTATGAGCCGGACGGCGAATATCACTCGACATCGGCCGCGCTGGAATTCGCCGTGCAGAGCCTGAAGGTCAAGAACATCGTGGTGATGGGCCACGGCCGCTGCGGCGGCATCCGTGCCGCTCTCGACACCAATTCCTCGCCGCTGTCGCCTGGCGACTTCATCGGCAAATGGATGAGCCTGATCGCGCCGGCCGCCGAGACGGTGGCCTCCAGTACCATGATGACGGCGACCGAGCGCCAGACGGCGCTGGAACGCATTTCCATCCGCTATTCGATCGCCAATTTGAGGACCTTCCCTTGCGTCTCGATCCTGGAAGGCAAGGGACGGCTCTCGCTGCACGGCGCCTGGTTCGACATCTCGACCGGGGAGCTTTGGGTGATGAACAAGGAAACCGGCGATTTCGAGCGGCCCGAGCTGTAACGGAGGGGCGATGCACCGGACCTGGCGGAGGTTCCTTCTCGCGGCGGCGCTGCTCATGTCCACGGTCGCGCGTGCCAGCGCCGACGACGGCGCCATCATCGACCGCTGGTATTCGGCGCTGCTGGCCGCCGACAGGACCGAGCTTTCCGAATTGCTTGCCGACGACGTGCGCATGAAGCTGGACGATATCGGCGTCGTGCAGACCAAGCAGGATTTCATCGCCTCGATCGACGAATGGCAGGGCGCGGTGGCGGGCGCCGCGATCCGTCATCGCATCGAAAAGAGCGAGAACGGCGAGACCACGGTGCTCGCCTGCTACGACTTCCCCAGCAACGACATGCTGATGCGCGAGACTTTTGCCATCGCCGGCGGCCGCATCGTCGCCAGCACCCAGACGGCGGTGGCGCAGGACTGCAGCGCCTATTAGTGTTTGCGTTGGCAGGCGCATGCCTTGGCGATTGGCCGTAACGCCCGTCTGTTCGTCATCCACGGGCGGAGCAAGGAGCGAAGCGACGCGGCGCAGACCCGAGGATCCATTCCGTTACGTCGAGGCGTTGCCACGGTGCAGAATTCTGCTCCGCTGCGTTCCTCGGCTAAAGTCACGGAATGGATCCTCGGGTCCGCGCTCCGCTTCGCGTCGCTCCGCCCGTGGATGACGAGGTTCGGTTTGCGATGAACCAGCGCATTTCACCGTTTCGCGGAAACGGCGAGCCGCCTTACCCCTTGAATGTCCATGGCGAATCCCAGGGCTACCCTTGTTGCGCGCTGCGTAGCATCGTCCTACATCCGGGGCAGCCTGCCGCTCCCAATTCACCGAACTTCCCAGTTGGATTTGCTCATGTCAAAAACCGTCGACCTCGCCGCCCATCCGCTGACCGTCTGGCAAGGGCCGCTCGGCCTGCCGGATTTCTCGCGCATCGGCGACAATGATTTCGGGCCGGTCTTCGACGCGGCGCTGGCGGCGCATCAGGCCGAGATCGACGCGATCGCCGGCAACAGCGAGATGCCGACCGTCGAGAACACACTTGCCGCGCTCGAGCTTGCCGGCGAGGCGCTCGACCGTGTCTCGTCGATCTTCTGGTGCCGCGCCGGCGCTCATACCAACGACACGATCCAGGCGATGGAGCGCGAGGTTTCGCCAAAGATGTCGCGGCATTTCTCGGCGATCTCGATGAACGAAAAACTGTTTGCCCGCATCGACGACCTCTATCAGCGGCGCGACAGCCTCAAGCTCGATGCCGAGACGCTGCGCGTTCTGGAAAAGACCTGGAAAGGCTTTGTCCGGTCGGGCGCGAAACTCGACGCCGAGGGCAAGAAGCGGCTCGCGGCCATCAATGAGGAACTTTCCTCGCTCGGCACCAAATTCGGCCAGAACGTGCTGGCCGACGAGCGTGACTGGGCGCTGTTCCTCGACGAGGCCGACCTTGCCGGCCTGCCGGACTTTTTGAAGAGCGCGATGGCGGAAGCGGCCGAAATGCGCGGCCAGAAGGGCCGTTACGCGGTGACGCTGTCGCGCTCGATCTACGAGCCATTCTCGACATTTTCCGAGCGCCGCGACCTGCGCGAGATCGCGTTCAAGGCGTTCATCATGCGTGGCCAGAATGGCGGCGCCTCCGACAATACCGATGTCGTGCGCGACATGCTGAAGCTGCGCGCCGAGAAGGCGAAGCTGCTGGGCTACGGCTCCTTCGCGGCGCTGAAGCTCGACGACACGATGGCAAAAACGCCGAAGGCCGTGCACGAGCTGCTCGACCCGGTCTGGGAAAAGGCGCTGGAGAAGGCCGCGGCCGACCAGAAGGAACTGGAGCGGCTGGCCGCGAATGCCGGCAGCAACGAGAAGTTCGCAGCGTGGGACTGGCGCTTCTACCAGGAGAAGCTGCGCGCCGAGAAATTCGCTTTCGACGAAGCTGAGTTGAAGCCTTACCTGCAGCTCGAACGTGTCATCGAAGCCTGCTTCGATGTGGCGACGCGCCTGTTCGGCATTACCTTCGAAGAGAAGAAGGGCATTACAGCCTGGCATCCCGACGCGCGTGTTTTCGTGGTGAAGAATGCCGACGGCAGCGAACGCGGCCTGTTCCTCGCCGATTATTTCGCGCGGCCCTCAAAGCGCTCCGGCGCCTGGATGAGCGCGCTTCGGTCCGGTTACAAGCTCGGCGACGGCGCCAAGCCGGTGATCTACAACATCATGAATTTCGCCAAGCCGCCGGCCGGCGAGGCGGCACTTCTGTCGGTCGACGAGGCAAAGACCCTGTTCCACGAGTTCGGCCACGCGCTGCACGGCATGCTGACCGACGTCACCTGGCCGTCGGTTTCGGGCACTTCGGTCAGCCGCGATTTCGTCGAATTGCCCTCGCAGCTCTATGAGCACTGGCTGACCGTGCCGGCGGTGCTGGAAAAGCATGCGCTGCACGTCAAGACCGGCAAGCCGATGCCGAAGGCGCTGCTCGACAAGATGCTCGCCGCCCGCACCTTCGGCGCCGGTTTCGCGACGGTCGAGTTCACCGCCTCGGCGCTGATCGATATGGCCTATCACGCGCGGCCGGACGCGCCCGCCGAGCCGCTTCGATACGAGGCTGAAACGCTGGAAAAGCTGCATATGCCCGACACGATCGCGATGCGCCACCGCACCCCGCATTTCGGCCATGTCTTCGCCGGCGACGGATATTCAGCCGGCTATTATTCCTACATGTGGTCGGAAGTGCTCGACGCCGATGCCTTCTCGGCGTTCGAGGAGACGGGCGATGCCTTCAATCCGGAACTCGCCGAGCGGCTTCTGAAGAACATCTACGCCGCCGGCGGCTCGAAGGATCCGGAGGAGCTTTATACGGCCTTCCGCGGCAAGATGCCTTCGCCTGAGGCGATGACGGTGAAGCGGGGGCTGGTGTAGCGCCCTTTTTCCTTCTCCCCTTGTGGGAGAAGGTGGATCGGCGCGCAGCGCCGAGACGGATGAGGGGTGTTCCAGGGAACGCCAGCGCCTCACTCCGCTGGAACACCCCTCATCCGTCGCCTTCGGCGACACCTTCTCCCACAAGGGGAGAAGGGAAAGCGCGCCACGGATCCGCCACCCGCGGCCAGATCGGCCGCGTCAGCTTCTTGTAGTCCGTCACCGCCGGATTGCTCGGATAGGAACTCGGCGCGGCGACATAGATGATCTCGGCGGCGATCGGCGCGAAGCCGGCGTAGAAATGGTTCGTCGATTTGATCAGCAGGACCTCCTTCGACAACGGATCGATGCCGATGTTGGAAAAGATATCGGGCTCGAAGGTCTGGGTGCGGTTGGTGTTCAAGATGACGTCGACCTCGGTGCCGTCGATGCGCACCACCGCCGATGGCCCCAGCGTCACACGGCTCGGCCCGAAGCTCTGCCAGCCTTCGTTGGTTGTCTTCAGCATCCTGACGCGGGCGTCGATCGGCTCGCCGGCCTGAGGGCCGGCCTTGCCGCCGAAGCGCAGGTCGATAACCGCGCCCTCGCCGGCCGCATGGCAAAAGGTGACCGCGACCGGATCCCAGATCGTCGCCACGCCGACCTTGCTCACGCCGCGCGAAAGCAGCTCGCGCAGCACGATGGTGCCGTCGCCCGGCACGCCGCCGCCCGGATTGTCCCAGATGTCGGCGATGACCACCGGCTTGTCCTTGCGCTCGGCACGCACGGCTAGCGCCTGCTCGATGCCGGCCGATGCAGACAGCATCGTCATGGCGGTCTCTTCGCGCAGGTCATAGAGCTCGCGCCCGAGCGTTTCGGCGAGCCTGTCGCCCTTTTCCTTGTCATTGTCGGTGACGACCAGGATGCGCGTGCCCATTTCGGGCACGTCGGCGGCCATGAAGCCGTGGATGACCGAGACCGACAGCACGCCGTCCTTGCCATGCAGTGCCTTGATCCTGTCGACGAAGGAGCGCATCGGCTCGCGGCTGGTCGGCAGCACCTGGATCATGCGGCAGTCGAAGGTCGAGATCACCGGCTTGATCTCGCCGCGCGCCGCGGCAAGGCCGAGCTCGACGACGTGCTCGCCGCGCTCGTAGAAATCGGTGTGCGGGAATTCGAGGAAGTAGGCCATGATGTCGCAAGCCGCGACGCGCTTCGGCGTTAAATGGCTGTGCGGATCGAACTCCGAGGCGATCACGACTTTCGGGCCGACGATGGCGCGCACGCGCTCCAAGAGATCGCCTTCGCAATCGTCATAGCCCTGCGCGACCATGGCGCCATGCAATCCCAGGATCACCGCATCGACCGGCAAGGCGGCCTTGAGCTGATCGAGGATCTCGTCGCGCAGCGCTTCATAGGTCTGCCGTTGCACCAGGCCGCCGGGCTCCGCCCAGGTGGCGGTGCCTTCGATGATGGTCAGCCCTTCCTTCGCGGCGCGCTTGCGCAGCGCCACGATCGGCGAGGAGCAGAGCGTCGGCGTCTCCGGATGTTTTCCGGGGCCGGCATAGAAGGCCATCTCGAAGGAAGCCCGGTCGGTCGGGACCGGGGAGAAGGTGTTGGTTTCCGTCGCCAGCGAGGCGGTGAAGATGCGCATGAACGCTCCGTGCAATGGAAGCTACTTAACCGCGCCGAGCGCAAGGCCTCTGACCAGATAGCGCTGCAGCCAGATGAAGAGGATCGCCACCGGCAGCGTCGCCAGCAGCGTGGCCGCCATGACATGGTGCCATTCGATCGTATAGCGGCCGGCGACCAGCGAGAAAACCTGGATCGGCAGCGTGTAGCTTTCCTGGCTGCGCAGCATGGTGAGCGCCACGACGAACTCGTTCCAGGCGTTGATGAAGGTGAAGATCGCCGTCACCGCGATTGCCGGCAGGCAAAGTGGCAGGAAGACCTTGCGCAGCGTCAGCCAACGTCCGGCGCCTTCCATCCAGGCCGCCTCCTCAAGGTCGCGCGGGATGGTGTCGAAATAGCTCTGCAGCATCCAGACGGTGAAGGCGACGTTGAAGGCCATGTAGATGAAGCCGAGCGCGGTGGTGCTCTCGACCAGCCCCCAGGCCGCCATCAGCCGGAACAGGCCAAGCACCAGCACGATCGGCGATATCATCTGCGAGATCAAAAGGAACTGCCGGAAGGCACCGTAGCCGCCGAAGCGGAAGCGCGACATGGCGTAGGCCGCCGGCACCGAGATCAGGATCGCGCCGATGGTCGCCAGCGCCGAGACATAGAGCGAATTGAGCAGCGCCTGGCCGAAACCGGTCGCCACCCACATGTCGGCGAAATTCGACCAGCGGAATTCGCTCGGCCACCAGGTGGGCGTCAGCACCTCCGTGCGCGGCTTGACGGCGGTGAGGAACATGACGGCGAAGGGGAAGATCGTCACCGCGATCAATGGGGCCAGCAGAACCCAGGCGACGATGGTTCGTTTCATCTTGCTGTTCATGCCCGCTGCTCCCGCATGGCCAGCCGCACATAGATCATGGTGAAGACGAGCAGGATCGCGAACATCACCAGCGACACGGCGGAAGCCTCGCCCAGCTTGCCGATGCGGAAGGCGAGCTTATAGAGATGGGTCACCAATATGTCGGTCGAGTTCGCCGGCCCCCCTTGAGTCATCACCCAGATGATCGGGAAGGAGTTGAAGACATAGATGGTGTTGAGCACGATCGCGATGTTGATGAAGGGTTTCAGCAGCGGAAAGGTGATCTCGCGGAACTGCTGGAAGGGCGTCGCGCCCTCGAGCGCTGCGGCTTCGTAGAGATCGTCGGGGATCGAGGACAGGCCGCCGAGGAAGATCGTGGTGGTGAACGGCACCGTCACCAATATGCCGATCAGCACCTGCATCGGGAAGGCGGTTTCGGCGCTGGCCAGCCACTGGATGTTCTGGCTGATCAGGCCGAGCTTCATCAGCGCCGAATTCAGCATGCCGCTCTCGCCGCTGAGCGCCCAGCGCCAGACCACCGCCGCCATGGTCAGCGACACCGCCCAGGGCAGCATGATGACGACACGGGCGAGGCCGCGGCCGTAGAAGTCGGTGTTGAGGATGATCGCCACCGGGATCGACAAAAGCAGCGCGCCGCCGACCACGAGCACCGTCCACAGTGCGGTGCGCCAGAGCGCGGCGACAAAATCGGGATCGGCGGCGAGCGCCGCGAAATTGGCGAGACCGCTGAACTCGCGCAACTGACCGAAGCGGTTGACGTCATGCGTCGAGATCTGGATCAGGTCCCAGATCGGCCAGAAGATCACCACCGCCGCCAAGAACAAGCTGGGCAGCGTCAGGAGATAGGGCAGGAGACGATTTTGCATCGGCTGGTTTGTATCGCGTTGCGAGCTATCAGCGGCGCTGGCTTGCCAGCTAGCCTAATCTCGACCTGTTCCTTGTTGGGGCTCAGTTCAAATTCCTTCCCTGCGTCTGCGCTGCCCCTCACCTGCCTGCCGGCATCCTCTCCCCGTATAGTGACGGGGAGAGGGGCGCTGTCGCCGCCGCTTTCGCCAATCACCAACGTTGCAGGCATGGCTCCGAGGTTGCGGCCAGCTTCTTTCTCCCCGTCACTATACGGGGAGAAATGCCCGGCAGGGCAATGAGGGGCGGCGCCAACTTTGGCGGCCTTCTCGGTTTAGCCATTTCCGCGGCCGTCGCAGCCTCTTCTAAAAGATGTGGCGCGCTCCGACGGGTGGAGCGCGCCACGGGCGCAGGGAGATACGCCCTATTTCTTCGTCAGCACGGCGTTGGCCTTGTCGGCGGCCTCCTTCAGGGCCGCTTCCGGCGTGGCGCTGCCGAGATAGATCTTCTGCATGGCGTCGGACGTGATCTGGGCGATCTCTTCCCAGCCCGGGATGACCGGCGCGAAGCGGGCGTCGGGCAAGAGCGCGGTGAAGGCGGCGAGGTCGGCGTTGTTGACGTAATAGTCCATCTTCGCCTCCTCCTTGTTCACCGGCAGGAAGCCTTCGCCTTGCGTGAATTTGGCGCGCTGCTCCTTGGTGAACAGGAAGTCGAGCAGCTTCCAGGCCTCGTCCTTGTTCTTGGAGTTCTTGAACATGATGATGCTATCGGTGACGCCATAGGTGCCGCGTGCGCCGGTCGGGCCTGCAGGGATGGCGGCGACGCCGTATTTCAGCTTCGGCGCCTCTTCCTTGATCTGGTTGGACAGGAAGGGCGCGGTGATCATCATGCCGACCTTGCCCTGCTTGAACAGGTTCTGCACGTCCTCGCGGTTGTCGGAGGTGACGCCAGGCTCGGTCAGACCCTCGTCGATCATCGACTTGTAAAGCTTGGCGGCCTCGAGCGCGCCGGGCGTGCTCAGACCGGAGGTGCCGTCCTTGTTGAGGATCTCGGTGCCGAAGGACCACATCGCATAGTAGTAGTAGACGTCGGTCTCGATCTCCTTGCCCTGCAGGCCGTAGCCGAAGGCGCCTTGAGCCTTGATCTTGCGGGCGTCCTCCTGCAGCTCGGTCCAGGTGGCCGGCGGCTTGGCGATGCCGGCTTTCTCGAACAGCTCCTTGTTGTAATACATGGCCCGCGCCGAGGCGGCGATCGGCAGGCCGTAGGTGTGGCCGTCCATGATCGAGGGCTGCAGGAAGGTGTCGATGAAGCGGTCCTTGAACTCGGGCTTGATGTAGCTGTCGAGCGGCTCGGCGACATCCTGCTGGACGAAGTCGATCAGCCAGCGCGTGCCGATGATCGAAAGGTCGGCATTGGTGCCGGCGGTGATGTCGGTTGTGAGCTTCTGCAGGAGCACGTCCCACGGCACCACTTCATACTTGATGGTGATGCCGGGATTGGCCGCCTCGAACTCCTTCTTCACCTCTTCGAAATAGGGGCCGGTCTTGGCGCTGTATTCGGCAACGGTGACGCGCACCTCGCCGGCATCGGCAGGTGCTGCAAAGGCCAGCATGCTCATTCCGGCCAACAGGCCGACAGTCCATTTCGCAAGGCTCATCTGATTTCCTCCCATGATGCGCATTCGCGCCTGGGCCTTAGAGGCGCAGGATTTATGTTACTTTCCTACATTATCGAGGGTTATGCCCAATGCAAGCAGTTTATCATGTTGCTAAATTACATTTTGTTGGATAGCGTTCCATCGCTGCCTGGCACGGCGGAGGAGCGCGCATCGTGGTATCAAAGGCCGATTTCGAGGGCAGAACCGTTGTCGTCACCGGCGCCGGCGGCGGCCTCGGCTCGGCAATCGTCGAGCTCATGGCCGAGCGCGGCGCGCGCATCGTCGGCTGCGACCAATCGGTAGAAGCGCTGGCCGGTCCGCATATCGCCTCTCGTCACGTCTTCAACCTGCTCGACCGGGCCTCGATCGAAGCGGCGATACCCGCGCTGCTCGACAAGGATGGCGTCCCTGACATCCTGATCAACAATGCCGGTTGGACGCGCGCCGAGACCTTGAACGCGCTGACGGCGGACAAAATCGAGCAGGAGCTCGGCCTCAATCTGACCGGCGTGATGACTTTCGCCGATCCGCTCATCAAGGCGATGTCCGAGCGCGGCTCGGGCAGCGTCGTCTTCATCTCTTCGGTCAACGCCATCGCGCATTTCGGCAATCCGGCCTATGCGGCGGCCAAGGCCGGCATCAACGCCTACGCCAAATCGATCGCCGTCGAGCTCGGCCGCAGCGGGTTGCGCGCCAATGTCGTCTGCCCGGGCTCGATCCGCACCGCCGCCTGGGATCATCGCCTGGCCAAGGACCCCGAGATCTTAGGCCGGCTGAAGCGGCTCTATCCGCTCGGCCGCATCGTCAACGCGTCAGAAGTGGCGGAGGCCGTCGCCTTCCTTGCCTCGGAGCGCGCTTCCGGCATAACAGGTGCCGTGGTGCCCGTGGACGCCGGACTGACAGCCGGCTACCTGCCTTTCATCGACGACATATTGGGAGCGTGACCATGACCGACGTCCAGTTCCGCAACCTGTCGAAATCCTATGGCCAGCACAAAATCCTCGAGGACATCAATCTCGACATCCGGACCGGCGAGTTCGTCGTGCTGGTCGGCCCGTCCGGCTGCGGTAAGTCAACCCTCCTGCGCATGCTGGCAGGGCTGGAGACGATCACCTCAGGCGATCTCGTCATCGGCGGCACGCGCGCCAACGAGCTGCCGCCGCAGAAGCGCAACATCGCCATGGTGTTCCAGTCTTACGCGCTGTTCCCGCATCTGAAGGCCTCGGAAAATATCGGCTTCGGCCCGAAAATCCGCGGCGAGACGCGCTCCGCGATCGAGGACAAGGTCAAGAAGGCGTCGGGCGTGCTCAACCTCTTTTCCTATCTCGACCGTTATCCGAGACAATTGTCCGGCGGCCAGCGCCAGCGCGTCGCCATGGGCCGCGCGATCGTGCGCGAGCCGTCGGTCTTCCTGTTCGACGAGCCGCTTTCCAATCTCGACGCGCAGCTGCGCGTGCAGATGCGCACCGAGATCAAGGCGCTGCACCAGCGGCTGAAATCGACCATCGTCTATGTCACCCACGACCAGATCGAGGCCATGACCATGGCCGACCGCATCGTGGTGATGGATCGCGGCCGCATCCAGCAGGTCGGGCAGCCGCTGGAGCTCTATGACCGGCCGGCCAACAAATTCGTCGCCGCCTTCATCGGCTCGCCTTCGATGAGCTTCGTCTCCGGCGCGCTGAAGAGCGCTGGAGCCAAGTCCTGGTTCGAGACGACGGGCGGCGGCCGCCTGGCGCTCCCGGGCAAGGCTCTGTCCGGCAGCGACACGGTCGAGGCCGGCATCCGGCCCGAGCACTTCCTCGTCGGCGCCGGCGACGATGGCCTCGCCATCAAGGTCGACGTCGTCGAGCCGACCGGCTCGGAAACCCATGTCTATGGCTCGGTCGGCGACGACACGGTGCGCGCGGTGTTCCGTGACCGGCTGCAGGTGAAGCCCGGCGACCGGCTGCCGGTGAGCGTCGACCCGCGCAACATCCACCTCTTCGACAAGGCGACCGGCCTGCCGCTGTGAGATGATGACATGAAGACCCCGGCCGACATCATCACCCGCCTGCAATTGATATCGCAGGACGGCACCAAGTCGGACCGCCGGCTGGCCGGGCTGGTGCTTTCCGACCTCGATTTCGCCTCGAAGGCCGCGATCTCGGAGATCGCCGCGCGCGTCGGCGTCAGCGAGCCGACCGTCACCCGCTTCTGCCGCAATCTCGGCTGCGAGGGGCTTCGCGATTTCAAGTTCTACCTGGCGCAGGCGATCGCCATCGGCGGCCAGTATCTGTCGCCGGAGCCGCTCAGCCGCGACGCGCGCGAGCAGCGCATCGCCTCGGCGATAACCGAGGCGGCGATCGCCGCCATCCAGCGCGCCAGCGAGAATCTCGACATGACGGCGCTGATGGACGTCGCCGCCCGCATCGCGAGCTCCGGCAATGTGCTGTGCATCGGCTCAGGCGGCATTTCCTCGATGATGGCGACCGAGATGCAGAACCGGCTGTTTCGGCTGGGCCTCTCGGCGCTCGCCCAGACCGACGGCCAGCTGCAGCGCATGTATGCGGCCGTCGCGACGCCCGAGACGACGCTGCTTGCCTTCTCCGTATCGGGCTATGCGCGCTCGGTGATCGAGGCGGTCGAGGTCGCGCAGCAATATGGCGCGGCGACCGTCGCCATTACTGCGCCGGATTCGGCCCTGGCCAAGGTCGCCGACACGGTCATCCTTCTGCAGTCCGTCGAGGACGGCAACATCTACAAGCCGACCTCGTCGCGCTACGCGCTTTTGGCCATCCTCGACATGATCGCCACCACGGTGGCGGAAGCGCGCGGGCCGAAAGTGCTGGAGAATCTGCGCCGCATCAAGCAGAGCGTGAACACGCTGAAGGTGGACGATCCGAAACTGCCGCTGGGCGATTGAGCGGTCGCAGCGCCGCCGAAGTTGGCGATCCTTCGCGCCCCCCTCTGGCCTGCCGGCCATCTCCCCGATTGGCAGCCGCGCCCCTTATGTAGCGCTGGTCGACCCCCACTCCGTCTCGGCTTCGCCGAGCCACCTCTCCCCCGATCGACGGGGTAGAGGA
>NZ_VFTP01000010.1:0-158366 GCF_006439455.1 Mesorhizobium sp. B2-9-1 | reverse complement strand
ATGGGCGTTTCGGCCAATCTCCAAGGCATGCCGCCTGCCAACGCAAACAGAGCCGACCGGTCAAAGTCCCTGTGCAGCGCCACTAGCTCATCATCTTCGGCAATCCCGCCGCCAGCGCGTCGATGGCCAGCCGCACTTTCAGCGGCAGATGCGGCGCCTGCAGCCGGAGCGCATGGCAGTCGTAGAGATAGTCCCGTTGCTCAGGCAGCAGGCGGACCAGTGTGCCGCCCTCGACGCGTTGTCGCACCAGCCAGTATGGCAGCCAGGCCAGTCCCATGCCGTCGGTTGCCGCATCGGCGATGGCGTCGAGGTCGTCGAGCCGCAGCCGGCCGGCGGGGGCGATCTGCGTCACCGAGTCATCGTCGCGCGTAAACAACCATGGCTGCAGCACGTGGCCGAGCCGCCGGTAGACGATCGCCTGATGGCTGGCGATGTCTTCGGGCCGAAGCGGTCGGCCGAAGCTTTCGATGTAGGACGGCGACGCGCAGACGATCATGCGCTGGCGCGCGACGCGGCGCGCGATGATGCCGGCCCTGTCGTCCAGCGTGCCGGTACGGATCGCCAGGTCGAAACCGTCCTCGACGAGGTCGGCGAAGCGATCGCTGAGCGACAGGTCCAATTCCAGCGTCGGATAACGCCGTGCCAGCTCGATTAGGATCGGCGTGACGCAGTGGCGACCGAAATGCGCCGGCATCGTCACGCGCAGTGTGCCGCGCGGCTCGGACAACTGGTCGGCTGCCAATGCATCGGCCGCTTGCGCTTCGGCCAGCACGATCCGGCAGCGCTCGTAATAAGCGCGCCCGAAATCGGTTAGGCTCTGCCGGCGCGTGGTGCGGTTGATGAGCCGCATGCCGAGCCGCTCTTCGAGGAAGCGGACATGCTTGCCGACCATCGGCCCCGACAGGTCGAGCGCCGCCGCGGCGGCCGCGAACGAGCCGAGATCGACAGCTTTGACGAACACTTCCATGCTTTCGAGGCGATCCATATTCAAAACCAAATGTTTCGACTGTTCTGCCTGCGTGGCGATTTATCGGTTCTCGATACCGCTGCATAGTCCATTCCATCGGTTCGGTTTGGAGTTTCAGGATGGCAAGGGTTGTTCGCTTTCACAGTCACGGCGGTCCCGAGGTGCTTCGCATCGAAGATATGGATGTTCCGTCGCCAGGCCCCGGCGAGGTGCGGATCCGCGTCAGGGCGCTGGGCTTGAACCGCGCCGAAGCCTCGATGCGCAGCGGCTCTTACATCGAGACGCCGACGCTGCCGTCCGGCCTCGGCCTCGAAGCGGCGGGGATCGTCGAGGCGGTGGGAGCCGGCGTGGAAGGCATCACGCAAGGCGATGTGGTCAGCATCATCCCGCCGCGCTCGATGGCGCGCTGGCCGGCCTATGGCCAGCTGGTGAATTTTCCGGCCGAGCTTGTGGTGAAACATCCGCCATCGCTTTCGTTCGAAGCCGCCGCCGCGACATGGATGCAATATCTCACCGCCTATGGCGCGCTTGTCGATATCGCGCGTCTCGGCCCTGACGAGCCTCTCGTCATCACCGCCGCGTCGAGCAGCGTCGGGCTTGCCGCCATCCAGATCGCCAGCAGAATAGGCGCAGTGCCGATCGCCATCACTCGGACATCGGCCAAGAAGACGGCGTTGCTCGATGCCGGCGCGGCGCATGTGGTGGCCTTGGCCGAGGAGGATATCGAAGCGAGGCTGACGGAGATCGCACCGCAAGGCGTGCGCGTCGTCCTCGACGCGGTCGGCGGTCCGATCTTCACGCCGCTGACGGCCGCGATGGCGCGCGGCGGCATTCTCATCGAATATGGCGGCCTCAGCCCCGAGCCGACGCCGTTCCCGCTGCCCGATGTCCTGGCGAAGACGCTGACGCTGCGCGGCTACCTCGTCCACGAGATCACCGGCGATCCCGCCCGGCTTGAAGCCGCCAAGGCCTTCATCCTCGACGGCCTCGCCTCAGGCGCGCTGAAGCCGGTCATTGCGAAGACCTTTCCGTTCGAGAAGATCGCCGAGGCGCATCGTTTTCTGGAAGCAGGCGAACAGTTCGGCAAGATCGTGGTGACCGTTTGAGGCTCGCTTCAGCCGGAAAAGCGACTATCCGCTTGGCAAGCGGTGCTGCGTCGGGCCAAACTGGTCATTCCGCATGCCTGCCTCAAGGAGACTTCGAAGATGCCCGCCAATGTTTTTTCCGGCTGCATGCCGGCGCTGATGACGCCTTGCACCGATGACCGACTTCCCGACTTCGACGCGCTGGTGCGCAAGGGGCGCGAGCTGATTGCCGCCGGCATGTCGGCCGTCGTCTATTGCGGCTCCATGGGCGACTGGCCGCTGCTGAACGACGCGCAGCGCATGGAAGGCGTCGAGCGCCTGGTGAAGGCCGGCGTTCCGGTGATCGTCGGCACCGGCGCGGTCAACACCGCCAGCGCCGTGACGCACGCCGCCCATGCGCAAAAGGTCGGCGCCCGGGGCCTGATGGTCATCCCGCGCGTCTTGTCGCGCGGCCCCTCGGTCAGCGCGCAGCGCCACCACTTCAAGGCAATCCTTGCCGCCGCGCCCGACCTGCCGGCCGTCATCTACAACAGTCCCTATTACGGCTTTGCCACGCGCGCCGACCTCTTCTTCGCGCTGCGCGCCGAGCATCCGAACCTGGTCGGCTTCAAGGAGTTCGGCGGCCCGGCGGATTTGCGCTACGCGGCGGAGAACATCACCAGCCGCGACGATGACGTTGCGCTGATGATCGGTGTCGATACCGCCGTCTTCCACGGTTTCGTCAATTGCGGTGCGTCCGGCGCCATCACCGGCATCGGCAATGTCCTGCCCAAGGAAGTGCTGCATCTGGTGGGCCTCAGCCAGGCGGCGGCGCAAGGAGATGCCGAAGCGCGCCGGCTGGCGCAGGAATTGGACGCGGCACTGGCCGTGCTGTCCTCTTTCGACGAGGGACCGGACCTCGTGCTCTATTTCAAGCACATGATGGTGTTGAAGGGTAATCCCGAATACAGGCTGCACTTCAACGAGACGGACGCGCTGAGCGACAGCCAGCGCGGTTATGCCGAGCAGCAACTCAAGCTCTTCGACACCTGGTACGCGCAATGGTCGAGGCAGCCGGCAATGGCAAGATACGCGGCCTGAGCCGATCGGTCACTCGCGAAACCTCCTGCGATCCAGGCCGGCGTCATTGCGACCGAATGGGGCGACGACATCAACGATCTTCAGGTGGCAGCTTCGAAAGAGCGACGGCAAAAGTCGCTGAACCCGGACGCCATAGCCCGGGCGATCCGCTTTGCGCTCGAGCAACCCGACGGAGTCGACGTCAACGAAGTGATCGTGTGCCCGATGGCGGCGAACATGTGAAGCTTAGCCTGCTAATCGGCTTGCGGGTGAGCGGTTGAACTCCCCACAAGTCGGGCAGGAGCTGCATGCTTTCCATTGGTGAGGCGTGAGTTTCCGTGAGGCTGGAAGGATCGAGCAGCCTCGGCAAATGCTCCACATCATTGCGGTCGTCCGCACCAGGATCGAAACCTTTTTACGGCGCGCAGCAACCAAGTTATGAGCTGAAGTGCGTCTCGACTATTTGCTCAGCCATTCGCTTATATTGGCTGGAATGATACGCGCCGAAATTAAAGTCGTCGATGCCTGAGAACGCCTTTTCTAGATAGTCGTCAGTCAACGATTTCTGTTTCTCTATGAGCAAACGGATAGTTATTAAGAAGCTGTTTACGTAGGTCGTCGCAAGAACACGCTTCGCCACCTTTGCATCTGTCGTCCACCGGCCCGCGGACAGGTTTTTCCTGATAGCAATCAGTACCTTATTGATGGTCGCGACACAGAAAGATACATATTCGGCCAACGCGTCGTCGTTGACGCCCTTTGCAACATCTTCACGTGCCGCATGGGTCCAGATCGAAAATAACGAGTCGTTGCCGCTCGTTTTCACGAGTGGCCGCAGACCGAAGCTGACAATCGAGGATGTCTTGAGTTTGTTAGTATCAAAGAAATATTGCTCGACGACACCCTGCAAAGGCCCTGACTTCGCCAATTGGGAAAGCACGCGAGTTGCGATAGATTCGCTGGCAAATGGATCCAACACCAATCCAATAGCTTGCTTAAGATGTGACTTTGCGTTGGTCTGTGTTGAGTTAATCTCTAGGAATAATCTAGCCTCGAATTTTTCTCGTTCAGTTGCAGGTAAGTCAGTCGGATATATCAATCCAGTTACAAGTAAATTTTGCTGGACCCTTAGCTGAGCGATCTGAGGGTCATCATCCGCCGTTTCGTGATAAGCAAAGACGCGATGCTGTCCGTCTATGATACCAATACTATTCGGCTTGTCCGGAAGCTTAATGGTTACCGCGGCAGTTTTCGTAAGTGTAGAGGTGTCGACTGTTTCTAGTTCTTTATCCAGGGGTTTTACTTCAGGTGGTAAAGTCACGATGATATTGTTGATGAAAACACGCTTCTGCTTCTTCAAGTAAGAGCGTATCGCCTCAATCTTGAGTTTGGAAATCATCCTCTGATAGAGATTGTAAGAGTCCCTCCAGCCGTCCTTCCGCAGTACGTACGCGGTCCGAAGCAGCGCCTCGGGGTCCGCATAGAAGGTGACGATCTTAAAGCCATCGTCAAAGTGCGAGTGTGCCTCAGGAAGAAGAGACCCAGCATAATCTTTCGAGCCCGTGCTAATTTCAATTTTGCCATTCAAACCCACTTGGGCTGCGGCGATACCCATAAAGTGCATTAATTCGAAACGAGACGATTTGCGGACCGCGTCAGTAACTGCCGCGAAGTATCGGACCGCAGGATAGTCCATATAAATTGGGCCAGGAACGTTGGTCCGATATTTCTCGTCAAAGTCATATCTTGAGCAATAAACGATCTTCACAATCGTCTGTTGAGGATGATATTGAGGCGCCAACTGGCCAGCGCCAGCTGGAAACTCGTCGCGAAGGAGTTTCAGAAAACCCGTCGGATTTGCTAAGATCTTGTCGTAGATTATCTTTTTATTTTTCAAATGCTCCCCAACACCTGATGGTTGGGAGCACGTATATTCGGCCAAAATGATGACGTTCTCGTAGACGAAAACGTCGTCGAGGTCTGATTTCTGATTCTCAAAGGTAAATTCCCGATCACTGAGCCCTGCGAGGCGTTGGAAGCCAGCGTATCGGAAAGAAGATCTGATGGCTGAGCGATGATCGGCCTTGAGCTTATTGAACGCCTTTTCGGCGGGCGACAGTGTTGGTTTTTTGGCCTTTTTTCCCTTGCCGGGCTTCTGGGGCGTCTTTGCCATCATTCCGCCGCTTCGGACCATTCGCCAGGCACTTGGCTGACTTTCTCGTCGGCCAGGGGCTTTCTCACTTCAATTCCAGACCGCCTCAGTTCTAGCGTTCCAGCGCGAAGCGCTTTAACCCGCTGATGCGTGAGATCGACATATTCTTTACTGCGGTCGATGCCGATCGCAACACGGTCCGCCTTGATCGCTGCTATGGCGGTCGTACCGGCGCCGACAAAAGGGTCAAGAACAACGTCGCCGACTTTGGAAAAGGCCAATACGCAGCGTTCCGCGAGCTCATGCGGAAACTGGCAAGGATGAGAAGTATACTCGGGATGATTCGCCTTCACGTTTGGAATTTCCCAGATTGGGTTTTCGCTGAAGCAATCATCGGCTGAAAACGTCCAGAAGTCTGAGGGGTTCTTACCAAGCGGGTTGCCGCTTGGCTTTCCGGCCTTGGCCTCACCCTTTCGAGCCGCATGGCGTTTCCCTGGATACAGTTGTGGAACCCGGATCGGATCGAGATTGAATAAATACTCATCGGATTTAGTAAACCAAAGCAAGGTTTCATACCTACCCGAGAGTCGCTTTGTTGCGTGTAGTCCGAAATTAAACTTCCAAATTATTCTATTTCGGAGTTTAAAATTTCTGCTAGCAAACATATTATAGAAATAATAATCAAGTGGGAATACTTCTCCGTCGCGCAGGAAGTTCCCAACCTGCCAGCAAACACTTCCACTGGTAGTGATTTTTTTGCAAATTTTGTCGACAACCGGAGTGAGCCAGTCCACGTATTCCTCAAGGGACATAGCTCTATCGCGCTCGTAAATTTTTCGGAGATTGTACGGCGGCGACGTCAGAGCAAGCTGGACTGAACCGTCGTCCACCAAATCGAGTGCGTTCGAAACATCAGCCTGGATGAGTCGCAGTCCCCCATCCAGAATTTCCGGTATCGTCGACTCAGGCAATATGCACCCCCTTTATCCATCAACCTTGGATAGCAGCAAAGAGTCAACATTTCCACAGGCACAGTGCCGATATGAAGTCTGGACTTTGAAGGATCGTTTCTGAGTATAGGGCGCAAGTGTATCAAGAGGTCTTGCCATGCCGTCTCGTGAAGAAAGTGCGTTTGGCTGGACCGTGATAGCTCGGACAGTCAGCTAGTTCCTCTAATGCACCACCGTGCGAACCCGCTCCCGATTTCGGAGATCGAGGCCGAAGCGCGGGCGGGGGGAGCAGCTCCTCCTTGCTGCGCTCCAGCCGTCTGTCCCAGAGTTCCAGCGTCATGCCCTTGCCCTCGAAGGCGGGATTTGACACGGAACGCCAGCGATTGGCAATGAACAGGCCGGAGCTTGTTGCCGGCCTGTTCGCACGCCCGGGTCAGGCGGCCTTGACCTTCAGGTCTTCCTCGCCGCGCACCATCCTGGTCACGCCGGCAAAGTCGAGCTTGCCGGAACCGAGCACCGGCACTTTCGCCACGACGCGCACTTCGGCCGGCACCATCAGGTCCATGGCGCCGTTCGCCTTGGCGAAGGCCAGGAAGTCCGCGCGGGTCGCGCTGGGCGCTTCCGTGATCAGGATCAGCTTCTCGCCCTTGCGGGCGTCCGGCATCGTGGCCACGGCCGACAGCGAGCCTTTCCAGAGCTCGCCGGCCAGCGCCTCGACCGCGGCCAACGAGACCATCTCGCCGCCGATCTTGGCGAAGCGCTTGGCGCGGCCGCGGATCGAGATGAAGCCCGCATCGTCGACTGTCACGACGTCGCCGGTGTCATGCCAGCCATCCGCGAGCGGCTCGATCACGCCCGGATTCTCGGTGCGCAAATAGCCGGCCATGACGTTGGGGCCGCGCACGAAGAGCCGGCCGCCTTCGTCGACGCCGGGCACCGGCTGCAGCCGATACTCCATGCCAGGCATGATTTTGCCGACGCTGCCCGACTTGTTGTACATCGGCGTGTTGATGGCGATCACCGGCGCGGTCTCGGTCACGCCATAGCCTTCCAGGATGCGTAGGCCGAATTTCTCCATATAAGTCGTGCGCGTCGCGGCCTTGACCGGCTCGGCGCCGGCGAAGCAGTAGCGCACCGAACGGAAGTCGTAAGGATGTGCCGTGCGGGCATAGCCGGAGAGGAAGGTGTCAGTGCCGAAGATGATCGTGGCGTTCGAGGCATAGATCAGTTCCGGCACGATGCGGTAGTGCAGCGGCGAGGGGTAGAAATAGACCGGCACCCCGGAGATCAGCGGCAGCACCGTGCCCGCCGTCATGCCGAAGGAGTGGAAGATCGGCAGCACGTTGAACACCTTGTCGCCCGAATGGAAGTCGATGCGCGAGGCTGCCTGGGCGGCATTGGCCAGGATGTTGCGGTGGGTGAGCACCACGCCCTTGGGCGTGCCTTCCGAGCCTGAGGTGAACAGGATCGCGGCCGGATCGTCCGCCTTGCGAGCCACTCGAGGCGTCGTCTTGCGCAACACGCCGAGCAGCTTGTCCTTGAGGCCGATCGTGGCCCGCAGGTCGTCGAGCCAGACGATGTCGACCGAACGGCCGATCTCCTGCACCACCGGCCCGAGCTTTGCCTGTTCGACGAAGGCGCGGGAGGTGAGCACGGTGCGCACCTCGGCCGCCTTGCAGGCCGACAGGATGTTCGCCGCACCCGCGGTGAAGTTGATCATCGCGGGAACCTTGCCGGCCGACATCACGCCGAGAAGTGCCGCGCAGGCGCCGTTGGCGTTGGGCAGCATGATGCCCAATGTCTGCTGGCCGGCATAGAGGTGCTCGAACTTCTCACCGAGCACGGCGGCGGCCGTCAGCAGCTTGCCGTAGCTCAGCGACCCGGCGACCGGATCCTGTACGGCGAGCTCCTTCATGCCGCGCTCGTTGGCGGTCTCGATGATCTTCTCCAGCACCGTCTTGCCGATATCCTGGGTGCGGAAGACGAGGTCCGACATCACCTGGTAGAGCGCGGAGCCGGCGGCGGCGCGACGCTGGCGGCCCCTCAGTTCCTGCGCGACTTCGAGTTTCACCGGCTCCAGTATGGTCACCTTGACCTTCGGGAACAGGCGGCGGCGCACATGCTGCGCGGTCAGCCGCGAGAAGTAGCTCTTCTCCAGCCCCTCGATGCGCACCGGCACCACCATCGAGCTGGTCTTGTCGGCCACCATGGCCGCGCCGTCATAGACCTTCATCAGGCCGCCGGTGACGGTGATGCGGCCTTCCGGGAAGATGACCAGCGGGTCGCCGCCCTGCACGATCTTGATCAGCGTGCGGGTCGACATAGGCTTCGCCGGATTGAGCGGCAAGGCGCGAGCAAGCTTCATGAACGGCTTCATCCACCAGGCCTGTGCGATCGTATAGTCGATGGCGAAGACTGGTTCCTCGTCGGTCAGGGTCAGCGCCAGCGGACCGTCGAGGAAGCTGACATGGTTGAGCGCCAGGATCGGCGCCTTGCCGGCCGCCTTGAGGTTTTCGATGCCCTCGATCTCCAGGCGCAGGAAGGCGCGAAACAGGATGGACACGAAGTCGCGGAACGGATTGGTCGGCAGGTATTTCAGCATCAGCCAGGCGGCGATGGCATTGGCTGCGACAAGGCCGAACAGGATGCCTGCGATCGAGACGCCGGCTGCCTGGATAGCGGCGACGAGGATGCCGCCGACGGTCATGAAGCCCGCATTGACGATGCTGACGGCGGCCACGACGCGGGCGCGGCGCGCTTCCGGCGACCAGGCCTGCACGGCGGCAAAGGTCGGCACCACCAGGAAGGCGGCGGCGATGGCCATGCCGGCGAGGTCGATGGCGACACGGATGGTGTTGGGCCCGGCGAAGAAGGCGGCAAGCGTCTCGGACTTCGGCGAGGGCTGCATGCTGCCGATGGTCCAGGCAAGATGCAGGCCGAACAGCGCCAGCAGCGCGGTGCCGACCGGCGCGGGCAGCAGCACCATGCGCCCTTGCGACATCCAGGCGGCGATGGCCGAGCCGACGGCGATCGAGACGGCGAACACGGCAAGATAGGCGGTGACGGCGATCTCGTTGCCGCCGAGCGAATCCTTGATCAGCGTCGGCAGGATCGACAGCACGATCGCGCCGACCAGCCAGAACCAGGAGGTCATCAGGCCGGCACGCCAGATGCGCGTGTCGGTGCGCAAGTCGGCGACCTGCCGCCAGGTCGAGCGGAAGATGTTCTTGTCGATGGCAAGATTGGGCGCGGCCGAACCGGTGGACGGGATGTAACGACTGACTAACCAGCAGCCGACGGCCAGCGCCATCATGATCGGTCCGAACACCCAAACGCCGATGCCATCGGCGGAGACGACGCCGCCGGCGATGGTGCCGCCGAGGATCGCTGCGAAGGTGGCCGACTCGATCCAGGCATTGGCCTTGGGCAGTTCCTTGCGTTCGAGGTGATCGGGCAGGATGCCGTATTTGATCGGCCCGAACAGCGCCGAGATGGTGCCGAACATCAATAGCGCCGTCATCAGCACCGGGATCGACGACAGCGCGATGCCGGCGACGGCTACGGCGGCCGCGGCGATCTCGGTGAACTTCAGCCGCCGCGCGATCAGCGCCTTGTCGAAGCGGTCGGCGATCTCGCCGCCAAGCGCCGACAGCAGCAGGAAGGGCGCCATGAAGACAGCGCCCGCCAGCGTCACCAGCGACGCGGCCTGGTCCTTGGCAAGAGTGAAGAGAATGAGGAACACCAGCGTGTTCTTCAGGAAATTGTCATTGAAGGCTGAGAGGAATTGCGTCCAGAAGAGAGGCGCGAAGCGCCGCGACATCATCAGATGGGTGTTCATGGCAATTTCCATTGGGCAAGTCCCGGCTGGCAATCCGATTGGATTGAGCGGACACTTGCGCGGTTTGAGCCTTGTTTATCGGGAAGCCGTTAAGCTTCGTTACTGCGATTCAATCCGAACCATTTGTTTCTTGTTCTCGGCGCCTGGAATCTGTCGTCCACGATCGGTCTCCAGGCCTTCCAGGCACGTGACTGTTTGCGGGCTTGGCTGTCGGCGAGCATCGATATGATCCCTTTCGTTTCAGCGTTAAGCCGGACCGGCGCCGGTCTGTTTCAGGCCGGATACAATCCTTGAACATTGTTCAGATGCGCAACATAGCACATTGTGAACCGCGTTCAAGAGAAAAATGAACGACGTTCAAGAGCTGGACTGGTAGATTAAAAAAATAGGGGAGGGCAGGAACCGGCGGACATGATGGCGGCGGCGCTGCGCCGCGAAGACATCGGCGCCTGGCGGCCGACATCAAGCTCGTTCGCGCCGACGCGGAAGAGCCAAAAACGGATATGTGAGGCGTTCGCCCGGCTTAGACGCTATTTGTTCGTGCGCATTTTTTGCCGCGGATTGATGCCGCCGCTGGCCGTTGTGTCGTTCTCGACGTCGCCTTCGGTCGTGTTCTCGCCGAGCTCGAGATCATCGCCTTCCTTGATGCTGCCCTTTGACGTTCCGATGCCTGGATTGTTTTCCAGATCGGCGTCGCTCGGTTTGCGCGATTTGAGATGCTTGGTGCTCATGGCAGGCTCCTTCCAAGATTTGCTGGATGAGGAACTGATTGGTCGAAGCGAATGTTCCCGAGCGTGTTTGGCCACCGCTGTGTTCCGAGACTCCGACATCGTCAAAGTCCGAACGGATAGGTTTCGGGTACACCGGTCCGGGCATGCTCCGGCCCAAGCGGCGTCACCGCTTTCGTCTTGTCGAACCAGACAAAGGCGTCGAACTGCCGCGGCAGCGAGGCATCGGCATAGTGGCTGCGCAGTTCGGTTTCCGGCCTGTAGATCACGCCGATGAAGCGCTCCAGCCGCCGCTCCAGCAGGCGATGTCTCAGCGCGGCGTCGCGGTCCATATCGAGCAGGAACCGCCACACCCCGCTGTCGTGGCAGAGCCGTTCGTAGCTGTCCGCATGCGAAGGGCGCACCCGCATGACCTGCATCGGATCGTCCCAATCCGAAGCCGCGGCTACCGTTCCGGAATGGGTGCCGAAGCCGATCAGCGCCACTTGGTCGCCGAAGCGCTCGCGGCAGAGCTGGCCGATGTTCAACTCCTGCCTGATCGTTCCCATCTCGGTGAAGCGGGCATCGCCGATATGCGAGTTGTGGGCCCAGACGACGGCCTTTGACTCCGAGCCGCGCGCCTCGAGCAGATGCTCTAGCGTCTCGAACATGTGCGTGTCGCGGAGATTCCAGGATTCCGCCCCGCCGTAATACATGATGCGATAGTAGCGTTCGGCAGCTGCGATCAGCCTTGCATTCTGCGTGGCATCGAGAAAGTCGGCGCCGTCCTGTCGAGCGTAGTCGAGCTGTCTTGCAAGCAGCTCCTGACATTGCTCCAGCACGGCTTGTTCGCATTTGCGATAACCGGCGGTGAGCACGGCGCGCCCGTATGTGGAAGGCTCTTTCTGCCACGGAGTCAGGCAGCCATAGCGTTGCCGCGCAGCGGCGGCGGCTTCCGGATCGACCTGGTCGAGATAGCGCAGGACGGCCGCAATCGACGCGCTCATATTGTAGATATCGAGACCATAAAAGCCGGCCCGGCGGTTTACATCGTCGAGACCTCCATTGTGATCCCGCATCCAGCCGACGAATGCGTCGACATCGGTGTTGCGCCACATCCATGTGGGAAAGCGCTGGAACGGCGGCTCTGTGGCCGCGCGCGGCGGTCGATGGCGGACATGGCGGTCAATGGCCGCGGCATCCGGCCAGTCCGCTTCAACCGCGACGATGCTGAAGCCATGCTTTTCGATGAGCCGACGCGTGATCGCGCCGCGCGCCCTGTAGAATTCGGAGGTGCCGTGACTGGCCTCGCCGAGAAGGACAACACGCCGGTCCGCGAAGCGGTCGAACAGATCGCCGAAGGCCGGATCTTCGAAATCCGGCAGCGGCTCGGCGGCGACCGCGATCATCTCCGGCAGGCTTCTTTCGCGCGGTTGCGGCGTGACCACCGCCGGTCGATCGTCTTCATATCGAGGCCGTTCCGCCCAACCTTCTTCGCCGATGAGCGGAACGAACTGCACGCCACCGAGGTCTTCCTCCTCGTAGGTCGTTGCGCCGGTTCGGGTGACCTTCAGCAGCCGCTGGTCGTCGACCTCCTTGCCGACGGGGATCACCAGACGGCCACCGACATCGAGTTGTTCCTGAAGCGCCAGCGGCGCGCCGGGACCGGCTGCGGCCACCAATATGGCATCGAACGGAGCGGCGTCGCTCCATCCCTTGGTGCCGTCGCCGGCGCGAACCTCGATATTGTCGTAACCGAGGCGTTCGAACCGCTGCCGGGCGATCTCGGCGAGCATCGCATGGCGCTCTATCGTGTAGACGCTGGCCGCAACACGACTCATCACCGCCGCCGCGTAGCCCGAACCCGTACCAACCTCGAGAACGCGGTCGCCGGGATCGATCTCGGCGGCTTCGATCATGTAGGCGACCATGAAGGGTTGCGAGATCGTCTGACCCTTGCCGATCGGCAGAGGGGTGTCTTCATAGGCGAATTCCTCGAAATCGGGATCGACAAAGGCCTCGCGTGGAACCTCCCGCATGGCCTCCAGGACCCGGCGGTCATGAATTCCACGCTGGGCGATCTGGACATCGACCATCCGGCCGCGGGTCAGGGAAAGTTCGGCCATCAATGCCTACCGATCATGGACAAGTACCATCTCTGTCCAGAACCATCCGCGGGCGGGAAAGTTTCATGCCCGGGGACGATTTCAAGCATCCTCCGTTACGACACTCAGAACGGCTTCTCGCCGATCACCTCGAAGCGCTCGACCGCGCAATGCTCGCCGACAAGCGTCAGCACGTCGGTCGAAGGTGGAATAGCGTCGGGCTGCTTCCACTGAATATTGAAGGAATAAACAAAGCGCTCACGGTCGGCGTCGTGCTCCATGCCGACGAAGCGGGCACTGTAGCCAAGCGGCCGTACCATTTCCTCGAGGTCGGGCGGCGCGTTTTTCGGCCAGGAGACCGAAAGGATTGCCTTGTGATCGCGCCGGATCTTGAGGTCGACCCATTTCAGCGCCTGCAATGTCACCAGCGTCAGCACGGTTGCAATCGCGCCGAGGCCGTACTGGCCGCCGCCGAAGGCAAGGCCGATCATGGTCATGATCCACATCGTGGCGGCGGTGGTGACCCCGGTGACCAGATCGCCGCGCCGCAGAATTGCGCCGCCGCCGATGAAGCCGACACCGGTGAGCACGCCGAGCGCAAGACGCATCACATCCATGCGCACGAAGGAGTCCGGTCCTTTGCCCGAGACATCGAGCAGCATATTGGCCTGGACCATTGCGACGCAGGCCGCAAGGCCGACCAGGATGGTCGTCCGCAACCCGGCGGAATGGCCGCGGGCCTCGCGGTTCAGGCCAATGAGGAAGCCTGCAAGCAGCGTGACCAGCAGCCGCGCGACGAGGTCCGGCCAGATCGGATGAAGCGGCATGTCGCAGCAAAGCGGCGTGAGCATGGTCCGTCGGGGCAGCCTAAGCGCGCCCTCCGTTGCGTCTGGAATGCTCAACTAGGCTTGGCCGCCGATGGTTCCCTGGCCGCTACTCCATCATGCGCGAATCGCCCTCACCGGACGGCAATGCTCAGCACCAGCGCCAGCACGACGATGCCGACCAGTCCGGCGATGAAGATGATGCGACGGGTGCGCGTGCGCAGGATGATTTCGCCCTGTCGCGCGTCCTGCCCGGAAAACACCGGACCTTCACTATCGCGGTCCTTGCTCATGGTTGTCTCCTTCCCTGTGAGCGGGCACGGGAGGCGTCAGAGCAGGAACCGTTTTGGCCGGCATGAAGTTCCGCCACGCGGATGCTGAGGCGGGGCAGGGCCGGCTACCGCGACCGGCCGAAAACCGGCCGCGGGAAAGTTGGCTCAGCCGAATTTCGGGTCGAGGCTGCCCGACTTGTAGCGCTTGGCCATGTCGGCCAGCGGGATCGGCTTGATCTTCGAAGCGTTGCCGGCGGTGCCGAACTGCTCGAAGCGCTCCTTGCAGAGCTTCTTCATCGCGGCCATCGCCGGCGTCAGATATTTGCGCGGATCGAACTCGCTGGGGTTCTCGGTCAGCACCTTGCGGATCGCGCCGGTCAGCGCCATGCGGTTGTCGGTGTCGATGTTGATCTTGCGCACGCCATGCTTGATGCCGCGCTGGATCTCTTCCACCGGCACGCCCCAGGTCGGCTTCATCTGGCCGCCATATTTGTTGATGATTTCCTGCAGTTCCTCCGGCACCGAGGACGAGCCGTGCATGACCAGATGCATGTTGGGCAGGCGGCGGTGGATCTCCTCGATCACGTTCATCGCCAGCACCGCGCCGTCCGGCTTGCGCGAGAATTTATAGGCGCCGTGACTGGTGCCCATGGCGACGGCCAGCGCGTCAACATGCGTGTCGCGCACGAACTGCTCGGCCTGCACCGGGTCGGTCAACAACTGGTCGTGGCTGATCGCACCTTCGACGCCGTGGCCGTCTTCCTGCTCGCCGCCGCCGCTCTCCAGCGAGCCCAGCACGCCGATCTCGCCTTCCACCGAGACGCCGCCCCAATGCGCCATGTCGACGACGCGGCGCGTAATGCCGGAATTGTAGGCGTAGTCGGCCGGCGACTTGCCGTCTTCCTTCAGCGAGCCGTCCATCATCACCGAGGTGAAGCCGTACTGGATGGCGGTGACGCAGGTCGCTTCGTTGTTGCCGTGGTCGAGATGCATGCAGACCGGGATGTCGGGATGGATCTCGACCAGCGCGTCGATCAGCTTGGCCAGCACCACGTCATTGGCATAGGCGCGCGCGCCGCGGCTGGCCTGCAGGATGACCGGCGACTTGGTCTCCTCCGCCGCCTCCATAATGGCGAGCCCCTGTTCCATATTGTTCATGTTGAAGGCAGGCACGCCATAGCCATGTTCGGCGGCATGGTCGAGCAATTGTCTCAGTGTGATGCGAGCCAACGAATAGTCTCCCGTATCTGGTTCGAGCCCGTGTTTGAAAAGGCCGCCCGGGCGGGCGGTCCATTGCTTCTGGCCGGAATCCCGCCGGATCGCAACAGCCCGCCGGCCCGCGCGGCGCAATTCTTGTTACAGCCTGTAGGAGGCGCGCCGGCGCTATGTCCGGCCGCCTTGCCTTGCCGCGAGCGAAAGCCGCACATCTTCCTCCGCTCCGTCCAGTAGGGCGATCAGGGCCTTGCTGGTGGCTGCCGGATCGCGCCTCTCGATGTTCTCGGCGATTTCCCGATGCAGCCTCAGCGAATGACTCTGCCCGGCCGGATTGTCGTCGGAAAGCCGAAAACTGATGATCAGCGCCGTCTCGATCAGGGCCGCCAGTGAGCCGATCAGCTCGTTTCCGGACATGTGCAGGATCGACTGGTGGAAGGCGAGGTCGGGGACAGCGAAGCGTTCGCCGTCGTCGCCGGCCTTTTCCATCTCGTCCAGGATTGCCCACAGCTCGGCTATCTGCTCGGGCGTGGCGCGCTCCGCCGCGAGCGCCCCGGCCATCGGCTCGATCGCGCGGCGCAGCTCGAATAGGGAGCGCGCATCTTCGGCCGTCGCCCGCGGCCCGAACCGCCACATCAGCACGTCCGGGTCGAGGAAATTCCAGTCCCGGCGCGGGCGCACCCGCGTTCCCGTTCGCGGGCGCATCTCCACCATGCCCTTGCCGGCCAGAACCTTGATCACTTCGCGCAGGCCGGTGCGGCTGGCGCCATAAGAGGCGCTCCAGTCGTCGCCGTTCGGCAACTGGTCGCCGGGCGTGAATTCCCCACTGACAATGCTTTGGCCGATCTCGTTGAGCAGCCTGCCGTGCAAGCCGGTATGCGAGGAGCCAGCCATGAACGGCGGCATCCGGAGCTTCCGGGGGCTAGCGTTAATCTTCATACTATTCCTATTATTCATATGATTGTCACGTGCGCCGCCTAGTAAGCACACCGTTGAAAAAGCAGCCAGAGCCGATCGACAAAATTCCGCGCAACCGCACCTGAAGAACCACAAAAAACTGGGCTTCTGACATCGCCGGCGGCGCCTCCCGTCGTCGCGCGATGTCGTGCGCGCAATCTTGTCGACGAGCCATACAACAGGAACGCGACAAAGATGTCTTCCTTGATGATTACCCGCGCCAGCCCCGCGAAGCGAACGGCAACAACTTGCATTCCCAAAGCCAGGGCCGGCCTTCTTATGACTGGAGCTCTGGTCATGGCGTCGGCGCCGGCTTTTGCCGTGGAGCCGTGGATCATGGTCGAGAAGACGACCTTCACGGGCGACGCGATCGTCTCCAAGCAGCAGGGTGTGACGACAGACGGAACGAACTGGTATTTCTCCGGCACCGATGTGCTGGAGCGCACCGACAAGAACTACAATCCCAGCCTGCAGGTTTCGCCGGCCATTCCGAATGTCCTCGAGCTCCCGTCCCAATATTCCGACATCGGGCTCAATCACATAGGCGACATAGACTATGCCGACGGCTATCTCTACATCTCGCTCGACTCCAGCAAGCGCGACCCGGTCACCGGCGGCAAGTACGAAAACCCGGTCTTCGCGGTCTACCGCGCCAGCGACCTGAGCTTCACCGGCCAAGCCTTTGCGCTCAATCCGCCGCACGGCATCCATGACATCGCGAGCTGGGTGGCCGTCGACGCCAAGAACGGCCTCGGCTACGGCATGGCCTATGAGAACGCCACGGAATTAACCGTCTACAATCTCTCGGACTGGAGCTTCAAGGAATACATCCCGCTGTCGCACACCATCGATCAGGCGCAAGGCGGCAAGCTGCTCGACGGCTGGATGTATTTTTCCACCGACAATGACGACAAGATCATCTACCGGGCGAACCTGAAGACCGGCGAAGTCGAGAACCTGGGCAACCTGAAAATCGACCGCGAGCAGGAGGTCGAAGGTCTGTCCTTCAACATGACCAAGGACGGCTGGTCGATGTACATCCTCAACCGGGAAGCGCTGGAGGGAAATCCGGACGAGGAGGCCGTCGGCTTCTATCGCTATCTGCGCCCCTACGGGAACGCGCTTTCCGGTGAGGTCCATGCCGACATCATGGGCGCGCTTGTCGACGACAGCCGCTTCGCCCGGGATTCGGCAAACCGCCGGCTCCGTTCCGCCTTCGATGCGGATGACGTGTCCCTGACCACCGCCGCCATCGATGCCACGGGGCTGCATGCCGCGCCTGCCACTGCCGACGGCATCGTGATCTGGAGCGAGGCGCTTGCGATGACCGGCAATGCGAGCGGCTCGGGCGATGCCGCCGGCTTCGACCGCACGACCGCTGGCTTCGTCGGTGGCGCCGACGTTCCGCTGGCAAGCTGGCGGCTCGGCGTGCTTGCCGGCTACAGCCGCACCAATCTCGACGTCAGCGACCGCGCTTCCTCCGGCACCAGCGACAATTACGATCTCGGCCTCTATGCCGGCACGCAATGGGGAGGTCTCGGCTTCCGGGCAGGCGCGATCTATGGCTGGCACGATATCGACGTGCGGCGCAACGTCGTCTTCCCGGCCTTCAGCGAACAGTTGTCGGCCGGCTACAAGGCCGAGACGGCGCAGGCTTTCAGCGAGCTCGCCTACAAGCTCGACACGAGCCTGGGCGCGTTCGAACCTTTCGCCAATCTGGCCTATGTCCATCTGGACGCAAACGGCTTTGCCGAAACCGGCGGCACCACCTCGGCTTTGGCCAGTCAGGGTGCGTCGAGCCAAAATACTTTCTCGACGCTGGGCCTGCGCGCCTCGACACGGTTCGGGACGGGCATGACCGCCTTGCATGGCATGCTCGGCTGGCAGCACGCCTACGGCGATGTCCAACCGGCGACGACACTTACCTTCAATACCGGGGCGTCCTTCGCCGGCGCGGGTGTGCCGATCGCCAGGGACGCATTGGCGTTGGAAGCCGGCTTCGATGTGTTCCTGTCGCCCAAGGCAACGCTCGGCGCATCCTATTCCGGGCAGATCGCCAAGCAAGCCCAGGGGCACATCTTCAAGATCAATTTCGACCTGAAGCTGTAACCGGACCGAAGCATGCCGGGCGGGTTTCCTCGCCCGGCAGCTCTTTCACGCAGCGATCCTTGCACGCGCGGCGAGGATCTCGACGCAGGCCTTCGCCGCCTCTTTGCCCTTCACGGTGAAATGCTCGTGGAAGAAGCGGTGGTGCTCGGCGCTGTCATGGTAGTTGTGCGGCGTCAGCACCGCCGACAGCACCGGCACGCCGGTCGCGAGCTGCACGTTCATCATGCCGTCAATGACGGCGCTCGCCACGAAATCGTGCCGGTAGATGCCGCCATTGACGACGAAGGCGGTGCCGAGGATCGCGGCGTAACGGCCGGTCTCGGCAAGCGTCTTGGCGTGCAGCGGAATCTCGTAAGCGCCCGGCACGTCGAAGACCTCGACGGCAAAGCCGCCGAGCGCGGCAAGCTCTGTCTCGAACGCCGTCACGCATTGGTCGACGATATCGGTATGCCAGCGCGCCCGGATGACGGCGACACGACGGACAGTATGGTCTTTGGGGAAATGCTGATTCATGGGTCCTTCCTTCCGTTTCGAACCAGAATCAGGACGCACGACGCAAAATGCGGCCCGCGCGAGCGAGCCGTCTTGCGTACGTTCTCTTCCATCCGGACTGTAACCGTCGGCTCCGGAATCGCACCGGATCTGCTGACCCTTCCGTTTACGCAGAAGGCGCTCGCGGGCTTGAGCGGTCGAAATCGCCCTTACCGCCGGTGGGGACTTTCACCCCGCCCTGAGAACATTAACGGCGAAGGTATGGAGGGGCAGGAAGGTGTTGTCAATTGTCAACGATATCGCGGTCGTCAATCCTAGGGCGGAGCAAGGAGCGAAGCGACGCGCGCAGACCCTAGGATCCATGCCGTGGCGCTAAGGCTTTGCAAAGTTCACAGAATTCTGCATCGTTGCGCTCGACGACGGAGGTCACGGCATGGATTCTCGGGTCAAGCCCGAGAATGACGACGAGCTGGGGGGAGATCAGCTAGTCACCCACGCTCCGGAAACATCGCCTTCAGCCCCTCGCGCGAGGCCTTGGCCACGCCGCGCTCGGTGATCAGCCCGGTCACCAACCTTGCCGGCGTCACGTCGAAGGCTGGGTTCGCCGCCGGGGTCGCATCCGGTGAGACCCGCACCTGCGCGATCTTGCCGTCAGCCGTCTTCCCCCAGACCAGCGAAACCTCGTCGCCAGAGCGCTCCTCGATCGGGATTTCCTTTAGCCCGTCGGCCACTGTCCAGTCGATGGTGGGCGAGGGGAGCGCGACATAGAAGGGCACGTCATTGTCGGCGGCGGCCAAAGCCTTGAGATAGGTGCCGATCTTGTTGCAGACGTCGCCATTGGCGGTGGTGCGGTCGGTGCCGACGATCACCATGTCGATGTCGCCGCGCTGCATCAGGTGGCCGCCGGCATTGTCGACGATCAGCGTATGCGGCACGCCGTGCCCGGCCATCTCCCAGGCGGTCAGCTGGGCACCCTGGTTGCGCGGCCTCGTCTCGTCGACATAGACATGCACCGGAATGCCGGCCTCGGTCGCCAGGTAGATCGGCGCGGTGGCGGTGCCATAATCGACCGTCGCCAGCCAGCCGGCATTGCAATGGGTGAGGATATTGACGCGCTCGCCCGGCTGCTTGCGTGCCGCAAGCTCCCTGATGATGGCAAGCCCGTTTTCGCCGATGGCGCGGTTCAGCCCGACATCCTCGTCGGCGATCTCCGCGGCCCGTCTGTAGGCCGCTTCGGCACGCTCTGCAGGCGCGAGCGGCTTGAGGTGCCGGCGCATCTCGTCCAACGCCCAGCGCAGATTGATCGCCGTCGGCCGTGTCCTATGCAGCGTCTCCCACACCGCGTCGAACGCTTCGTCCGACGGGTCGTCCATCATCTGGATGGCGACGCCATAGGCGGCGGTGACGCCGATCAGCGGGGCGCCGCGCACCCACATGTCGCGGATCGCGGTGGCGATGCCGGCGACGCTTCCGATCTTCTCGATGCGGAATTCATGCGGTAGCCAGCGCTGGTCGATGATCTCGACCGAGCGCTTGTCGTCGCTGAGCCAGATGGTGCGATAGTGGCGTTCGCCGACGTTCAAAGGCTCTTCTCCTGTTCGATCAGCGCGGCCAGCTTGTTGACCTCGTCGATGCTGTGGATCTGGCGCCGGTTGACGGCGATATGGCGTCCGAAGCGCAAGGCCTTGGCTTCACATCTGGCGCGCAGGTCTTGATCGGCAATGGTCTCGAAATCGGCATTGTGGGCGAGGCCCAGGATGCGCCGGTGCACCTCGATGCCGGCAAAGCCGAGCAGGTCGGTCCAGATCGAATGCAGCATATGGTCGAGCGCCTGCTCGGAGCCGAGCAGGTCGCCCTGATCCTCGAACAGGCTCCGCTGGTAGAGCATGCCGCTGCGCTCGGTCCGCCACAGATGCGAGAACTCGGCGCGGAAAGTCGCCCAGGTCTCAGCCGTGACGCCGAGCAGATAGGCGCGCATGGAGTCGCGGCTGCCTTTCTCCTCGTGGCCCCGTTGCGAGAAGAAGGCCATCCAGAAATTGGCGAGCAGCATCCCGACGTCGAAGGCGATCGGACCGTAGAAGGCGAATTCCGGATCGATCATCCGGGTTTCGCTGCCTGTCACCATGATCGAGCCTGAATGCAGGTCGCCATGCAGCAGCGTCTCGGCGTTGGCGGCGAACAGATGCTTCAGCCGCTGCGCCTCGACCTTGAGATCGCGGTCGGCGCGCAGTTCGGCGACCAGGCCGTCGAGCTGCGGTGAGGTATGCCGGTTCATCTTGGCGTCGAAATAAGGGTCGGAGAACACCAGGTTCTCGGTGATGTCGCACAGTTCGACATTGTCGGCGAACAGCGCAAGATCGGCCTTGCGCTCCTTTGCTGCCATCGACAGGTCGGAGCCGCGGAACAGTGTGCGCGCCATGAACAGGCCGATGTCGCGTGCGATATTCGGCAATTCGCGGCCGTCGATCAGCGCCCGCCTGAGGATGATGTGCGGTGGCGCCAGATACTCCATCACGATCAGCGCCTGGCTCTCGTCGAAATGGTAGATCGCCGGCACCGAGCCGGGCGCACGGCGCTCCTGCCGGGTCAGCGCATGATATTCGAAGAAGGAGCGTTTTAAGGGCAGCGGCCAGCTGTCGCCGACCAGCCGCACATAGGGCAGCGCCTGCTTGACCACCGCCGCGCCTTGATCGCCTTCGACGATGAAGACGAGGTTCAGATTGCCGTCGCCGACCTCGCGTACCTTCCAGCGGCTGATTTCGCTGCCGATGCGCTCGGTTAGCGCCGCGGTCTCGCCAAGGCGCTTCGGCAGCGTCTCCACCGACAATGCTTCGAACTTCCCGGTCATGCTCTCCCTCCTGCGCGTGGTTTCCGACGATAGCGGAGCCACGGCGGCGGGGCCAAGCTAGGAAGCGCTCTGGCAAATGTCAATCGTGTTGACAATTGCCGAATGAGCCCATAGCGTCACGATCCGGGAGGAATGGATGGGCGCAGATGCCGTGTTCCATGTGGAGGGCCTGAGGAAATCCTTCGGCCAGAACGAGGTGCTTGGCGGCATCTCGCTCGACCTCTTTGCGGGCGAGGTGACCGTGCTCATGGGCGCCAACGGCGCCGGCAAATCCACCCTGGTCAAGATCGTCAGCGGCGTCTACGAGCACGGCGCAGGCTCGATGCGGCTCGCCGGCAAGGCCTTCGACCCCCAGACCCCCGCCGAGGCCATTCGCGCCGGCGTCGTCACCGTGCACCAGAACATCAATGACGGCGTGGTCGCCGACCTCGACGTCGCCACCAATCTGACGCTCGACCGGCTGAGCGGCAAAGGCGCGTCGCTGCTTTTCAAGCCTGCCAATGTCCGAGCCGAAGCCAAGGCCGTCGCCGATCGCATGGGGCTCACCATCGACCTCAAGGCGCGCGTCAGCGACTTGTCATTGGCGGATCGGCAGATGGTGGCCATCGCCCGCGCCATGGCGCACAAGCCCAAGGTCCTGATCCTCGACGAGCCGACCTCCTCGCTGTCGAGCGCCGAAGCCGACCGGCTGTTCTCGCTGATCGACCGGCTGCGCGGGCAGGGCGTCGCCATCCTCTATATCTCGCACCGGATGTCCGACATCAGGCGACTGGCCGACCGCATCGTGTCGATGCGCGACGGCGTGGTCTCCGGCATTTTCGACCGGAAGCCGCTCGATTATGAGGGTGCGGTCAACGCCATGCTCGGCCGCAAGATCCATCTCGACAAGGTCGTTGCCAGAAGCTCGGCCCGAGCCGTCTTCACCGCCGAGGGCCTGCGGCTGGCGCAAGGTTCGCGGCCGATCTCGATGACGCTCGGCGCCGGGGAAGTGGTGGCGATCACCGGCCTGGTCGGCGTCGGCAAGACGGCTTTGGCGGAGACGCTCTTCGGCGTGCGCCGGCCGCTCGCCGGCAGCATGCACATGGACGGCAAACCCTACGCGCCGGGCTCGGCGCGAGAGGCGATCGCCGCCGGCGTCTTCCTCGTCGCCAAGGATCGCGCCGCGAGCGGCATCGTCGGCGGCTTCAACATAGAACGCAATATCAGCCTGCCGTTCCTCAAACGCATGTCGGGCCTCGGCGTCATGAAGAAGCGCGCCGAGTGGCTCGCCGCCCGCCGCCAGATCGACGAGCTCGGTATCGTCTGCCGCTCGGAGAAGGACGAGCTGTCGGCGCTCTCCGGCGGCAACCAGCAGAAGGTGATGGTGGCGCGCTGGATGTCGCAGGCCTCGCGCCTCTTCATCCTCGACGAGCCTTTCCAGGGTGTCGACATTTCGGCGCGTCGCGACATCGCCGCCAAACTAAGAGCCAGCGCCGACGGCCGCGCGACGCTCGTCTTCGTCACTGAGATCGACGAGGCGCTGGAGACCGCCGACCGCATCCTGGTGATGTCGGAACACACGATCGTCGGCGAGCACCGCAACGATGACATCGATCTCGACCGGCTGCTGGCGGAAGTGGCCGGCAGACCGCTCACCAGCGCGGCGTGAGATCGCAGGATGACGAGACTTGGAGTGCAGGCATGAGTTCCAGTTTGGCGGGCAAGGCAACGGCGCGGGAGCGTTCGATGACATTGCGCGACTACGCCATCCGCTACGGCTTCATCGTCCTGCTGGTCGGGTTGATCGCCTATTTCGCGGTCGCCGCCGACGGCTTCGCTTCGCCGCAGAGCGCTGTGTTCATCTTCCAGTCGGTGGCCATCACCGGTGTGCTGGCGCTCGGCGTCACCGCGACGCTGGTCGTCGGCGGCTTCGACCTGTCGATCGGCTCGGTCGCCACCAGCGCCATGATGGCGGCCTCCTATGCCATGGTCGTGCTGGAGCAGAACGCCATCATCGCCGTTATTGCCTGTCTTGTCATCGGCGTTATCGTCGGCCTGATCAATGGCTGGCTGATCGTCTATATGCGCGTGCCCGATCTTCTGGCGACGCTTGGCATGATGTTCCTGCTGCTCGGCCTGCAGCGCATTCCGACGGAAGGCCGCTCGATCGCCACCGGCATGACCATGCCCGACGGCTCGGTCGCCAACGGCAAGTTCTCCGAGGCGTTCCTGGCGCTCGGCCGCCACCGCGTCGACTTCTTCATCCCGAACCTGATCCCGGTTTCGGTCGTCGTGCTCGTCGTGCTCGCGGTACTGATCTGGTTCTTCCTCGAATACACCCGCTTCGGCCGCATGATGTATGCCGTCGGCAGCAATGAGAGGGCGGCCGAGCTCGCCGGCGCGCCTGTCAAGGCATACAAGATCTGGGCTTATGTGATTTCGGGAGTTTTTGCCTCGATCGGCGGGATTTTGCTCGCCGCCCGACTTGGACGCGGCGACATCGCCTCGGGTAATAATCTGTTGCTCGACGCAGTCGCGGCGGCGCTCATCGGCTACGCGGTGCTCGGCGCCGCCAAGCCAAACGCCTTCGGCACGGCTGTCGGCGCGGTGTTCGTCGGCGTCCTGCTGCAAGGCCTGACGATGATGAACGCCCCTTACTATACGCAGGATTTCGTCAAGGGCGCGGTGCTTGTCGTCGCCCTTGTCTTCACCTTCGCCCTTTCCGGCAGGGGCAAGAGATAGTTTCGACCGGGGCATAACAAATGGAGGAAAACGAAGTGAGCATCACAAGAAGACTTTTGGGGAAGGCGGCACTCGGCCTCGCCGGTGCGGCGCTGCTGATGCAGGGAACGGCGCTTGCCGCGGACCGTCCGGCGCCGTTCGATAAGCCCGGCGTCAAGATCGCGCTGGTGCGCTATCTGTCGACCGGCGACTTCTTCCAGGCCTATCTCTCCGGCGTCGAGGCGCAGGCCAAGGCGCTCGGCGTCGACCTGCGCGTGCTGGACAGCCGACAGGATGCGGCGCTCCAGGCCGACATGGTCGACCAGGCCATCGCCCTCGGCGTGCAGGGCATCATCATCCAGCACGGCCTGACGGAATCGATGAAAGACGCCGCGCAGCGCGCGGTCAATGCCGGCATCAAGGTCGTCGCCTTCGACGTCAATGTCGAGAACCCGAAGATCCCGCAGGTCGAGCAGTCCGACCGCGACCTGGCGAAGCTCGCGCTCGAGCAGGCGGTCAAGGACAATGGCGAGAGCTGGAAGGCCGGCTATGTCTATGTCGCCGGCATCGCCCCGCTCGACCGACGCAACGAGACCTGGGTCGACGTGAAAAAGAAATATTCGGGCATCAGCGAGGTCGCCATGTTCGGCACGCTCGACAACCCGATCGCCAACTCCGTTGCCAACCAGGCGCGCTCGGTGCTGCAGGCGCACCCCGACATCAAGGTGATGTTCGCGCCTTATGACGAGTTCGCCAAGGGCGTGAAGATCGCCGTCGACGAGGCGGGGCTGAACAAGGGCATCAAGATCTATTCGGCCGATATCTCGACCTCCGACATCGCCGCCATGCGCGAGCCGGACAGCGCCTGGGCGGCGACCGCCGCCACCAACCCGGCCGTCGTCGGCCAGGTCTCGGTGCGTGCGCTGGCGCAGTTGCTCGCCGGCGAGGATCCCGGCCACAACGTCATCGTGCCGCCGACGCTGATCACCCAGAAGGAGCTGATCGACAAGGACATCAAGAACATGGAGGACCTGTCGGCCAAGCTGCCGCAGTTCGCCCATGCCGATGTCGCGATGCCTGCCTGGATGCCGAACCCGAACGCTAAGTAAGGTTTTTGCCTGTTTCTGATGAAGAGAGCGGTCCAATGGGCCGCTCTCTGCCTTTTCAGCCGGTCCGAGTCGGTCTTATCGCTGCCAGAAGGGCAGCTTGGCGATCTCGGCCTCGACCTCTTTTCTGGTCAGCCCGATGTCGTCGATCAGATGCGGATTGTCCGTCGCCATGCGCTTGAGCTCGAAGCGGAAATAGGCCTGCTTGCGCCGCTCGGCGATAAGGCTGCGCAAGGCCGCCAGGCTGAAACGCCCGCGCCTTGAGCGCGTTGCCGGTGCCGCCAGACACGTAGAGGGCGTGAAGCTATCGTTCATGGCAACCTCCATCGAATGAGGGTTTCGAAAACCCTGGATCTGATTGAGATTGCAGTGTGCCGCAGGCGGCCGGCGGCGTAATTAAGCCCTCCCAAATAGTTCTCAGAACTTCCAAATCGGCTATAGATCGCCGCATGCAGGGATCGCGCTTTGCTTTTGGACCGTTCGTGCTTGATCCGGGCGCGGGAACGCTGCTTCGGGGCGATGTTCCCGTCGCCGCCGGCCATCGTGGGCTGAAGCTGCTCGAGGCGCTCGTTGCGCGTCCGGGTGAAATCCTGGCCAAGGCCGAGCTGATGGATGCGGCCTGGCCCGGCATGGCAGTCGAGGAAGGCAATCTCACCGTCCAGATCGCGCAGCTCAGGAAGCTGCTTGGTCCGGCGACCAGTGGCGGCGAGTGGATCGCCACGGTGCCGCGCGTCGGCTACCGCTTCACCGGTACCGTCGAGCAGCCCGATACCACACGCAAACCCTTGCCGCTGCCCGACAAGCCGTCGATCGCCGTGCTGCCCTTCGTCAATCTGAGCAGCGATCCCGAGCAGGACTCTTTCGCCGACGGCCTGACCGAAGACCTGATCACCGATCTCTCCCGGATCCCGGGCCTCTTCGTCATCGCGCGCAACTCGGTCTTTGCCTATAAGGGCAAGGCCATGGATGTGCGCGCCATCGCCGGGGAGCTCGGCGTGCGCTATCTGCTGGAGGGCAGCGCCAGGCGCGCCGCGGGGCGGGTGCGCATCAATGCCCAGCTGATCGATGCGCTGAGCGGCGAGCATCTCTGGGCCGAGCGCTTCGATCGCGGCCTTGAGGACATCTTCGCCGTTCAGGACGAGGCGACAGGCAAGATTGTGGAAGCGCTGCTCGGGCGGCTGCGCGCATTGCCGGAGCGCAACCGGCCGAAGAGCCTCGAAGCCTATGATCTCGTCGTGCGGGCGCGAAAACTGTTCGACGAGTCGCCGCAAATGGCGCGCGAAGCGCATCTGATGCTGACGCGCGCGATCTCGCTCGACCCGGACTATGCCGAGGCCTATCGCTGGCTGGCCATGAACCATTGGATGGGCTGGGTGCATTGGGGCGAGCCGTTCGAGCCCGCCCGCAGCACGGCCCTGGAACTGGCGCGCAAGGCCGTGGCGATCGATCCCAACGATGCCGGTTGCCGCTGGGTTCTGGCGAACCTTCTCGCCTATGAACGCGATTTCGAACGGTCCGAGGCGGAATTCGCCAAGGCGATCGAGCTCGATCCGAACGAGGCCGATATCTGGGCTACATTGTCCGACATCGACGTGCTGGGCGGGCGGATAGGCGAGGGCCTGGAGCACATCCGCAAGGCCTTCCGGCTCAACCCCTTTCCGCCGAGCTGGTATTATCTGACGCTCGGCCAGGCACAGTATGCGGCCCGTGACTACGAAGCGGCCGTCGAGACGCTGCGTCGGGACGAGACCTACCGCACAAGCTCGCGCCGCTTTCTGGCGGCAAGCCTGGCGCAGCTCGGCCGTCTCGACGAGGCGCGCACCGAGGTCGCGCTGTTCCTCGTCGGCAATCCGCATTTCTCCACGCAGCGCTGGGTCGAGACGGAGCCGTTCCGCGACGACGCGATGCTTGAGCATTTCGTCGACGGCTTCCGCAAGGCCGGCCTGCCGGAGTGATGTGGCCACGATGACGGCCTAGTCGCCCCAGCGCAGGATTTTGACCCGTCGGCTCTGTTTGCGTTGTCAGGTGGCATGCGTTGGAGATTGGCCGAAACGCCCATCGCGGTCGTCATTCCAGGGCGGAGCAGGAGCGAAGCTCCGTCGCGCAGACCCTGGAATCCATTCCGTTACTTTCGCCAAGGCGTGCAACGGAGCAGAATTCTGCACCGTGGCGGCGCTTTCAAGTCGCGGAATGGAATATGGTCTTCGCCGCGTCGCTTCGCTCCTTGCTCCGCCATAGAATGACGAGGTTGGGGCGGCTTCAACCAATTCCCGGCGTTTGCGCCGATTTCACGAAAATGGGCGGAGATCCTGCGCCAAGACAAACGGCAACTCGCGTCCAATTCCTCAGGTCTTTTTCACCGGCCGGCGCGCGCCAACCCATGCGCCACCAGGCGGTCGATGACCTCCGGATAGCTGACGCCGCTCGCCGCCATCGCCTTGGCGTACATGCTGATGTTGGTAAAGCCAGGAATGGTGTTGAGCTCGTTGATCAGGAAATGCATGTCCGGCATCAGGAAGAAGTCGACGCGGGCCATGCCGTCGCAACCGAGCGCCCTGAACGCTCTTGCAGCCGCATCGCGCATGGCATCCTCGACCTCCTGCGGCAGCTCGGCTGGCACGATCAAGGCCGCACCATTCTCGTCGACATATTTGGCGTTGTAGTTGTAGAAACCGTGGCTCTCCGCAGGCACGATCTCGCCCGGCCGCGAGACGAAGAGTTCGCCCGCCGGGCTCTCCAGCACGCTGTATTCGATCTCGCGGCCACGGACGAATTCCTCTGCCAGCAGCTTGCGGTCGTGCAGGAAGGCTTCCTCGAGCGCTCGATCGAATTCCTGGCTGGCGTTGACCTTCGCGACGCCGACCGACGAGCCCTGCCGCGCCGGCTTGATGAACAGCGGCAGCCCGAGTTGGTCCTCCAGCTCGGCGAGCGAAGGCGCGGCACCCTCACCGATCGTCACCGAGCGCGCCACAGGCAGTCCGGCCGCTTTCAGCAGCCGCTTGGCGATATCCTTGTCGAGTGCCGCCGCGGAGCCGAGGATGCCGCAGCCGGCGAGCGGCACGCGCGCCACCTCGGCCAGGCCCTGCACCGCGCCGTCCTCGCCATGCAGACCGTGCAGCACCGGGAACAGGATATCGATGGCGGGCAGTTCGTGGGGCACGCCGCCGGCGGGGATCGCCAGCATCCGTCCATGGCCGCCCGGCACCAGGCAGAGCTGCGTGCCGGCCGACGGCGCCGCCAGCGCGCCGTCCTCGAAGCGGCTCAGCAGCCATTGCCCTTCGCGGGTGACGAAGATCGGCACGGCGTCGTATTTCGCCGGCTCCAAAGCAGCCATGACGTTGGTTGCCGAAAGCAGCGATACTTCATGCTCGGCGGAGCGCCCGCCGAAGAGCACGCCGATACGAAGTCTTGTAGCCGCCATCTGGAGCTCCACCAATGATCAACGTTGGAGCCGCATGTGAAACGTCAGGCGCCCCTTGAACTGGCTGAGCATTACGCGAAGGATTGGAGTGGATTTTGACGGGGTCCAGCAGTTCTTCAGCAGAAGGAGGCCTTCAGTCCGAAACCGCGTCAACACGGGGATGTCTTCGTTTTCGTAGAACGACGAACCGCTCCAGGAGTGGGTGCCATTGCCTAGTCAGCGCAGCGCGGCCGCGATGTTGCCACCGTCAGTCGCGGCCCTCACTCGTTGAAAAGGTCCGAATGAGAACCGGTTCGTGCAAGCTGCAGTTCGTCATTAGCAACGCGGTAGATCAAAAGCCAATCCGGTTCGATGTGAGCATCGCGATAGCCCTTCCATTCGCCTTTCAGCGGGTGGTCCTTGTAAATCGGCGGCAGTTCATGTTCGCCGATCAGGAGACCCAATATCTCACGCAATTTGCCAAGGTCTTTGCCACGCTTCTCCATACGCTTCACATCCCGGCGAAATTGCCCGGAGCGAACGGGGATCAACATGTCAGATTTCCAGATCCTTGAACAACTCGTCGGTCGAGGCGAAACGCTTGCCTTTACCCTTTTCCAATTCGGCCATCGCCTTTCGTGTCGTTGCGTTCGGGACTTTCACCGGAAAGGGAAATTCCTTGTCGGCGGCGACACGGACCAGCAGTATGCGAATGGCGTCGGAAACCGACAGGCCCATAGCCGCCAAGGCTTCCGTGGCCTGATCCTTGGTTGCGCTATCGATCCGAGCGCGGACTACCGTATCTGTTGCCATTTCCGACTCCTTTTCAGCTACAATGTAGCTACAAAGGGGCGTTCCCGCAAGCCTGCCGTTTTACAGGACTGGCATTAGCGCAACGCCGCCGCGATGTTGCCGCCGTCCACCGTCGTGACATCGGCGGTGGTGCGCTCGGCCAGCGCCTGGTGCAGGAAGGCCTGCGCCACGTCGTCGGCCGTCACTTCCTGTCCCAGCAGATTGCCGGACATGTATTCCTTCTCAGACACGCCGCGCGCGCCGGAACGGCTGGCGATCATCGCGTCGGTCAAGAGACCCGAGCGGATGCGATCGGCGTTGACCGCGTTGGAGCGGATGCCATAGGAGCCGTAGTCCAGCGCATACTGCCGCGACAGGAACAATGTCGCGGCTTTCGGGATGCCATATGCGCCGAATTTTGGGCCGGGATTGATCGCCTGCTTCGAGGTATTGAACAGCAGCACGCCGCCCGTGCCCTGTTCAAGCATGATGCGCACCGCGTTCTGCGCCGCCGACTGGTGAGCGAAGAAATTGAGCTCGAAGCTCTTGCGCAGCGCGGCGTCGTCCAATTCGCCGATGCGGCCTTCCCAGGCTGCACCCGCATTCGAGACCAGAATGTCGACGCCGCCATAGATGGTGACCGCCTTGTCGAAGGCGGCGAGCATCTCGGCAGGATTGGTGATGTCGGTGCCGACGCCAATCGAGTTGTTGCCGGCCGCCTTCGCCGCTTCCGCCGCCTTGGCGGGATCGAGGTCGACAATCACTGCATGCGCGCCATTGGCCGCGAACAGTTTTGCCGTCGCAGCGCCAATGGCGCCGGCGCCGCCGGTGACCAGCACCACCTGGCCGGTCAGCGGCTTCGGCTTGTTCGAAGCGAGCTTGGCCTGCTCGAGCGACCAGTATTCGAGCGGGAAGAGGTCGGCCTTGGAGAGCGGATGGAAATTGCCGATGGCTTCCGCGCCGCGCACCGCCTCGATCCACATCTCGCCGACATCCGACGCGATCTTGGCCTCCTTCAGCGTGCGGCCATGGCCGAACATGCCGAGGCCCGGCACCAGCGTCAGGCGCGGCATCGGGTCGAGCATGGTGCGCTTGACGTCGTCCAGCGCGTCATTGGTCTCGAAATAGGCGGTGTAGTCCCTGACGAAGGCGTCGACATGGCTGCGGATGGCAGCCTTGTAATCGCCGAGCTTGTCGGCGTCGGGCGCCGGCACCGCCATCGGCCCGGTCTTGATGCGGATCGACAGGTCCGGCGTCGACACCCCGCGCCCTGCCAGCTCGGCGATCTTGGCGGTGTTGATGAAATCGACGATCGCGTCCGAGGTGCGGAAGTCGCTGATCATGCGGTCGAAGCGGCCTTCGCCGCGCGCCACGGCAACGGCGCCGCGCAGCATCGGCGCGATGTCGCTGGGCTTGGCAAGCTTCGCCGGCAGCGCTGCCTTGGCCGGCTGCGGCTTGCCGTTCCTGGCGACATAGTCCTCGGCCATGGTCACATAGTGGATCATGCGGTCATAGGCCTGCTTGGCATCGTCGCCGAAGGTGAAGATGCCGTGCTTGTCGAGGATGAGGCCCTCGACTTTTTGGTCGGCATCGAAGACTTCCGCCGCGGCCTTGGCGAGGTCGAAGCCCGGCTTGATGTAGGGCACGTAACCCATCTTGTCGCCGAACACGGTCTTGATCAGCGGCTTGCTGTCTTCCTGGTCGACGATGGCCAGGATCGCCGTCGAATGCGTGTGGTCGACAAAACGGTGAGGCAGAAAGGCATGCAGCAGCGTTTCGACCGACGGGTTGGGCGAGGACGGATCGATGAGGTTGGAGCGCTGCAGCGCCACCATGTCCTCGTCGGAGAGCTTGTCCAGAGAGCGTGCCTTGAGCAGCGCGCCCATCTTCACCGCCGGCAGGCCTTGCGGCTCGATGACGGCCATGTCCCAACCGCTGCCCTTGACGCAGAGCACGTCCCATTCGTCGCCGACCAGATCGGTGGCTTTGGTCTTGCAGGAGGTGTTGCCGCCGCCATGCAGCACCAGGCGCGGCTCGCCGCCGAGCAGCCGGGTCGTGTAGACGCGTAGCGCAAGGTCGCGGCCGACGCCCTTCCTGGCATAGTCGGCAACCATCTTTTCCGCGTCGGCGTCATTCCAAAGGTTCTGCATGTCGATCCGTCCGATTCCGTCTTTTCTTGCTCATGAACAGAAGGCCGCGACGTCGTGATGACAGAAGCGGCGAGGGTGGTTTTCTACGAGGCCTTTTTGCTCGCCGTGCCGGCGTGATGCAGCAGGCGCTCGGCCATATGCGCGCCGACCACCAGATGCGTGCAGAGCCGGCCGGCGATTGCCGCAAGCAGCGGCTCGAACTTGGTGTCTTCCTGCACCACCATCAGGCGCTTCTCGATGGCGCATAGCGAGGCGAGCTCGGCGGAAATGACGCGCCTATTGTAGCTGCAGTCGAGCACTTCGCCCATGGCGTCGATGATCTGCCCGGCGATGACGCCGGCGGCACCTTGGCTGCGCAGCGTTTCCATCTCGGCCGGCGACAGCGCGCCGCATTTCACCAGATGGCTGTCGGCGTCGACCGCGCCGACGGAATAGAGCGCCAGATCGCAATCGGCGATGCCGGCCAACTGGTCGCGGATCACCGGCTCGGCGCGCAAACCTTGCGCCAGGCCTTCGGTCGACAGAACCAGCGGGGCGTAGAAGTTGAGGCCCTTGGCATTCAGCCGTCGCGCGATCTCCATCGTGCACTGGTCGGGCCGGTAGGAATAGGGCGCGCCGAGATTGCCGCAGAGCTGCACCACGGTGACGTCCTGCAGGTCGGCATAGGACATGATGTCGGCGATGGTGTAGACGGTGCGGCCCCAGGCGACGCCGATGCGGTCGCCTTTTTTCACCAGCTCGAGAAAGACGCTCGCCGCCAGCACGGCGATATCGGTCGAAGGATCGGCAAGGTAGGCATTTTCCGGCGCGATCCAGACGGCGTCGAGATCGAACGCATCTTCCAGCCGTCGCGCCATGACGTCGTCGGTGAAGAGCTGGGTCGAGGTCGAGATGTTGACGATGCCGGTCTCGCGCGCCTTGCGCAGATACATGGCGACCGAGGCGCGGGAAATGTTGAGCTGACTCGCCACTTCGTCCTGGCGCAGGCCGTGCGCGTAGTAAAGCCAGGCGGCCTTGTGGATGAGCTGTTCTGCCGGTCTGATCGCCATGCCGCCTCCTCGGCTGACATTAGTCACGGCTCTCGACAAAAGTCAAATTTGCATGCGTGAGCGGCGATCGCCTAGCGGTGCGGCGCAATCCGGATCGCCATTCCACCAAGCCGGCGCAGCATAGCATTTTCAGCCACGAAGGGGGGATAGCGTGACGGCGGCCCTAAGGTTAGAAAGTTCGAAAAGATCATCGGGGAGAATGGGATGGCCAATCCCTACGAACAGGATCTCGACAGGAACGCCGCCAATCACCAGCCGCTGACGCCGCTCACCTATCTCGAGCGCGCGGCCAAGACCTATCCCGACCATGTCGCCATCATCCATGGCCGCCAGCGCATCACCTACCGGGATTTCTGGCGTCGCTCGCTGAAGCTTGCCTCGGCGCTCGCGAAGCACGGCATCGGCAAAGGCGATACGGTGACAGTGATGCTGTCCAACACGCCGCCGATGCTGGAAGCGCATTTCGGCGCGCCGATGACCAAGGCGGTTCTGCATTCGCTGAACACCCGCCTCGATGCCGCCGTCATCGCCTTCCAGCTCGACCATGCCGACTCGAAGGTGCTGATCGTCGACCGCGAGTTCTCGGGCGTCATCAAGGACGCGCTGGCCTTGGCCAAGATGAAGCCGTTGGTCATCGACTATGACGATCCGGACTATGCCGCCGACGCGCCCTATCCGAAGGGCGAACGGATTGGCTCAGCTGATTACGAGGAGTTCGTCGCCGCCGGCGACGAGGCTTTCGCCTGGTCGATGCCCGATGACGAGTGGGACGCCATCTCGCTCAACTACACCTCCGGCACCACGGGCAATCCGAAGGGCGTCGTCTATCACCATCGCGGCGCGGCGCTTATGGCCTATACCAACACCATCCATGCCGGCATGGCCAAGCACGCGGTCTATCTGTGGACGCTGCCGATGTTCCATTGCAACGGCTGGTGCTTTCCCTGGACTTTGGCCGTGCAGGCCGGCACCCATGTCTGCCTGCGCTGGGTGCGGGCGAAGCCGATATACGACGCCATCGCCGACCACGGCGTCACGCACCTGTGCGGCGCCCCGATCGTCATGTCGGTGCTGATCAACGCGAAGGACGAGGACAAGCGGCAGTTCGCGCAGACCGTCACCTTCAACACCGCCGCAGCGCCCCCGCCGGAGGCAGTGCTGTCCGGCATGGCTGATGCCGGCTTTGCCGTCACCCATCTCTACGGCCTGACCGAAACCTACGGCCCGGCCGTCGTCAACGAATGGCACAATGAGTGGGACGCGCTGGAGAAGGGACCGAGGACGCAGAAGAAAGCGCGCCAGGGCGTGCGCTATGCCGCGCTCGAAGGTCTTGCGGTGATGGATCCCGGGACGATGGCCGAGACGCCGGCCGACGGCGAGACCATCGGCGAGGTGATGTTCCGCGGCAACATCGTCATGAAGGGCTATCTGAAGAACCGCAAGGCGACCGACGAGGCCTTCGCCGGCGGCTGGTTCCATTCCGGCGATCTCGGCGTCATGCATCCGGACGGCTATATCCAGCTCAAGGACCGCTCGAAGGACATCATCATCTCGGGCGGCGAGAACATCTCGTCCATCGAGGTCGAGGACGCTCTCTACAGACATCCGTCGGTTGCCTCGTGCGGTGTGGTTGCCCGCGCGGACGACAAATGGGGCGAGATCCCGGTCGCCTATGTCGAGCTGAAGCCCGGCAAGAGCGCGACCGAGGCCGAGATCATCGAGCACTGCCGAGGGCTGCTGGCGCGCTTCAAGGTGCCGAAGGCGGTGGTGTTTGCCGAAATCCCGAAGACGTCGACGGGGAAGATCCAGAAGTTCCGGCTACGGGAGATGGCGAAGGGGGTGTGAGCGCAGCCCCAGGACTCCGACAATTTTCGCCGGCACCTGTGAGGTCGTCATCGCTCATCGCATGCTTGTTCCTGTCACCATCTGTCACCAAATTATACGCGTACGTCGATTTCGCGTTGACTCCTCGCCGCTTTCGTTTTACGACTGATGAAAATTGAAATTCGTCACTCATCAAAACGAAAGCGCTATGTCAGAAGCCGCCAACATCGTGGCAGACCCCGCCAGACAGGAGAATGTGACCCGCATTCTCGACTGCGCCGAGCGCCTGTTCCGCCACTATGGCTACGGCAAGACCAATGTTGCCGACATCGCTCGCGAGCTCGGCATGTCGCCCGCCAACATCTACCGCTTCTTTGCCTCCAAGGTCGAAATCCACCAGGCCGTCTGCGGCCGCATGCTCGGCGCCAGCTACAACATGGCCTACGAGATCATGCACCTCCCGATCAGCGCCGAGGAGCGACTGAGCCGCTATATTCATGCCCAGTACAAGATGACGCTCGAGACCATGCTGGACGAGCAGAAGGTGCATGAGATGGTCATCGTCGCGCTGGAGCGCGACTGGTCCGTCATCGACAAGCACGTCAACAGTATCCACGACCTGTTCGCCGAGGTGATCCGCGAGGGCATCGAGGCAGGCGAGTTCAGGCAGCAGGATCCTGAAACCGCCGCGCGCTGCTTCGGCGCCGCCACCGTCATTCTGTGCCACCCGCAGATGGTGGCGCAGTGCCTTGCCAAGACCAACCGGGCAATGCCCGACGAACTTATCGACTACGCCATCAGAGCCTTGAAATAGAAGCCGCCCGCCGCGTGCGGTCGACAGATCATCTCCAGTTCGGGAGTGCTAAAGTGTCTTTGTCCAGTTCCATCCTCCGCAGGCTGCCGGCCACCGGCCTTCCCGCCATCGGCATCGTCGTCGCCGCGCTTGCCCTTGCCGGCTGCAGCCAGGAAAAGGCCGAGGTCGTTCAGGAAGTCGTCCGGCCGGTCAAGGTGGTCGAGATCGGCGAGGCGCGGACCACCCGCCAACTCGACTATTCCGGTTCGGTGCGCGCCCGCACCGAGATGAACCTCGGCTTTCGCATCGCCGGCAAGGTCACCGAGCGTCTGGTCGATATCGGCCAGCATGTGAATGAAGGCGACGTGCTCGCCCGCGTCGACCCGTCTGACTACGAGCTGTCGGTGAAGAGCGCGCAGGCCAGCCTAGACGCCGCCGAACGCCAGGTCGAAACCGTCGATCTCGCCAGGAAGCGCGCCGAGCAGCTCTATGCCAAGAACTTCGCGCCGAAGTCGCAGCTCGATCAGGCGCGGCTGGCCTACGACCAGGCCGTGGCGACGCGCGATGCCGCCCGCTCGACGCTGGCCCAGGCGCAGAACCAGGTCCATTACACCGATCTCAAGGCCAGCCAGGCCGGCATCGTCACCGCCATCTCCGCCGATGTCGGCCAGGTGGTCGGCGCCGGCACGCCGGTCATGACGGTCGCGGTGGACGGCGAGAAGGAAGTTTCGATCGCGGTGCCGGAGATGGATATTGCAGGGTTCAAGCCCGGCAAGGAAGTCAAGGCGAGCTTCTGGTCGGACGAAGGGCTGACGCTTGACGGCAAGGTCCGCGAGGTCGCCGGCAGCGCCGATCCGCAGTCGCGTACCTTCGCTGTCCGGGTTTCGCTGCCCAACGATCCGCGCGTGCTGCTCGGCATGACCGCCAATGTCGAGGCAACCGTCGGCAGCAAGGCGCAGCTCGTGTCGATCCCGCTGACCGCGATGACCGAGAAGGATGGCAAGCAGATCGTCTGGACGGTCGACCGCGCCTCCGACACAGTCCATCCGCGCCCGATCAAGGTCGCCAACTTCACTGCCGACGGCGTCGCCGTGGCGGACGGCCTCAAAAAGGGCGACGTCGTGGTGGCGGCCGGCACACAGTTCATGACCGAGAACCTGAAGGTCAAGCTTGCAAGCGACGCTCAGCAATCCGCCTCGGCGGAGGACGACGTCGCGACCACCAGCAGCCTGCACTGATGCTTGTCGCCCAAAAGTGCGAAGCGGTTTTGGGACAACGACATGCATCGAACTAAAACCTGAAGTCAGGCGTGACGAACGCCTTTCCCGCTCTCGCTGCCTGCGCCGCGAGCCGGGGAAAGCATGGGTTCCGGGCGGCGAACGCCCCTATCGTGAGATGCCGGCATGTTGGCTCCCCCGCAGCAGTGCCGCGTCAAGCGCGATTTGCGAGTCTCTCTCCGCTTGAGGGGCCTCGCCGCCCGGAAGCCCACCGAACTGGAAGCGGCATGCCGAGCGGGCGTGCCTTGCCGATCAATTGGACTGGAAGTGTGCCATGACCACCAGCGACAGCAGCACTGAAAAGCGGCCCTTCAATCTTTCGCGTTGGGCGATCGGACATCCGAGCATCGCGCGATTCCTGTTCGGGCTGATCATCCTTGCCGGCGCGCTCGGCCTGATGCGCATGGGCCAGAAGGAAGACCCCGACTTCACCTTCCGCGTCATGGTGGTGCAGGCGATCTGGCCCGGCGCCTCGATCCAGGACATGGAGGATCAGGTCGTCAACAAGATCGAGCGCAAGCTGCAGGAAACGCCGCATCTCGATTTCGTCCGTTCCTACACCCGCGCCGGCAGCGCCATCATCACCTTGCAGGTCAAGGGCGACACCAACACCGAGGAAGTGAAGGACGCCTTCTACCAGGTGCGCAAGAAGGTCGGCGACATCTCCAATGAATTGCCGCAGGGCCTGCTCGGCCCCTATTTCAACGACGAGTTCGGCGACACCTTCATCACGCTGCATTCGATCAGCGGCGACGGCTTCACCTATCCGGAGCTGAAGAAGTTCGCCATCCAGGCGCGCGACATGTTGTTGACGACGCCGGGCGTCGAGAAGGCCGTCATCATCGGCGACCAGCCTGAGAAGATCTATATCGACGTCTCGTCCAAGGCGTTGGCCGAGCGCGGCCTGACCATCCTCGACCTGCAGAACGCCGTGAAAGGGCAGAACGCCGTGGACCCGGCGGGCTCGGTCGACACCGGCCTGCGCTCGGTGCGCATCTCGGTCGAGGGCGATGTCACCAAGGCCGCGGATATCCGCGAGCTGAGGCTGCGCTCGGGCAACCAGGTGACGCGCCTCGGCGACATCGCCACGGTCTCTTCCGGCCTCCAGGATCCTTATGACAACAAATACCTCTTCAACGGCCATCAGAGCGTCCAGCTCGGCGTCGTCATGGCCAAGGGTTTTAACGTCAGGGACGTCGGCACGGATGTCGAGGCGACCTATCAGCGCTTCGAGGCAGGGCTGCCCTACGGCGTGTCGGTCGATCAGATCTCCGACCAGCCCCAGGTCGTCAAAGACGCGGTGAGCGAATTCATGGAGGCGCTCGGCGAGGCGTTGCTGATCGTCCTTGCAGTCTCGCTGCTGTCGATCGGTTGGCGCTCGGGCCTGGTGATCGCCATCGCCATCCCGCTCGTCTTGGCCGCCACCTTCGCCATCATGTACGAGATCGGCATCGACCTGCAGCGCATCTCACTCGGCGCGCTCATCATTGCGCTCGGCCTTTTGGTCGACGACGCCATGATCGTCGTCGAGATGATGGAGCGAAAGCTGGAGGAGGGGCTGGTCAAGATCGAGGCAGCAAGCTTCGCCTACACCTCGACCGCTTTCCCGATGCTGACCGGCACGCTGATCACCACGGCCGGCTTCATCCCGGTCGGCTTCGCCGCCTCCACCGCCGGCGAATATGTGCGCACGCTGTTCTATGTCGTCGGCATCGCGCTGGTCGTGTCGTGGTTCGTCGCGGTCTATTTCACGCCGTGGCTGGGCTACATGATCCTCAAGCAGCGCAAGCATGCCGGCACCCATCACGACGTGTTCGACACCGGCTTCTATCGCCGCCTGCGCGCCACGGTCACCTGGGCCGTGCGCCACCGCATCATCGTTCTGGTGATGACGCTGGTTACCTTCGCCACCAGCCTGTGGGCCTTCCAGTTCATCCCGCAGAACTTCTTCCCGCAATCCTCGCGCCCGGAAATCCTGGTCGACCTGTGGCTGCCGGAAGGCACCTCGATCAAGGATGTCGAAAACCAGGCCAGGTCATTTGAGGGCAAGATGGCGGACGATCCGGACAAGCGCTTCATCGCCACCTACATCGGCGAAGGCGCGCCGCGCTTCTTCCTGCCGCTCGACCAGCAGCTCCGCAACCCGAACTTCGCCCAGCTCCTGGTCATGGCCAAGGACGAGCCGGCGCGCGAGCGGCTGATCGTCAAGATGCGCAAGATCCTGGCGCAGGACTTCCCTTCGATCCGCGCCAAGGTCGACCGCCTCTTCCTCGGTCCGCCGACCGGCTGGCCGGTGCAGATGCGCGTCATGGGCCCGGACCGCAAGGAGGTGCGCCGTATCGCCGACGAGGTGAAGGCGAGGTTCCAGGCCAATCCGCTGCTCGGCGCCATCCACGACGACTGGCTGGAACCGGTGCCGGCGATGAAGCTGGTGATCGACCAGGATCGTGCCCGCGCCCTCGGGGTCACCTCGCAGCGCATCCGCCAGATGCTGCAGGCCACCATGTCCGGCGCGCCGCTTGACGACTTCCGCGACGGCGAGGAGACGGTCTCGATCGTCGCCCGCGAGCCGGAGGCGACCCGTCACCTGCTCTCTTCAGTCGACTCGGTCTATATCCCGACCGACTTCGGCGGCTCAGTGCCGCTCTCGCAAGTGGCCAAGGTCGTGCCGGTGATGGAGCAGGGCGTCGAATGGCGGCGCGACCGCTTGCCGACGATCAGCGTGCGCGCCACGCTGCCGGATGGGGTGCAGTCGAACGACGTCGTCACCAAGATGTACAACAACATGAAGGACCTGCGCGCCGGTCTCGCTCCGGGCTACAAGGTCGAGATCCAGGGCGGCGCCGAGGATTCGGCCGAAAGCCAGGCCTCGATCGCCGCCAAGGCGCCGATCATGCTCGCCGTCATCGTCGTGCTCCTGATGGTCCAGCTGCAGCATTTCGGTAAGTCGATGCTGGTGCTGGCCACCGGTCCGCTCGGCATCATCGGCGCCGCCGCGGCGCTGCTGATCAGCGGCGCGCCGTTCGGCTTCGTCGCCATCCTCGGCGTCATCGCGCTGCTCGGCATCATCATGCGCAACTCGATCATCCTGGTCGACCAGATAGACCAGGATATCGCCGCCGGCATGGAGCGATCGGAAGCGATCGTGGGTGCAGCCGTGCGCCGCTTCCGGCCGATCATGCTGACCGCGCTGACCGCCGTCCTGGCGCTGATCCCGATCTCGCGCGGCGTCTTCTGGGGGCCGCTGGCCTACGCCATGATGGGCGGTATCCTCGTTGCCACCGTGCTCACCATCCTGGTGCTGCCGGCCGGCTACGCCCTGTTCTTCGGACGCGCGCCGAAGAAGGCCAAGGCCGACGAGCAGGCACCCGAGCCGGAGAAGGTCGAAGGCATCGAAAGACCGCAGCTGGCCTTGGCTGCGGAATAGAAATAGACGTGGCAACCTGCATCATCCGCCATCGGTGAAAGCCGGTGGCGGATGATCTGCATCAAAGGTCCGCGGGGGCTGGGGCAAGATTTCGGCAAAACAGAATTGCTTTTCGGCAACGCGACGAAGGTTCGACGCTGCGCGAGAATCTCGGCCCGAAGCGTCCAGAAGATCGGCTCTTTGAAAGCGAGGCGGTCCAAAAGGCCGGTTTGATGCAGAGATCGAGGCGATCGGCAAAAAACGAACGGGCGCGCCGAGGCGCGCCCGTCTGTCTTCAGGCTGCCGTGTCAGATGACGAACACCCAGTTGGCGATCAGCATCACCGCCACGCCGGCAATCAGCGTCAGGTAAGGCAGCATGCCCGCCTTCTTGACCGAGAGGTCGGCCCCCGCCATGCCGAGGTCCGCCAGCATGTGTTCGGGGAACTTGCCCTTGTCCTGGATGTAGTGGCGGAAGCAGAACACCGGGATGATCAAGGCAGCGGTGATCAGGCCGGCCCACAGCGCCATCGGGTTCCACACCTTGGCGCCGGCGCCCATGAAGATGGCGTTCACATAGGCGAAGATCGCGCCGATGCCGAGCAGCCAGGTCGGCGCCTTCCAGGGACGATTGATGTGGCCGTTGTCGATGCGATGGATCCAACCCGCGTTGAGGTTGAGGAAGTTGAAGATGATGTAGCCGCAATTCGACACGGCGAGGATGAAGAAGAAGCTCGTCGCGTCGGCCGAGGCGATGGCCAGCACGATCAGGTTGAAGCAGAGGTCGGTCCACATCGCCCGCGTCGGCGCGCCATGCTCGTTGACGTGGCTGAGATAGCGCGGCAGCCAGCCATCGACCGAACCCTGGTAGAGCGTGCGCGAGGAGCCGGCCATCGCCGTCATGATGCACAGCACCAGGGCCAGGATCATCAGCATGACCAGCAGGCTGTGGATCAGCTTGCCGCCGCCGACCATGCCGGCCAGCGCGTCGGCGACGCCCGAGCCGTCGACGATCGGTGTCGCCAGCATGCCATTCAGGCCGAGCACGCCCTGGAAAGTGAAGGGCACTAGGATGAACAGCAGCATGCAGAGCAGGCCGGAATAGAAGATCGCCTTGAACGTGTCGGTGCCGGGGTTCTTGAACTCCGACGTGTAGCAGACGGCCGTCTCGAAGCCGTAGGTCGACCATGCCGCGATGAACATGCCGCCCAGCACCAGCGTCCAGCCGGCGATGTTCCACGAACCCGGGTCGGGCGCGTAGGCGGCCGCCAACGGCACCAGCGGCGAGAAATTCGCCCAGTCGATCTGGCCCGTGAAGATCGGCACGACGCCGACGATCAGCATCGGGATGATGACCAGAAGGCCGATGTATTTCTGCACATTGGCCGTGCCGAGGATGCCGCGATGCTGGATCGCGAAGATGATCAGCATCAGCACCGCGCCGATGAAGAAGGTGGCGTTGAAGGTGAAGGACACTGGACCCAGCGTATGGCTGAACAGCGACCATGTGCGGATCGCGGGCGTAGCGGCAGCCGCCACCGCGGCGATGGCGTCGGCAGGCGCCGTCCCGGCATGTGCGGCGATGTAGGCGATGACTTCCGGCGATGTCTCGGTGAAGGCCGGGATCGGCGCCAGCGCGTTGAGGATGTAGGCGGCGGCGATCGAGCAGCCGAGCGACAGCACCGGCGACCAGGCGAACCAGTTGCACCACACCGATAGCGGCGCGATGAACTTGGAATAGCGCAGCCATGCCGTGGCGCCATAGATCGAGGCACCGCCGGACTTGTTCGGGAACAGGCCGGCGATTTCGGCATAGGTAAAGGATTGCAGGAAACCCATGATCATGGACACCGTCCAGATCAGGAAGGCCAGTGTTCCGGTCGTGCCGGCAATGCCGCCGATCGAGAACAGGACCAGCGCTGGAACGCCGCTTGCCACCCAGAAGGCGCCGCGCCAGTCGATATGCCTGAGCAGCTTGCTTTCGACAGGCTGCTCGAGGGCCGTGCTTATCGTGCTCATATCTTGTGTCTTCCCCTTTTTGTTGTTCCCCGCCAGCGATGCTTCGGCTCTTGCGAAGCTTGCTCCCCGGCAAATCGGCGTCGGCCTGTCGTGTTTCCACTCAGTCGTATTTTTTTCTTAAGAGTGAAGATTGATCCGACGCGCTTTCGCGTCAAGCGTTTTGTGGATGTCATGCACATCGCGCTTGCGAAACATGCGCTTGCCTGCTCCCACAACGGAAGAAGGCAAGGGTTGCCGCTATCAGGAACGTGGCTTGGTCTTCTGCGGATCGTAATGGGCGAAGGCGACGACCCGCGCCGGCAGCCGCTTGGCGTGGCCGTCGAGTTTGCCGATCTCGACCTCCGTCCCGATCTCGGCGTGGGCGACGTCGAGCCGTGCCAGCGCGATGGTCTTGCCGAGCACCGGCGAGCGCATGCCGGAGGTGACGACGCCGATCTGGGCGCGGCCGACATGGACGCAGTCGCCGTGGCCGACGGCGACATTGGCATCGATGTCGAGGCCGACGAGCTTGTGTTGCGGATGCTCCTTGCGCCGGATCAGCGCGTCGCGGCCGATGAAGTCGTCGGCCTTGGTCTTGAGCGGCACGGTGAAGCCGATGCCGGCCTCGAACGGATCGGTCTGGTCGGAGAATTCGTAGCCGGCGAAGATCAGTCCCGCCTCGATGCGCACCATGTCGAGCGCCTGCAGGCCCATCGGCTTCAGCCCGTGCGGCTGGCCGGCCTCCCAGACGGCGTCGAACACTTTTTCGGCGTCGCGCGGATGGCACCAGATCTCGTAACCGAGCTCGCCCGTATAGCCGGTGCGCGAGACCACGACCGGCACGCCATTGCCGCCGCCGATGCGCGCGACGGCGAAGCGGAACCATTCGAGCTCGCCGATCGAGGGCTGCACGGGCGAGGTCCAGACCACTTCGTTCAAGATGTCGCGGCTCTTCGGCCCTTGGACGGCGATGTTGTGCATCTGGTCGGTGGAGGAGCGCACGAGCACGTTGAGGCCGAGCTTCTTCGCGGTCTCGCGCAGCCATTCGCCGGAAAGATCGTCGCCGCCGACCCAGCGGAAATTGTCCTTGCCGAGCCTGAGCAACGTCCCGTCGTCGATCATGCCGCCATGCTCGTAGCACATCGCCGTATAGATCACCTGGCCGACCCCAAGCTTCTTGACGTCGCGGGTCAGCGTGTATTGCAGCAGCGCTTCGGCATCCGGACCGGTGACCTCGAATTTGCGCAGCGGCGACAGGTCCATGATCACCGCGGCCTGCCGGCAGGCCCAGTATTCGGCGATGGGGCCTTCCTTGGCAAAGGAATTGGCGAGCCAATAACCTCGGTATTCGACGAAGTCGCGCGTGTGCTTGGCAAAGCTCGAATGAAAGGCTGTCTCGCGGGTCATTTTCGGTTCCGAATCGGGCTTCATGCGTCTGGCGATCGCTCGCGAGAATTTGTGCTGGCCTGAATAGGCGCGCACATGGATATCGGTGAGATCCCAACCATTGGCGGGCGTGGTGTCGTCCGGGCAGGCCGAGGAGACGCAGACGATGTCGGTCAGGGCGCGCAAGAGCACATAGTCGCCCGGCCGCGACCACGGCTCGTCCGACACCATCACGCCATGCGCGTCGATCGCCGTGTTGAAGAAGAAGTTGATCGCCATCCAGCCGGGGCGGGGCGTCACACCCTTGTCCGAGAGCGCCTTGTTGAAATTCTCCGAGCAATTTGTGTGTCCGGGATAGCCGATGTCGTCGTAATATTTGGCGGCGCAGGCGAGCGCGAAGGCGTCGTGCCTGCCGCACGTGTCCTGCACCACCTCGACCAGCGGCTCCATGTCCTGGTCGTAATATTTCGAATGCAGGCCAGGCATCGGATAGGCCGAACCCATCAGCGTGCGGGTCGTCGTCACGTCCAGCGGCAGGTCGCGCCCCTTGTCCAGCTTGCGCGCGGAAAAACACTGGAAGTCGGTGCATTGCCGGCCATCGACATCGATGATCTGCAGATAGTCGCCGGCCTTGACGAAATAGGCCTCTGCGGTCGCCGACTTCACCCGAAGGTCGAGCACCGGATCGGCAAGCGGATCGGGAAGCTGCGACCTGTTCTTCAGGCGGATCGTGGCGCGCCGCACCAGGACGGTCAGCGGCGTCGCGGTGTTGTGGCCGTCGACCAGCATCGGCCCGCCAGGCGCCGCGATCAGCAACGCGCCGTCGCGCTGGACGGCAAAGCTCTGCTCGGTGCCGGCCGGCGTGGCGCCACCGAACACACGCACGGCCTTCGGCTGATCGAGCTGCACGTTGCGGCGCTCGAGGCTGAGGCGCTGCGCCGAGAGGCTGTCGTCGCCTTCGGCAAGCAGCGCCTTGATGCCGGCGGCGTTGCTGTTCGACCGTTCGCCGAAAATGCCGGGATCCGTAGCGCCTGATTTGTCCCAGGCCAGCAGCTCGCAAGGCTGGCCGCCTTCGACATTGCTCACGCTGACGCTGTCACCGGCCTCGACATCGATCAACGCGGCGCCATTGCCCTGGACGGTATATCGCTCCATCCCCGGCGGCAGGCTGATCTGGCCGGGCCTAAGGATCAGGCTCGGCTTGGGCGGTCCGGACAGGACGGCGGGGTAGGGCGGCTGGCTCATCTAAAACCCTCCTCCGAGCGAGAAACAAGTTTGCCTGTGTGTAAAATTATTTTCGCTGAGAGAATAGCAGGGGGAATGCGTTTGGCAAGCACCGGCTTCCCTTCTCCCCTTGTGGGAGAAGGTGGCCGCGAAGCGGCCGGATGAGGGGTGCTCCAGGGAAAGCCAGCGTTTCACTCCGCTGGAACACCCCTCATCCGTCTCGGCGCTATCGCGCCGATCCACCTTCTCCCACAAGGGGAGAAGGGAGTCGCGCATCGCTATGCCACGTCTTCCGAATGGCCGATCGTCACGCCGTACTCGGCGGCGGAGTCGAGGATGGTGTGCCAGAGGCTCTCGGCGAAGGTTGCAAACACCAGGAGATTGAACACAGCCTGGTCATCGTGACCACCACCTCGCCACAGCGTGACACTGGTGTGATCCATCGACGTCGCGGCCGCCGCGCCCACGCCGAAAACATCGGGATGCAGGTCGATCGACGACAGCTTCGCAAGCATCGCGCGCGCCTTCTCTCCGGATATGCCGATCAGCGCTCGCGCATGCGACTGTTCGGAAAGCGAGGCCGAGCCCACGAAGACCGGCGCAAGCGCTTCGATCGTATGCTTTCCGCCTTTGGACAGCACCAGGAATTGGTCCGGTCCCGACCAGATCAGCGTCGCGTCGGCAGTGCCGACCGCCTTGGGCGTTTCCGGCGCGGCGACGCCGAAGCGTGCCTGCGCGGCCTTCACCGTCTCGCCGGCCTTGCCGCGCCGCGCCATCACCTGGACGAGATCGAAATTGCGGATCTCTGTCAGCGACACGCCGGCGTCGCCTTGCGCGCCATAAGAGTCGGCGACCAGCGCGCGGTCGAGCGGGCTGCGAACCTCCCAGGAAAAATCAGCCACGCTGGCGCCCTCCATACGGATCGTAGAAGACGGAATTACAGAGCTCGACATCGTAGTCCTCGCCGCGCAGCGGGTCGTGTGCGCGCACGATCTCGCCGATGCGCTCGCGCCCGCGCTCGACAAGGCCGAGACCGATCCACTGGTCAAGCACCGGCGAGAAACAGACCGAGGTGACATAGCCCTGGTCGTTGTCGGGGCCTGGGGTCTCGCCCTTGGGAATGATGTGCGCGCCGGAGCGCAGGCGGCGCGTCTTGTCGGTCGGCTTGATGCCGACGACCACCTGCCGGTTCGGCGCGACGAGCGCCTCGCGGCCGGCCATGACGCGGCCGATGAAATCCTTCTTGGTCGACATCATCTTGCCGAGGCCGAGATCGCCCGCCGTGGTGGTGCCGTTGAGTTCCGGCCCGGCGACATGGCCTTTTTCGATGCGCATCACGCCCAGCGCCTCGGTGCCGTAAGGCGTCACCCCGAACGGTTTTCCCGCAATCATCAGATTGCGCGCCATGGCCTCGCCATAGCGCGCCGGCACCGAAATCTCGAACGCCATCTCGCCGGAGAAGGAGATGCGGAACAGCCTAGCCTTCAGGCCGCCGCGCAGCTTGACCTCGCGCGCGCCCATAAACGGAAAGCCTTCGTTCAACAGATCCTCGGCCGGATCGACGATCTCCTTCAAGAGATCGCGGGTTCTCGGTCCGGCGATCGAGAACTGCGCCCATTGGTCGGAGACTGAGGTAAGTTGCACGTCGAGCTCGGGGAACAGCACCTGGCGGCAGAATTCCAGGTGCTGCATCACCAGTCCGGCTTTGGCCGTCGTGGTGGTGAGGAAATAATGATCCTCGGCCAGCCGCGAGGTCGTGCCGTCGTCATAGACGATGCCGTCCTCGCGCAGCATCAGCCCGTAGCGCGCCTTGCCGACGGCGAGGCTGGAGAAGGCGTTGATGTAGACGCGGTCGAGGAAGGCGCCTGCGTCGGGCCCGTGCACGTCGATCTTGCCGAGCGTCGAGACATCGCAGAAGCCGACGCCGCCGCGCACCGCCTTGACCTCGCGGGTCACCGATTCCAGCCAGTCCTTCTCGCCCGCGCGCGGATACCATTGCGCTCGCTTCCACAGCCCGGTGTCGACGAAGACGGCGCCCTGTTCGGCCGCCCAGTGATGCGAGGGCGTCAGCCGCGTCGCATGGAAATTCTCGTCGCGATGGTGGCCGGCAAAGGCGCCGATGGCGACCGGCACGTAAGGCGGCCGGTAGATCGTCGTGCCCGTCTCCGGGATCGACTTGCCGCTGACCGCCGCCATGATGGCGAGGCCGGCGACATTCGAGGTCTTGCCCTGGTCGGTCGCCATGCCGAGCGTCGTGTAGCGCTTCAGATGCTCGACCGATTGAAAACCCTCGCGCTGCGCCAGCTCGACATCGGACGCGGTGACATCATGCTGCTGGTCGACGAAGGCCTTGCCCTTGCCGGCGACATGCCAGAGCGGTGTGATCGAAAAGCCCTCGTCGTCGGCGACCGGCATCGATCCGATATTGCCGCTGCGGCCGGCATTGCGCGCCGCGGCAGCGCCGGCTTCAAACCCCTCGCGCAGACAGGCGCCAAGCCCGAAGGCGCCGTTGGCCGCGCCGGCCGCCACCATGCTGGGCGGCGCGCCATCCGGCACGAAGGCGGCAATGTCGTCGCGCCATCTCGGCCTGCCGCGGTGGTAGGAGGTGAGGCCGACCGCGGGGTTCCAGCCGCCAGAGACGGCGAGCCCGTCCGCCTCGACCTCGGCGTGCGCGCCGCCGGTCAGCGAGATGGAAATCTTGCGCACGCCGCCCTTGCCGCCGTCGACGCCGGCGACAGAGCCGTGCAGCACCGGAAAGCCGCCTTTGCTTGCAAGCGAGCGGTGGGTCGGCGAAACGTCCGGTCGCGCGTCGATCACCGCCGCAACCTGCAGTCCGGCGGCGATCGCCGTTTCAGCGGTGCGCCAGCCATCCTCATTGTTGGTGAACAGCGCGATGCGCCGCGCCGGCGTGGCTGCATAGCGGTTGATGTAGCTGCGCATGGCCGATGCCATCATCACACCCGGCGTGTCGTTGCCGGCAAAGACGATCGGGCGTTCGATCGCGCCGGCCGCGACGACGCAGCGCTTGGCCACGATCCGCCATAGCCGCTGGCGCACCTGATGCTCCGGCGGCACCGGCAGGTGGTCGTTGACACGCTCGATCGCGCCATAGGTGCCGCCGTCATAGACACCGAACAAAGTCGTGCGCGTCATGATGCGCACATCGGGCATCGCCGAAAGCTCGGCAACCGCGCGCGCAACCCATTCGGCGGCCGGCAATCCGTCGATCATGCCGCCATCGGCGAGCAGGCGCCCGCCGAGGACGAAATCCTCCTCGCATAGAATGACGCGCGCGCCGCAGCGTCCTGCGGCAAGGGCTGCCGCCAGGCCGGCCGGGCCGGAACCGGCGATCACCACATCGCAATGTGCCCAGGCCTTGTCATAATGGTCGGGATCGGAAACCTGGGCAGCGCGGCCAAGGCCCGCGGCGCGCCGAATCGCCGGCTCGTAGATCGCTTCCCAGAACTTCGCCGGCCACATGAAGGTCTTGTAGTAGAAGCCGGCGACGAAGATCGGCGCGAACAGCTGGTTGACCGACATGACGTCGAAATTGAGCGACGGCCAGCGATTCTGGCTGGCGGCTTCGAGCCCTTCATAGAGCTCGGCGGTTGTCGCCTTTGTGTTCGGCTCGCGCCTTGCGCCGCTGCGCAATTCGACCAGCGCGTTCGGCTCTTCCGAGCCAGCCGTCAGGATACCGCGAGGACGATGATATTTGAACGAGCGGCCGACGAGCTTGACGCCATTGGCGACCAACGCGGAAGCTAGCGTGTCGCCCTTGAAGCCGGAGAAGATCTTGCTGTCGAAGCGGAAGTTGAGCGCGGTCGAGCGGTCGATGAGACCGCCATTGTTCAGCCGGTTTGCCTGATCGCCGCGCATCACGCACCAACCTTGGCGGCGCCGGCGCCCGCCGCCGGCTCGACGGCCGAAATTTCATGCGTCAGCGTGTTGCGCGTGACCTTCAGCCAGGCCCGGCAGCCGCCGCCGTGGTACCAGTGCTCGCTCATCGGGCCGGCGATGTTGTCGCGCAGATAGACGTAGTCGTAGACGGCATCCTCGCCGGCATCGGCCGCGGGGCGTTGCGGCTTGGCGTCGCCGAGATAGGTGAACTCGCCGAGTTCGCGTTCGCCGCAGAAGGGACAGACTATGCGCATGGCTGGGTCTTCAATGCATGATGCCAAAAAGTGTGAAGCGGTTTTTGGATAACATCATGCTCTATCCCTAATGCAGGTTCGGTTGGGCGCCCTGGCCCTTCTCGTCGATCATTGCGCCGCGCTGGAAGCGGTCGAGGCGGAAGAGTGCTGCTTCCTTGTGCGATTGATCGCGGGCGATGAGATGGGCGAAGACGAAGCCCGAGCCGGGCGTCGCCTTGAAGCCGCCATAGCACCAGCCGGCATTGATGTAGAGGCCGTCGACCGAGCTTTTGTCGATGATCGGCGAGCCGTCCATCGACATGTCCATGATGCCGCCCCACTGGCGTAAGAGCCGCACGCGGCCGATCATCGGGATCAGCGCCATGCCGCCCTCGCAGACATCCTCGACCACCGGCAGATTGCCGCGCTGGGCGTAGGAATTGTAGCCGTCGATGTCGCCGCCGAAGACCAGCCCGCCCTTGTCCGACTGGCTGACATAGAAGTGTCCGGCGCCGAAGGTCATGACCCCGGGGATCAGCGGCTTGATCGCTTCGGAGACGAAGGCCTGCAGCACATGGCTTTCGATCGGCAGCCGCAGCCCCGCCATCGCCGCGACCCGTGACGAGGAGCCGGCCACCGCCATGCCGACCTTGCCGGCGCCGATCTTGCCGCGCGATGTCTCGACGCCGGTCACCTTGCCGTTGGCGTCGCGCGTGAAGCCGGTAACCTCGCAATTCTGGATGATGTCGACGCCGAGTTCGCTCGCCGCATGCGCATAGCCCCAGACCACGGCATCATGCCGCGCCGTGCCGCCGCGCCGCTGCAGCAGTCCGCCTTGCACGGGGAAGCGCGCATTGTCGAAATTCAGGAACGGCAGCATTTTCCTGAGCGCCGCCTGGTCGAGCAGTTCCGCATCGATGCCGTTGATGCGCATGGTGTTGCCGCGCCGGGCGAAAGCATCGCGCTGCGCGTCGGAGTGATAAAGGTTGAGCACGCCGCGCTGGCTGACCATCGCGTTATAGTTGAGGTCCTGCTCCATCCGCTCCCACAGCTTCATCGACAATTCGTAGAAGCCGGTGTTGCCGGGCAGCCCGTAGTTGGAGCGGATGATGGTGGTGTTGCGGCCGGCATTGCCGGAGCCGATCCAGCCCTTTTCCAGCACCGCGACATTGCGGATGCCGAACTCGCTGGCGAGGAACCAGGCGGTGGCGAGACCGTGGCCGCCGCCGCCGATGATGATCACGTCATAGCGGTCCTTGGGCGCTGCGTCGCGCCAGGTCGGCTGCCAGTTCTTGTGGCCGGAAAGGGCGGCGCGGGCGAGCGAGAAGATCGAATATTTCATCAGTTCTTTCCGAGGTCGCTCGCACCGCTAGAGCATGATGCCGAAAAGTGTGAAGCGGTTTTCGGACGACATCATGCTCCACTACAGGACGGTCAGATATCCAGCGTGTGGTCGCGCTCCCACTGCGTGAAGTGCGAAGCATAGGAATTCCATTCCTGCTGCTTCAGCTTTAGATATGCCGACGAGAATTCCTCACCCAGCGCCGCCTTGAGCGATTTGTCCTTGTCGAACTCGCGCAGCGCGTCGAGCAGGTTGAGCGGCAGTTTCGGCGCATCCGTCACGGTATGCCCGAGCTGGTACATGTCGATGTCGTAGCGCTTGCCGGGGTCGGCCTTCGAGCGGATGCCGTCGAGGCCGGCAGCGATGATGACGGCCTGCAGGAGGTAGGGATTGGCGGCGCCGTCCGGCAGGCGCAATTCGAAGCGGCCGGGTCCCGGCACGCGCACCATGTGCGTGCGGTTGTTGCCGGTCCAGGTGACCGTGTTCGGCGCCCAGGTGGCGCCCGAAATGGTGCGCGGCGCGTTGATGCGCTTGTAGGAATTGACCGTCGGATTGGTGATCGCGGCAAGCGCCGAGGCATGCTTCATGATGCCGCCGAGGAAGTTCCTGCCCTTGGCGGACAGGCCGAGTTCTTCCGAATTGTCGGCAAAGACGTTGGTCTTGCCTGTCTCGTCCCACACCGAGATATGCGCATGGCAGCCATTGCCGGTCAGGCCTTGGAAGGGCTTGGGCATGAATGTAGCGCGCAAGCCATGCTTTTCGGCGATCGACTTGACCATGAACTTGAAGAAGGAGTGCTTGTCGGCTGTCGCCAGCGCGTGATCGAAGGTCCAGTTCATCTCGAACTGGCCGTTGGCGTCCTCATGGTCGTTCTGGTACGGGCCCCAGCCCAACGCCAGCATGTGGTCGCAGATCTCGGCGATGACGTCGTAACGCCGCATCACCGCCTGCTGGTCGTAGCAGGGTTTCGAGGCCGTGTCGTATTCGTCGGAGATCGTCTTGCCATCGGGCGAGATCAGGAAGAACTCGGCCTCGACGCCGGTCTTGACATGCATGCCGTCGCGGGCGGCTTCGTCGATCAGCCGCTTCAGCGTGTTACGCGGCGCCTGGTTCACCTCCTTGTCGTCCATGATGCAATTGGCGGCTACCCAGGCGACGTCCTTCTTCCACGGCAATTGGATGACCGAAGCCGGATCCGGCACCGCCAGCATGTCGGGATGCGCCGGCGTCAGGTCGAGCCATGTGGCGAAGCCGGCAAATCCTGCACCGTCCTTCTGCATGTCGGCGATCGCCTGCGCCGGCACCAGCTTGGCACGCTGCCCGCTGAACAGGTCGGTGTAGGAGATCATGAAATATTTGACGCCGTTCTCCTTGGCGAATGCGGCGAGATCGTTCCCCATTATGTAGTTCCTCGCTTATGTGTCTTGGAAGTTTGTCCTAGAAGCCGTTCTTCCCCGGTATCCAGTTGGTGCCGGCCAAAGGCACGCCGGCCATGGCGGCGGCTTCGATCGAGAGCGCGACGAGATCCTCGGGCTCGAGATTGTGCACGCTGTTCTTGCCGCAGGCGCGTGCGATGGTCTGGGTTTCCAGTGTCATCACCTTGAGGTAGTTCGCGAGCCGCCGCCCGGCCGCGATCGGGTCGACCCGCTTCATCAGCTCGGGGTCCTGCGTGGTGATGCCGGCGGGGTCGCGGCCCTCGTGCCAGTCGTCATAGGCGCCTGCCGTTGTGCCGAGCGCACTGTACTCCGCCTCCCAGCGGGGATCGTTGTCGCCCAGCGCGACCAGCGCCGCCGTTCCGATCGAGACCGCGTCGACGCCCAGCGCCAGCGCCTTGGCGACATCGGCGCCGTTGCGGATGCCGCCCGAGACGATCAGCTGCACCTTGCGATGCATGCCGAGGTCCTGCAGCGCCTGCACCGCCGGCCGGATGCAGGCAAGCGTCGGCTGGCCGACATTCTCGATGAACACTTCCTGGGTGGCGGCGGTGCCGCCCTGCATGCCGTCGACCACCACGACATCGGCGCCGGCCTTCACCGCGAGCGCGGTGTCATAGTAGGGACGGGCGCCGCCGACCTTGACGTAGATCGGCTTCTCCCAGTCGGTGATCTCGCGCAGCTCGAGGATCTTGATCTCGAGATCGTCCGGCCCCGTCCAGTCGGGATGGCGCGAGGCCGAGCGCTGGTCGATGCCCTTGGGCAGCGTGCGCATCTCGGCGACGCGGTCGGAGATCTTCTGTCCGAGCAGCATGCCGCCGCCGCCGGGCTTGGCGCCCTGGCCGACGACCACTTCGATGGCGTCGGCGCGGCGCAGGTCGCGCGGGTTCATGCCGTAGCGCGAGGGCAGGTACTGATAGACCAGCGTCTTGGAATGCCCGCGTTCTTCCTCGGTCATGCCGCCGTCACCGGTGGTGGTCGAGGTGCCGGAAAGCGTGGCGCCGCGCCCCAAGGCTTCCTTGGCCGGCCCGGAGAGCGATCCAAAACTCATGCCGGCGATGGTGATCGGGATCTTCAGCTCGATCGGCTTCCTGGCGTGGCGCGAGCCGAGCACCACCGAGGTGTCGCAGCGCTCGCGGTAGCCTTCGAGCGGATAGCGCGAGATCGAAGCGCCGAGGAAAAGCAGATCGTCGAAATGCGGCAGCTTGCGCTTGGCGCCGGCGCCGCGGATGTCATAGATGCCGGTCGCGGCCGCGCGGCGGATTTCGGAAAGCGTGTAGTCGTCGAAGGTCGCGGATTTGCGCGGCGTCGTCGGCGGGTTGCGATAGGTCATCTTGCCTCAATACGCGTCGGCGTTGTCGATATTGAAATTGTAGAGTGTGCGGGCCGAGCCGTAGCGCTTGAACTCCGACGCCTTGACGTCGGTGACGCCGGCCTTGTCGAGCAGGGCCTGCAGCAATTCGATGTGCTCGGGCCGCATCTCCTTGGCGATGCAGTCGGCGCCGAGGCTTTCCACCTTGCCGCGCACGAAAAGCCGCGCCTCATAGATGGAATCGCCCAGCGCGTCGCCGGCATCGCCCAGCACCACGAGGTTGCCGGACTGCGCCATGAAGGCCGACATGTGGCCGATATTGCCGTGCACGACGATGTCGATGCCTTTCATCGAAATGCCGCAGCGCGACGAGGCATTGCCCTCGATGACCAGCAAGCCGCCGCGGCCGGTGGCGCCGGCATACTGGCTGGCGTCGCCCTTGATGACGATCGAGCCCGACATCATGTTCTCGCCGACGCCGGGGCCGGCCGAGCCATGCACGGTGATCGCCGCGCCGTCATTCATGCCGGCGCAGTAATAGCCGACGCTGCCGCGCACATCGATGCTGACCGGCTGATCGACGCCGACCGCCACCGAATGGCTGCCCTTCGGGTTGAGCACTTCCCAGGCGGTCTCGTTCGAGCCGGGCGTGAGCTTGTGCAGCGCCTGGTTCAATTCGCGCAGCGAATGCACGGACAGGTCAAAGACGCGTGATGCCTGACTGTGGGCATGGCCTTGCTCGCGCTCGGCCTTCGACATTGGGGTTGCCGGCATCAGCTCAATGCTCCCAGAAATAAACGGTTGCGGGCTCGGGCTCCCAGACCCGCGCATTGTCGATGCCGGGCAGCTTGGTCAGCGCACGATATTCGGAGCCGAAGGCGACATACTGGTCGGTCTCGGCCATCACGGCCGGCTTGCAGGCGATCGGATCGCGCACCACACCGAAGCCGTTCTTGGTGCCGACGACGAAGGTGAAGAAGCCGTCGAGGTCGGAAAGCGTGCCTTCCAGCGCCTCGCCGAGATTCTTGCCATGCGCCATCCGGTTGGAGAGATAGGCAGCCGCCACCTCGGTGTCGTTCTCGGTCTCGAAGGTCATGCCGTCGCGGATCAGCTCGCGCCGTACATTGTTGTGGTTGGAGAGCGAGCCGTTGTGCACCAGGCACTGGTCGGCGCCGGTCGAGAAAGGATGCGCGCCCATCGTCGTCACCGCCGATTCCGTCGCCATGCGGGTGTGGCCGATCCCATGCGTGCCGGTCATCGCGCGAACGCCGAAGCGGTCGACGACGGCTTCGGGCAGGCCGACTTCCTTGTAGATCTCCACCGCCTCGCCGGCGCCCATGATGCGGATGTCGGGCCGGAGCGTCTGCAGTGCCTCGCGCGCGGCGTCGACCTTGTCCGGCGTGGTCCGGATCACCGCATGCGTCGATTTCACGGCGACGCTGACCGGCGCGCCGATTGCCTTGGCGAGCTCGACGTCGAGGCCGCGGAAATCGCGATCAGGCTTCGGCGACTGCACGGTGATCTTGGCTTCATTGCCGGTGGCCGCGCCATAGATGGCGATGCCGGCACTGTCCGGGCCGCGGTCGCTGAGCGACACCAGCATCTCCGACAGCATGGCGCCGAGCTTCGGCTCCAGCGCCTTGTCCTTCAAGAAAAGTCCGACGATTCCGCACATGCCAGCCTCCGACGTTTTTTGGCTCTCAGATGATGTACCCAATGAGTAAGCCGAATTCAATGGTATGAAAGAAATTTTCCTGTCGTTATATATTCGGCGGTGCATCCCCTTCGGCACTATCGCCGCCCGGACGCGCCTTGTGAACCCGGATCGCATGGCGGATGCGCGCGATCCTATAGGCGTCGAGGATCGAGAGGGCATAGATCAGGAAGCCGCCGGCGTGGCGGCCGATGAAGCCGGCGTCGACCGGCGCCAGCTTGGTGGTTATCCAGCCAAGGATCACCATGAAGAACAGGAATTGCAGTCCGCGCGCCGGCACGCCGAGCATGACATGGCCGCTTGCCGGCAAGACGATCGCGGCGCCGAGCACGAGATAGGGATTTGCGGGAGCAGGGGTGGCGGTTTCGTCGCTCATGCCGCCCGCCTTTCGCGCCGGTTGATGGCTTGGCGAAGCGTCGAGGCTGCCTCGAGCAGCCGTTCGATCAAGGCCGGATCGATCCCGGCATCGCCGAACGCCGCCTGCCGGAACACGCCGTAGCGAGCGCGCTCGGCCTCGGCCAGCAGCCAGACGATGCGCACGCCCTTCGGCGTTATCAGCAATTCCTTGGCGCGGCTTTCGGCAAAGATGTCTGTATGCGCGGCGATCAGATCCTGCGGGAAGGCGACACCTCTGCGGTCCGTCCTGAGCACCGCGTCGGCGGGAAGGCCGAGCACCTTCGGCAGCGTGTGTGGCAAATGGTCGAAATTGGAGAATGTCGTCGCCGAATTCGGCCGCATCATCATGTCGAACGTGCCCGGCACCGCGACCGGCTCGGTGATCGAAACGCTGAGCCAGCGCGTCGGCAGCTTTCGCGTCGCCAGCGTGTCGACGATGGTCCGCACCTGGACGCGCTGACCCTTCCAGGAACCGGCCCAGGTGACGACGCCGGTCGTGCCGTCGGAAATGTCGGCGGCATCCGCAACGACGCTGCGGACGCTGGCCGTATCGGCGTCCAGGGCCGCCTTCGCCCTGTTGCGGCCGGCACGCGCCAGCCAGGCAATGTGAGCGGCGACGGCCAATGCGATCGCCCCGGTAAGCAATACTGACGTCAGTTCGGACATCTCGATACGCCACGGCCCGCCATCGAAAGGCGGGCCTTTACTCCACTCAATAACCCTGCGGCTTCGGCCACGGCATGGAGAACTGATCGCCGCGCCGCACGAACTTGTAGCGGTAGAAGTGGAACCATAGCGAAATCAGGAAATAGAAGACGGTCATCGCGATCAGCTGCGAGCCGAAGCCGAGGAAGATGGCGAAGAACGTCACCATGCACAGACAGAACAGCACGATCGCCGGCAGTGGGTGGAAGGGATGCGTGTAGCCGCGGCGGATCGAACCCAGCGGCCACTTCTTGCGGAACATCATGATGTTGATGCTCATGAAGGTGTATTGCAGCACGCCCGACAGGATCGAGAAGGTGATCGCCTGGTTGAGATCGGCGATGAAGGCGAAGGCCAGCGCGATCGGCAGCAGGAACAGGATCGAGCGATAGGGCGTGCGATACTTCGGGTGCACCGCCGAGAACCAGCTCGGCAGGTAGCGGTCGCGCCCCAGCGAGAACCAGGCGCGCGCCGCGTCGTTGATGCAGCCATTGGCCGAGGCAAGCGCTGCCAGCAGCGTCGCGATGAAGAGCAGGTTTTCGAGCAGCGGGCTGCCCGTCAGCTTGCCGGCGTCCCACAGCGGGTAATAGGTGATGCCGAGATATTCCCAGGGCATCAGCGACGCGCAGACATACCAGGTCATCGCGGCGGCGATCAAAAGCGTGATCATGCCGGCCATGGTGCCGTATGGCAGCGAGCGCGCCGGCGAGCGCACTTCCTCGGCCGCCTGGGTGGTGCCCTCGATGCCGAGATAATACCAGATGCCGAACTGGAAGGCGGCGATGACGCCGATCCAGCCATAGGGCAGCGCATTGGCGGGCGTGACCAGCTCGTTGAGCTTCAGCACCGCGCCTTGCGTCCACGGGCTGACGGAGAAGAACAGGATCACGATCGAGACATAGGCGATCGCGGTGATGACGAAATTGACATTGAGCGTCATCAGCACGCCGCGATAGTTGAGCCAGGCGAGCACGACGATAGTGGCGGCGATGAAGGAATTGTGCGTCAGCCCCTCGACGCCGGCCTTGGCGACGATCGTGTCGCCGAGCAGGATCGCGTCCGACACTTCGAGCATGGTGTAGGCAAACACCAGGAACAGCGCGACGTTGAAGGCCATCAGCGGCCCGACGATATGCTTGGCTTGCGCATATTGGCCGCCGGCGGCGGCGACGGTGGACGTCACCTCCGAATCGATCATGGCGACCGAGGTGTAGAGCAGTCCGACGACCCAGCAGACGATCAGCGCGGCGAGCGCGCCGCCCTTGTCGGCGGAGAAATTCCATCCGGTAAACTCGCCGACCAGCACGATGCCAACGCCGAGCGCCCACACATGCGCCGGGCCGAGCACCCGAAGCAGCGAGACCCTGTCGCCGTGGATTGTCGTCGTTTGTGCCATTTCAACCGCAGCCGTCATATCAGTCCCCACTCAGATCCGGTGTTTTTCGGAAACGGCTTCAAGCTCGCCTTCACGGGAAGACGTCAAAGTCTCCTCGGAATAGGTCGTATCGACCTTGAACCAGTCGTAGAGCATCCACGCCGCAAGCACGACCGAGATGCCCCAGCAAACGTAAGACAGTCCCATCCACATGATGTTTTCCCCGGTCTCTTTGTCGTCAAAAGTCTCTTTGTCGTCGAAAGTCTATTTGTCGTCGAACTTCTCGTTGATGACCTCGCGATATTCCTTGTCGGAGGCGCGGAACAGGAAGACGAAATACGCGATCAGCACGATCGCCATGATGATCAGCGTCGGCCAGTCGATGATGTAGTGGAAGCGGTTCTGGATGATGTCGTGCGCCGTCTCCGGCGTGTAGCCCAGCTTCTCCCAGATCGAGGCCATGGTCGCGTTCTGGCCGAGCGCGTCCCAGGTCTTGGCATCGAGCGGGTCGATCGACTTCGCCGCCCCGGCAAAGCCGAGTTTCAGCGGCAGCCAGAGCGCCACGAAGATTGCGACCACCACGACCGCGATGTCGAGGATCTGTCCGGCCTTGCTCTGCTCCGGCGGGGTATAGCGAGCCATGGTTTCTCCCTTCACGATTGGCGGTTGCGGGCGGCGTCGGCGTTCTTGATGTCGAGCCCGTAGATGAAGTCCTTGTCTTCCTTGTAGTGGTTGAGCATGGCGAGGATCGCGGCGGTGTTGAAGATCAGCACCGCGGCGGCTGCAACCGCCACCACGAGCTTGATGCCGCTATGCGGAATGTATGGCCATGTCATCAGGAGGACGAAGAGGATCGTTGCCCACAGGCACACGATCAGGAGCACGGACCCACGTACGTCGGAACGGTACAGCGCTTCGATGCGCTGCTGCATGTCGGACATCGGTTTTCCCCTTCTGGCGACGTCCGGCCACACAACCGACCGGGCGTCCACTCTTTCAACAGAGTGAAATTTTTTTCATAAGTTCCGCTCGATTCCCGGAATTGTCAAGCCGGATTTACGCATCGTAAACCGTTTGTCATCGGGCAAGAAATTTGCCTGACAATGAAATTATTTGCTTCAAGGGGATTGCAGGGCTTCGCCGTTTGCGGTCAATATTCGACCAAGCTCCGCCACCAAGCAGGAGCAGGGAACGGCAACGACTTAAATCGCACGGAGGACGATCGGATGACGGCATCCTGGAGATTCTCGACCCTGGCGGATCGCCATCGCGCGCTCGGCTCGAAACTCGAGGACTGGAGCGGCATGGGCACCGCCTGGACCTACGACAAGGACGCCGACGAGGAATATGTCGCGATCCGCACCAAGGCCGGGCTGATGGACGTCTCCGGCCTGAAGAAGGTCCACATCACCGGGCCTCACGCCTCGCATCTCATCGACCTCGCCACGACGCGCGACGTGGAAAAGATCTATCCCGGCAAGTCGACCTATGCCTGCATGCTGAACGAGGCCGGCAAATTCACCGACGACTGCATCCTCTACCGCATCAGCCCGAACTCGTGGATGGTCGTGCACGGCTCGGGCACGGGCCATGAGGAGCTGCAGCGGGCGGCGATGGGCCGCGATGTCTCGCTGCGCTTCGACGACAATCTGCACGACCTGTCGCTGCAAGGCCCGACCGCGGTCAACTATCTCGCCAAGCATGTGCCGGGCATCCGCGACCTCAACTATTTCCATCATATGCAGACGCAGCTCTTCGGCTTTCCGGTGATGATCTCGCGCACCGGCTACACCGGCGAGCGCGGCTACGAGATCTTCTGCCGCGGCCAGGATGCCGGCACGATCTGGGACAGGATCCTCGAGGAGGGCAAGAGCGCCGGCATCATTCCCTGCCGCTTCACCACGCTCGACATGCTGCGCGTCGAGAGCTATCTGCTCTTCTATCCCTATGACAACTCGCAAAAGTATCCGTTCGAGAACGAAGGCCCCGGCGACACGCTGTGGGAGCTCGGCCTCGACTTCACCGTCAGCCCCGGCAAGACCGGCTTCCGCGGCGCCGAGGAGCATTATCGGCTGAAGGGCAAAGAGCGCTTCAAGATCTATGGCGTGCTGCTCGACGGCAAGGAGCCGGCCGACGAGGGCGCGCCCGTCTATCGCGACGGCAGACAAGTCGGCGTGGTGACCTGCGCCATGTATTCGCCGCTGGTCGAGAAATCGATGGGCATCGCGCGCCTCGATGTCGACTGCGCGGTCAAGGACACCAGGCTCGAGATTCGCAACCGGAGCGGCTCGATCAAGGCGACGGCGCAACCGCTGCCGTTCGACGATCCCAAAAAGACCAAGCGCACCGCCAAGGGTTGAGGCATCATCACGGGGAGGGGGCTCGAGGTACGAAGGAAAGAATGACAGCCAAGACGATCATCAGCCGGCCCGTTTACGGAACGCTGTCTCCGCAGCCCGGCAAGCATCATCTCTTCATCGCCGACGCGGAAGGCGCGCTGGCGATTACCGACATGGCCGGCAAGGCGCCGCCCGGCTTTTTCGACGGCGCGGAAATCGTCTTCATTCCGGGGGGCAAGCACATCGCCGCCCTCGAAGCGCTGAAGCCGATGCAACTCCACATAGCTCCGTCCTTCGCCAGTCTCTTGCCGCGGCTGAAGCAGATGCTGACCAACGCCCATATGGGGCTGCGCCTTTATCTTGCCGGCACCGAAGGCCTTATCGGACAGGCGATGCAAGTAGCGCTCGAAGCCGGCATCGACCACACCTCGATTGAGACCGAGCATCGCGGCTCGCTGGCGCGGCGCATGCAATGCGTGCACTGCAAGGGCATCACCGAAAACGTGACGACGCAGCCTGCCACCTGCTCGCATTGCGGCTTGCTGCTTCTGGTGCGCGATCACTATTCGCGGCGCCTCGCGGCCTTCCAGGGCGTGTGCATCAACGCCGAGGATCGCTCCGAGAGTCCTCCGATCGAGGAGGCCTTCCCATGAGCACCGGCACCACCAAGCTCGACGTCGTCGTCAGCGATGTCGTTCCCGTCAACGATCTCGTGACCCGCTTCCATTTCCGCCGTCGCGACGGCGAGCTGCTACCGACCTTTTCCGGCGGCGCCCATGTCGTGGTCGAGATGCGCGACGGCGACCGCACCAGGCTCAATCCCTATTCGCTGATGGGCTCGCCGCTCGACACGCGCGAATACACGATTTCCATCCGGCGCGACGATGTCGGCCGCGGCGGTTCGCTGTTCATGCACCGGCAGGTCAAGCCCGGCCTGGAGATGGTGATCAGCTATCCGGTCAATCTGTTCTCGCTGGATCTCCGGGCGAAGAAGCACCTGATGCTGGCCGGCGGCATCGGCATCACGCCTTTCATGGCGCAGACATCGCAGCTGGCAGCCGCCGGCGGCAATTTCGAATTGCACTACACTTGCCGCACCGCCTCGCTGGGGACCTATGCCGATGTCCTGCAGCAGCGCTATGGCAACCGGGTCAGGCTCTACCACGACGACCGCGAGGAGCGCATCGACCTCGAGCGGCTCTTGTCCTCGCAGCCGCTCGGCACGCACCTCTATGTCTGCGGCCCGGCCGGCATGATCAACTGGGTGCGCGATCGCGCAGCTAGCCTCGGATGGCCGCCGGAGACCGTGCATTTCGAGCATTTCGCGGCCCCGCAGCCCGGCGCGCCGTTCGACGTGACCTTGGCCGTCAGCGACAAGACGATTCGCGTCGGCGAGCAGCAGAGCCTGCTCGAGGCGATCGAAGCCGCCGGCGTCGACCCGCCTTATCTCTGCCGCGGCGGCGTTTGCGGCCAGTGCGAGACCAATGTGATCTCCTTCGACGGCAAGTTCATCCACAACGATCACTGGCTGAGCGAGGAAGACCACCGTTCCGGCTGCAAGATCATGCCTTGCGTCTCGCGCTTCGAGGGCAAGTCGCTGGTCCTGGAAAGATAGGAGGCGTCAATGGGCATCACCTTTCGCAAAGAAACGTTTCGCGACGATTTCACCTTCAAGAACAGTCCGGAGCACATCCGGCGCTTTCCCTTCCCGTTCAACGAAGACGCCTACATGTATGCGGTCAACATCGAGCCGCATGTCGTCGGGCCCAAGGGCAGCGTTCTCGAGAACCTGATCGACGTCGACGAGCACTATGTCGCCGAGATGCAGGACCGCGCGCTGGTGCTGGCCGAGGATCCGCTGCGCTGCCAGTCGCTGCCGCATATGACGCTGGCCGGCTGGGACCTGCTCGAGCTTCTGATGGAGCAGCAGGCGCTCGGCTATCCCGAGCATTTCACCTTGGAGCGAGACGGCGACCGCTGGCGCTGGATCAACCGGCCACTCGGCATCGACGACACCTTCATCTTCGGCGACACCTCGACGCTGCCCTACGGGCCGATGGAATACATCACCCGCCAAAGCCAAGGCGATTTCTGCATCCTGGACCAGCGCGACGGCAATCTGTGGATGGATGCCGGCATGGTCACCACCCAGGCCGACTGGTCGCTCGACTTCGACATCGGCATGAACTTCTTCGAATGGCACGCGCCGGTGCCGCTGGCGCATGAGAAGGGCATTTTCACCCGCGCGCTGAAATTCCTCACCAACATCCAGCAGGGCAAGCCGGCAAGGCGCCTCAACTGGACGATGACCATCAATCCGCGCCTCGATACCAGCCCCGAGAACTATCACAAATGGGGCCCGGACCGCGCCACGGTCACGCCGGAGAATGTCGGCGACAAGGTGCATCTGCGCGTCGAATTGCAAAGCTTCTGGCGGCTGCCGCGCTCGAACGCCATCGTCTTCCCGATCCGCTGCTACCTGATCAAGATGGACGAGCTGGTCACGCAGCCGAAATGGGCGCGCCGCCTGCACCGCGTCATCCGCGACCTGCCGGAAGAGCTCGCCACCTATAAGGGCCTGACACGATACAGGCCGACGCTGGTGGAATGGCTGTCGAAGCTCGACGACGGCAGCCCGACGTCACCAGGATTCGGGCCGGATTGAACTGCCGATCTCCACCTTGGGCGCCTCCGGCGCCGACGTTGGAGATTGGCCGAAGCCCCCGTGACGTCGTCATACTCGGGCTTGACCCGAGTATCCATGCCGTGAACTCGGCCGTAGGGTGCAAAGGCACGGAATTCGGTAACCGTTGCAACGCCTTAGCGTCACGGCCTGGATTCTAGGGTCTGCGCGCGTCGCTTCGCTCCTTGCTTCGCCCTAGAATGACGAAGCGCGGTAAGGGCGAGATCAGTCAATCACCCAGCGCTGTTTTGCGGATAGCAGATGATCGACAGATACCGCATCGGCAGCCGCGTCAACTCTTCCGGGCCGTGCGGCGCGTCGGCGTCGAAGAACAGGCTGTCGCCCGGCTTCATCGGATAGAGATTATTGCCGTGCCGGTAAACGACCTCGCCCTCGAGCATGTAGAGGAATTCCATGCCCGCATGCTGGAAGGTCGGGAACACGTCCGAATTCTCGGTCAATGTGATGAGATAGGGCTCGACGACAACGCCGCTGGTGTTGGCGCCGATATGTCCGAGCAGGTTGTACTGGTGGCCGGCGCGGGTGCCGCGCCGCTCGACATCGACGCCTTCGCCGGCCTTGACGAAAACGGCGCTGTGCTCTTCCTCGAAGCGCCGGAAGAACGCGGTCACCGGAACGCCCAGCGCCCGCGACAGCGCCTGCAATGTCGTCAGCGATGGCGAGGTGATGCCGTTTTCGATCTTCGACAGCATGCCGAGCGAAATTTCGGTGGCGGTGGCGAGATCGGCGACGGTGATGCCGAGCTTCTTGCGGAACGCGCGCACCTCATGGCCGATCGCCACTTCCAGCACTTTTTCGCGCGTATCGCGGATGGCGTGCGGATTCTGCGTCAACGGCGCGCGTATCGTGCGCCCGGCCGCCGAAACGCGCTTTAGCGGCGCCTTGCCCTTCGCTGCCGCATCGGTGGACTTGGTGCCGGAATTCTTGTTCGCCATGTCGCCCCCGACTCTCGCGGATTATTTCACTCAAGGTGAACATATTCGGTGGCGATACAAGAGCGCAACCGCGACAGCAAGCCGCTGGATGTTGCGGGGCACGCCTGCTTCAACGTGACGCCGCCGCCTTTGCGCGCAAAAACCGTTTCACGCAAACGCCGTCGCCGCAGATGTTTGTTGACAGCACCAAAGACCCAATTACTGTCACTGTCAGTAAAATTTGTTTCGTGGGAGCAATTCCAGGAAAAGTGTCGAACGGTTTTCCGCCCGGAATTGCGTCAACAAAAAAGTCGAATCAAAAAAGGAGGACGCCCGCAATGAAATCTCGTGTCGCGGTCATCGGAGCCGGACCGTCGGGCCTGGCGCAGCTAAGGGCCTTCAAGTCGGCCGCCGACAAGGGCGCGGAGATCCCGGAAATCGTCTGCTTCGAGAAGCAGAGCGACTGGGGCGGGCTGTGGAACTACACCTGGCGCACCGGCCTCGACGAGCATGGCGATCCGGTGCACGGCTCGATGTACCGCTATCTGTGGTCGAACGGCCCGAAGGAATGCCTCGAATTCGCCGACTACACCTTCGAGGAACATTTCGGCCGGCCGATCGCTTCCTATCCGCCGCGTGCCGTGCTGTGGGACTACATCAAGGGCCGCGTCGAGAAATCCGGCCTGCGCGAATGGGTGCGCTTCAACAGCCCGGTGCGCATGGTGACCTATTCCGGCGAGACCAAAAAGTTCACCGTCACCGCGCATGATCGCACCAACGATGTGACCTACTCGGAGGAGTTCGACAACGTCGTGGTCGCTTCGGGCCATTTCTCCGTGCCCAATGTGCCCTTCTTCGACGGTTTCCCCACCTTCAACGGCCGCATCCTGCACAGCCACGATTTCCGCGACGCCATGGAATTCAAGGGCAAGGACATCTTGATCATCGGCCGCTCCTATTCGGCCGAGGATATCGGTTCGCAATGCTATAAATACGGCGCCAAATCGATCACCTCCAGCTACCGTTCCAAGCCGATGGGTTTCAAATGGCCGGAGAACTGGAAGGAGGTGCCGCTGCTGCAGAAGGTCGTCGGCAAGACAGCGCATTTCAAGGACGGCACCACCAAGGACGTCGATGCCATCATCCTGTGCACCGGCTATCTGCATTCCTTCCCCTTCCTCACCGACGACCTCAAGCTCAAGACCGCCAACCGGATGTGGCCGCTCGATCTCTATGAAGGCGTCGTCTGGGAGAAGAACCCGAAGCTTTTCTACATCGGCATGCAGGACCAGTTCTACACCTTCAACATGTTCGATGCGCAGGCCTGGTATGCGCGCGACGTCATCATGGGCCGCATAAAGCTGCCATCATCGGAAGCGATGGCCGAGCACGGCGCCAAGTGGCGAGCGCGCGAGGAGACGCTGGAGGACGCCGAGCAGATGATCTGGTTCCAGGGCGACTACACCAAGGAACTTATGGACCAGACCGACTATCCGGGCTTCGACGTCGAGGCGGTCAACCGCACCTTCATGGAGTGGGAACACCACAAGATGGAAAACATCATGACCTTCCGCGACAATGCCTACCGCTCGCTGATGACCGGCACCATGGCACCGGTCCACCATACGCCCTGGCTGCAGGCGCTGGACGATTCCATGGAAAGCTATCTCGAGGTGAAGGGCGTGGCGGCCGAGTAGCACGGCGCGCTCGCGCCGACGTTCTCAGGCTCGACGCGCCTGATCTTCAGCCGATCTCGAAGAAGGGCTTGCCGAGCAGGCCAGGGTCCACATCGATGCCAAGGCCGGGGCCGTCGGGAACGCCCATATGGCTGCCGGTCACCGGCGGTGCATTCCTGGCCGTACGAACCGTCACCCATTCGTGGAAGGCGATGGCGTGCAGCCGGCGCTCCTGTGGCGTCGACAGCGACAGATGCGCCATGGCCGCTGTGTCGATCTCGGCGCCGCCGGTGTCCTCGACGGTGATCATGAAGCCGAGATCGACGGCGACGTCGCGGATCAGGCGGGTCTGCGTGACGCCGCCCAGTCGCGAGATCTTCAGCGTCAGCCCGTCGGCGGCGCCGCGGCGATGAATTTCCAGCATTTCGCCCAGCGAGGTGACGGATTCGTCCAGCACCATCGGCTTGTCGAGCATGCGGCGCACCGACATGTTCTCCTCGATCGTCGTGCAGGGCTGTTCGAACGTGTAGTCGATGCCGCGCGTGGCATCGGCGAACTGGCGCGCCTGGTAAGGCGTCCAGCCGGCATTGGCGTCGCAGAAGATCACCGTGCCCTTCGGCACGGCGGCGGCCACTGCCGAGACCCGCTCGATGTCGTCGCGCACATTGCCGCCGACCTTGACCTGCAGGCGCCGGCAGCCTTCGGCGATGATCCTTTTGGCAAGTGCGGCCATCTGATCGAGCGTGCCGTGGGTGACGACCCGGTAGGTCTCCGCCATGTCGCTCTCGCGGCCACCAAGCATGGTCACCAGCGACACGCCGGCGGCGCGGGCGGCAAGATCCCAGCACGCCATGTCGAGCGCCGATTTGATATAGGGATGGCCCTTGAATGCCGTATCCATCAGCCGGCCGATGCCGGCAAGGCCGCGTGGATCCTGGCCGATGAGATGCGGCGCGATCTCCGGCACGCCCGCGCGTGTGCCTGCGGGAAACGCGGCCGAGTAGAAATTGCCGAGCGGCGCCACCTCGCCCCAGCCGGTGACGCCGCTGTCCGAGGTGATGGCGACGATCACCGCGTCGAAGCAGTCGGCGATCCGCCCCTTGGACATGCGGTAGGGCCCGTCCACGAAGGGCTGCACGACATGATAGGCCTTGATGCTCTTGATCTTCACGTTTGTGTCCGTTGCGGGTCAGGTCACATTCCGATGAACTGGCTGCAACACAATCAGGTTGTCGACAATCCAACAAGAGCGTCCTTAGAAACCGGTCCTTTCGGGCTCGGAATTGCCTGACCCCAAATAGTAAACGGCGCCCTCGACGTGGGTATCGAGGGCGCCGTCGGACCGGAAACTGATGGGGGTTATCAGCTGGCCGGTTTCGGTTGCGGCAAGGGAGAAACCGGCATTCCGGGTCCGATCTTCTGCAAATTGCCCGTGATCACCTGGTCGGTCTCCGAGATGCCGGAGGTCACGGAAATCAGGTCGCCGTCGGTGGGCCCAAGCGAGACCAGCTTCTGGTCGACGGTGTTGCCCTTGCCGATGACATAGAGGTATTTGCCGAGCTGGCTGGAACCGAGTGCCACCTGCGGCACCATCAGCGTGTTGGGCTGTTCCTTCACATGCAGCCGCACCCGCACATACTGTCCAGGCAGCAGCGTGAACTTGGCGTTGCCGATCGTGGCGCGCGCCGTGATCGTGCCGGTCGAATGGTCGATCGTGTTGTCGATGAAGGTCAACTCGCCCTTCTGGCTGGGCTGGGTCTCGCCGGGCAGGAGCACGTCGACGGCGATCGGACCGGCGGCCTTCGCCTGCTCGATCTGCACCAGATCGCTCTCGCTCGGATTGAAAGTCACATAGATCGGGTCGAGCTGCACCAGCGTGTTGAGCACTGTGCCGGCGACGCTGACCAGCGTGCCGACCGAAGCCTGGTTACGGCCGATGCGTCCCGAGAACGGCGCCTTGATCTCGGCATAGCCGAGATTGAGCTCGGCCGTCCGCACCGCCGCCTGGTCGACGGCAAGGGCGGCCTGGGCCGCGCGCAGATTGCTGGTGCGCTGGTCGAAGCTGTCCTTGTCGAGATAGCCGGCCTTGGCGAGGTCGGTGCCGCGGCCGAGATTGGACTTTGCATAGTCGAGCGTCGCGCTATCGCGCTGCACCTGCGCCTTCGCCTGCTCCAGCGCGGCCTGATAGTCGTCGGGCGCGATGCGGTAGAGCAGGTCGCCCTGCTTGACGTCGCTGCCGTCGGCCGCATTCTGCTCCTGCAGATAGCCCGGCACGCGCGCCTGCAGCGTGATGCTGCGGATCGACTCCACCCGCGCGGCGTAGTCGAGATAGATCGGCAGCGTCTTCTTCACGACATTCACCACCGGCACCGGCATCACGAAGGCCGCCGGCGCTGGCGCGGCACCCGCTGCGCCGCCGCTCAAATTGCCCATGTCGAGAAAGTGCACGCTGGCCACCGAGATCGCGCCGAGCGCGACGGCCGTTCCCAAGGCGATTTTCCATCTACGCATAATTGATCTCCAATCTTATTCAGCCGCCTGGGCGAGCGGCTGAAGCGCCGGCTCGGCGGTCGGTTCAATTTCGTCTTGCCGAGGCGCATCGTCGTGCGCCTTGGCAGGTTCGCTTTCGCCACGTTCGCGCAACTGCTCGATCACGGCGTAGAAGACAGGCACGAAGACCAGCGACAGGATCGTCGCCGCCACCATGCCGCCGAAGACGGTGGTGCCGATCGATTGCCGGCTGGCTGCACCGGCGCCCGTCGCGAACATCAGCGGCAGCACGCCGAGGATGAAGGCGAAGGCGGTCATCAGGATCGGCCGCAGTCTCAGCCTTGCCGCTTCCATCGCCGCTTCGACGATGGTGAGACCCTCCTCGCGCCGGCGTCTGGCGAATTCGACGATCAGGATCGCGTTCTTCGCCGCCAGTCCGATCAGCATGACGAAGCCGATCTGCGAGTAGACGTCGATCTGCATGCCGCGCAGCATCAGCACGATGAAGGCGCCGAACAAAGCGAGCGGCACGGCGAGCAGCACCATGAAGGGCATCGCCCAGCTTTCATACTGCGCCGCCAGGATCAGGAAGACGAAGACGATCGCTAGCCCGAACACAACAGAGGCGATCGATCCGGCCTTGAGCTCCTGGAAAGTGATGCCAGTCCATTCGTAGCCGAAGTCGCGCGGCAGCACATTCGCCGCCGCCCGCTCCATGGCCGCCACCGCCTGTCCGGACGAGAAGCCGGGGGCAGCGCCGCCATTGATCAGGGCCGAGGCGTTGTTGTTGTAATGCGGCACGGTCTCCGGCCCGACGATCGGCACCAGTCTGCCCAGCGTGCTCAGCGGCACCATGCCGCCCGACGCGTTGCGCACATAGAGCCGCGAGATGTCGGTGGCGTCGGCGCGCGCGTCCTTGTCGGCCTGGATGGTCACGCGGAAGGTGCGGCCAAACAGGTTGAAGTCATTGACGTAGAGCGAGCCGAGATAGATCTGCAGCGTGTTGAAGACGTCCGGCAGGTTGAGGCCGAGCAGCTTCGCCTTGCTGCGGTCGAGGTCGTAGTTGAACTGCGGCGTCGAGGTCGAGAAGGATGAGAACAGCTGCTGCGGGTTGAGCTCCGGCTGCTTGCGCGCCTCGGCGAGCAGCGCCTGCGTGACGTCATTCAGCGCCGCACTGCCGCGCCCCGACAGATCTTCCACCTGGAACTCGAAGCCGCCGGTGGTGCCGATGCCCGGGATCGAAGGCGGGTCGAAGGAGAGCGCGAACGCATCCGGCATCTGCAGAAGCTTGCCGCGCACCTGCTCGACCAGTTTCGAGGCGCTCTGGTCAGGACCGCGTTCGTCCCATGGTTTCAGGATCGCGAACTCCACCGCCGAATTCGACTGGGCGGCGCTGGTCAGGAAGTTCAGGCCGCTGATCGAGCCGACGATGTCGACGCCGGGCGTCGATTGCAGGATGTCGCGCGCCTTTTGCGCCACCGCGTCGGTGCGCTCCAAGGAAGCGCCGTCCGGCAGCTGGATGACGACGAAGAAATAGCCCTGGTCTTCCACGGGAAGGAAGGTCGAAGGCAGTTTCTGCCAGACGAAATAGGTGGCGACGAGGCCGGCCGCGAACAGGACGAGCATGGCCCAGCGCAGCTTGATCAGCAGGCGCACGCCATGCGCATAGGCATGCGACAGCCAGTCGAAGCCGGCGTTGAACCAGCGGAACAGCACGAACTGGGTCTCGCCGCGATGGCGCAGGAATGCCGCGCTCAGCGCCGGCGAGAGCGTCAGCGAGTTGAAGGCGGAGATGCCGACGGAGATCGCGACGGTCAGCGCGAACTGGTTGTAGAGCCGGCCGGAGACGCCCGGGATGAAGGCGACGGGAACGAACACCGCCATCAGCACCGCCGTGGTGGCGATGATCGGCCCGGTCACCTCGGCCATCGCCGCGCGCGTCGCGGCAAGCGGCTTGAGCCCCGCTTCCAGCTGTCGCTCGACATTCTCGACCACGACGATCGCGTCGTCGACGACAAGGCCGATCGCCAGCACCATGCCGAGCAGCGAGAGCATGTTGAGCGAGAAGCCCAGCATGTACATCACCGCCAGCGTCGCGATCAGCGAGACGGGAATGGCGATGGTCGGGATGATGGTGGTGCGCCAGCTCTGCAGGAAGATGAACACCACCGCGACGACCAGCACCAGCGCTTCGCCGAGCGTGATCAGCACGTCATGCATCGAGGCCGACACGAAGCGTGTCGTGTCGTAATGCATGGCGTAGCTGACGCCCTTCGGGAAACGCTGCGACAGCTCCTGCATCTTGTCCTTGACCCGCTGCTGCAGGTCAAGCGCATTGGAGCCCGGCATCTGGTAGACGGCCAAAACCACGGTCGGATCCTTGCCGAAGAAGGCGGAGGACGAATATTGCAGCGCGCCGAGCTCGATGCGGGCGACGTCGCGCAGCCGCACAAGCGAGCCGTTCTGCGAATTGGCGCGCACGACGATGTCGCCGAATTCCTTCGGGTCGCTAAGGCGGCCGACGGCATTGACCTGCATCTCGAAGGCGGTGCCGGCCGGCGCCGGCGACTGGCCGATCTTGCCGGCCGCCACCTGCACGTTCTGTTCGGCGATGGCGTTCTGCACGTCGACAGCGGTGATGCCGAGATTGGCAAGCTTGTCCGGATCGAGCCAGACGCGCATTGAATAACGGCGCTCGCCGAAGATCTGCACGTCGCCGACGCCGGGGAGGCGCTTCAGCGGATCGACCACCTGCAGATAGGCGAGGTTGCTCAGCGCCACCGGATCGACCGAACCGTCGGGCGAGGTCAGGTCGACGATCAGCACGAAATTGGGGTTCTGCTTCTTGATCGTCACGCCGCCCTGGTTGACGATGGCCGGCAGGGAGGATGCCGCTTGGCTGACGCGATTCTGCACGTCGACGGCCGCCGTGCTCAGCGGATAGCCGACGTCGAAGGTGATGGTGATGGTGGAAGAGCCGTCATTCGAGCTCGTCGACGACATGTAGGTCATGCCTTGCACGCCGTTGATCTGCTGCTCGAGCGGGGTGGTGACCGTATCGGCCACGACCTGGGCGCTGGCGCCGGGATAATGCGCGCTGACCACGACCTGCGGCGGCGTGATGTCGGGGAACTGCGAGACGGGCAAAAGGAAATAGGCGATCGCACCGGCGAGCACCATGATGATGGCGATCGCCGACGCGAAGATCGGGCGGTGGATGAAGAAGTTCACCATGATGCGGACGCCTCGCCGAACGGGTTTGCGAAATGGCGCAGGCGCCGGGCCCGGCCGGAGCCGGAATCCTGCAGGAAGGATGGCGGGATGTTGCCCGGCGCCTGGTCAGCCGCGCGCTGGCGCAGCATCCGTTCGAAGGCTTTGGGGTCGATCCCGTCCGCCTTCATCACCAGCCGGATCATCGGATCCCGGATGGCTTCGTCGATCGTCAGGTCTTTGCGCTTTTGCATAGGAGTGGCTCCTTGCTCGGTCCGCATCGCTTGATCACGGACCGCTTTTTCTCGTTCTTCACCGGCCAAAGCCGCATGACAGGCAGGTTTTGCGTCCCATCTCACTCTGGCAGGGCTATCGGAGGGCCTTGTCGTTTGACGGCGAGTGATATAGGTGTTACCAGTAAGTAACATGCTGGAAGTTACAGACCGGTAACACCCTAGTCAAGAGGTGGCGACGGTTTTTTTGGAAACGACGAAAGGAGAGCATGATGACTGACGGCGTTGCGGAGCGTTCCCGTCCCCGGGATCGAATCCTGGAGACGGCGCAGGACATGTTCCACAAGCACGGCATCAAGGGTGTGGGCGTCGACGCCATCACCGAGGCTGCCGGCACCAACAAGATGACGCTTTACCGTCACTTCGAGTCCAAGGACGAATTGATCGTCGAATGCCTGCGCGCAACGGCGGCGAAGGCTTCGAGGATCTGGGACGAGTTCGAGGCCAAGCATCCCGGCGACAAGCTCGCCCAGTTGCATGCTTGGGTCCAAAAGGCTTCGGAACTGCTCAGCGCCGACAGCCGCGGCTGCGATATGGCCAATGCCGCCGTCGAGCTCACCGAGACCGATCACCCGGCAAGGCGCGTCATCAAGGAACTGAAGGAGGCCCAGCGCGAAAAGCTGGTCGCGCTTTGCCGCGATGCCGGCATCGGCCAGGCCGAGCTTCTCGCCGACACGCTGTCGCTGCTGCTCGAAGGCGCGCGCGTCTCGATGCAGAGCGTCGGCGCCGAAGGTCCGAGCGCGCAATTCGTGCGCATGGCCGAAAGCCTGATTGCTTCGTTCCGGGCGCGCTGATCTCCGAGGTCGCCCTTTTCAGCCGCCCTAAGAGGGGGACGACGCGCCCCGGCTAGTGGCACTGCACAGGGGTTTTGACCGGTCGGCTTCAGTCGGCTCTGTTTTGCGTTCGCAGGTGGCACGCGTTGGAGATTGGCCGAAACGCCTACCCCTTCGTCATTCCAGGGCGGAGCAAGGAGCGAAGCGACGCGCGAAGACCTTGGAATCCATGCCGTTACCTTCGCCAGGACGTGCAACGGAGCAGAATTCTCCACCGTGGCGGCGCTTCGAAGTCACGGAATGGATTCTATGGTCTGCGCCGCGTCGCTACGCTCCTTGCTCCGCCATAGAATGACGAGGTTGGGGGCGGCTTCAACCAATCTCCAGCGTTTGCGCTGATTTCACGCAAATGAACGGAAATCTTGCACCAAGACAAACCGCAACCTTTTCAAAAATCCCTGCGTCAGACGGGCGGAAAAGGCCATTTGACGAAGATGCAGAATGTCCTGAAAGCTTAGTTATGGCGCACCGGCACTCCTAGGCGAGAGCGGTGGAGTGAGGGGAAGCTGCGGGCAAAGAAAAGCCCGCTGCCGGGAGGAGGTGGCAGCGGGCTCGATTTCGAATACGGCACGGGAGGAGGTGTACCGCACTCAGCGTCGGCATCACATCTGGGAGGAGGAGACGGCCGACACCCAGATAAATACGAGGTGCCTAACGATTCGGCAATTGCGAAACCTGCATAGCTGGTGTGCAGAATTGCGGGATCAATCGTCAGACAAATAAGCGAGCGGCGCGCCCCGCGCTACTGCACCGGGACGTTTTCCTTGAAGATCAGCCGCGGCTCGATGAATTTCTTCGTCAGATACGGTGCCGATGAGGCGATGGAGCCGAGCAGGCGGATCACCGACTGCTCGGCGATCAGCCGCGCATTCTGGTCGATCACGACATCGGCGAGATCGTCGACGAGATAGCGCCGTGTTTCCTTGGTCAGGTCGTGGCAGATGAAGACCGGCTTCCTGCGCGGCTTGGCTTCCAGCAACGCCTTGGCCACGCCGGAGCGTCCGGCGCCGACGCAATAGATGCCGAGCAGATCCGTTTCGTCGTGCAGCGCCTTGACGGTCGCGCGGTAGCTGGCGTCCGGGTCGTCGTTGCTTTCGGCCGCGCTTGAGACCGTGAGGTCGGGAAATTCTTCGGCGAGCACCGAACGAAAGCCCATCTCGCGCTCCTCGTGGCCGCGATAGGAGCGCGAGCCGACCACCATCGCCAGATGTCCCCCACGGCCGCCGAGGAAGCGGCCCATCAGCAGCGCCGCCGTGCGGCCCGCCACCCGGTTGTCGATGCCGACATAGGCCGAGCGCGGTGCCGCCGGCACATCCGAGATCAGCGTGACCAGCCTGATCCCGGCATCGACCAGCTCGCGCAGGATGTTGCGTGTGCGCGGATGGTCGACGGCGATCACGCCGACGCCATTGGCCTTGAGCGACAGGTTCTCCACAGCGCTCTGCAGCGCGCCTGGCGAAATGCCGGCAAGGTTATGGATGCGGCAGGAGGCGACCAGCGGAAGGCGCGCCGCATAGTCCTCGATGTGATGGGCGAGATCGGCCATGAAGGCGTTGGATCCGATCGGCAGGAAGAATTCGAGATGCGCCGGCTTCGACGGCAGCACGACCTGATCGAGCGTCGGCAGGTAGCCGAGCTGCTTGGCCGCCTCCAGCACGCGCTGCCGGTTGGCAGCGCTTGCACCCGGGCGGTTGTTGAGCACCCGGTCGACGGTCGCGGTCGACAGGCCGCAACTCTGGGCGATATCGGCTACGGTGGCTTTCATGGGTCCAGTCATAGGCGCTGATGCAATCCTGTGCCAGCGGCGGGCGTGAAGCGGCTGCCGGCCGCCGATCCGCCTGCCGGTCAGCCCTCAGCCATGCTGCGAACCGTCGGCGATGGCGTCGCGGATTTCCTTGTCCGACATGCCGGTGATGACGCGCTCGACCTCGGCGACCGTTGTCTTTTTCGGATCGATGTCGTCGGCCACCACCTTGCCCCGGCGCATCACCACGATGCGGTCGACCACCTGGAAGACGTGGTGGATGTTGTGCGCGATGAAGATGCAGGAATGCCCTGAATCGCGGGCGCTGCGCACGAAGCTCAAGACCCCTTGCGTCTCGGCGACGCCGAGATTGTTGGTCGGTTCGTCAAGGATGATGAGATCGCTGTCGAAATGCATGGCGCGGGCGATCGCCACGGCCTGCCGCTCGCCGCCCGACAGCGAGCCGATCGGTGTCGTCGGTGGGATGTTCTTGGTGATGCCGACCTGTCTGAGCAGGTCGCGCGCCACCGCGTTCATGGCGTCCTGGTCCATGCGGTTCAGGAAGCGCGGCGCCTTGATCGGCTCGCGCCCGAGGAACAGGTTGCGCGCGATCGACAGCTGCGTGACCAGCGCCGAATCCTGGTAGATCGTCTCGATGCCGTGGGCGATGGCGTCGCTGGTGCTGCGCAGCATGACCTTCTTGCCGCGGATAAGGATGTCGCCGCTGGTCAGCGGCACGGCGCCCGACAACACCTTGATCAGCGTCGACTTGCCCGCGCCGTTGTCCCCCAGCAGGCCGACGATCTCCTTTTCATTGACGTGGAAGTTGGCGTCCACCAGCGCCTGCACGCGCCCGTAGGACTTGCGGATATTTTCCATGCGGATGAGCGGTTCGGCCATCGTCCTAAGTTCCTGCCTGGTGACGGCGCTCGAGCCATGAATGCAGCGCCATCATGCCGAGGATGATCGCGCCGATGAAGATGTTGTAGGCGAGCCCCGGCACGCCGATCAGCACAATGCCGTTGCGCATGACGCGCAGGATCAGGATACCGAGCACGGTGCCGATGATGGTGCCGCGTCCGCCGGTCAGCGCCGTGCCGCCGATCACCACCATGGCGATGACCTCGAGCTCGTATCCGGTGCCGCTGTTGGGGTTGGCTGCGGAGGTGCGGAGCGACGAGATCACGCCGGCGAGCGAGGCCATCACCGCCGACAGGATGAACAGGCCGACCTTGACGCGGCTGACGTTGACGCCGCGCGCGCGGGCTGCGTTCGGATTGCCGCCGGCGGCCTGGATCCAGTTTCCGGTGCGGCTCTGCGTCAGCACGTAACCCAGCACGATCGCAGCGCCGATGAACCAGAACAGCGAGGCGTAGATGCGGAACGGCCCGACATAGAAGTCGCCGACCAGGATGTTCGCCAGCCAGCTGCCTTCGGCGCTCCAGGTCCTCTGCGGAAAGCCGTCGGTGATGAACAGCGCCGAGCCGCGCACGACCAGCAGCATGCCGAGCGTCACCAGGAAGGACGGGATCTTGAGCTGCGTCACGAACCAGCCATTCACCAGCCCGATCAGGGCAGCGACGATCAGCGCGATCAGCAGGCCCATTTCCAGCGAGGTGACGCCGCTGTTGAAGAGCGTCCACATCAGCACCGGCGAGAAGCCGAACAGCGAGCCGACCGAGAGGTCGAATTCTCCGGATGTCATCAAGAGCGTCATCGCCAGCGCGATCAGGCCGAGCTCGACGGTGAAGGCCAGGATGTTGGAGATGTTCTGCGGCGACAGGAAGTCGGGATTGATGCCCCAGAAGACGACGAGCTCGACGATAAGCAGCACCAGCGGGCCGAATTCCGCTCGAGCGATGAAACTTTGAATGAAGGAACGGTTTTCCATTGAGCCCGCGGCGTGGATGATTGGCTAAAGCCCACTCCGATCAGGCAGGGCTCGACGGTACAGGAAAGCGGCCGCGGCCCGAAAGCCGCGACCGTAGATGCCAAGGATTATTTGCCGGACAGGATCTTGTCGTAGACGCCGGCGGTGTCCTTCTCATAGAGCGCGCCGGTGATGACGTTGAAGCCTGGAGGAATGCCGCTGGCCGCCATGTTGGCCAGCGAAAGCGCCACATAGCTGGTCGCCTGCGGGTCCTGCCACTGCCCGGCATTGACGTAGCCGTTCAGCACTTCCTGCGTGGTGTCGAGCGAGTTGCCCCAGCCGACGACCGGGATTTCGCCTGGCTTGACGCCGGCCTGGTCGAAGACGCGCTTGATCGAGCCGGTGACGAGGTCGCCGAGGCCGATGATCGCCTTCACCTTGCCTTTGTGGGCGGTGAGATAGTCGACCATGCGGTTGATCACTTCGGCCTGGTCGAGCGTCGCTTCTGTCACCTCATAGGTGACGCCGGCCGGCCCGAACACGCTCTTGATGCCTTCCTCTTCCTGCACGCCATAGGTGGCGCCGGGGACCTCGACCGGCATCCAGACGAAATCGCCCTTCTTCACCAGGCCCTTGTCGACCAAATATTGCGCCCAGTGCTTGCCGAAGGTGACGTTGTCGCCGCCGACATAGGCGTTGAAGTTGGCCTTCGGATCGGGCGTGTTGAAGTTGATGATCGGGATATTGGCCGCGCGCGCTTCCTTGACGATCTCGACAAGGCTGCCCGGATCCGGACTGGTGGTGACGATGCCGTCGGCCTTGGCCGAGATGGCGGCGCGGACGGCCTCCTGCTGCGAGGCCACATCGCCATTGTGGAACGAGGTGTTCACCTTGTTGCCGGTGTCGCTCGCCCATTGCTTGGCGCCGGCCAGGAAGTAGGTCCAGACCGGATCGGCAGGGCCGCCATGCGAAATCCAGTAGAACGTCTTGGCCTCGGCCATCGCCGGAATGGCGAGCATGGCGATCAAGCCAAGCACGAGCAGTCTTAGCCGCGAAAGCATTCGATTTCCTCCCATGTTGAACTCTCCTCCTGGATCGGCGCGATGTGGCCTTGGCCGCATCTCCTGCCCGCGCCGACCGGAACGTCTAGAGCATTCTCTTTTTCAGGCAGTGGCAAGCCTCCATCGCCAATGGATGTTGGCACAGGCGCTCGCGCCATCAGCAATCCCATCAGATTGCATCAGCAGCAGTGATATTCGTTGGGCAAACAACACCATCGACCATCCGCTGCGCGGATTGGCCTCCAAGCAACCGCCCTTCCGGTGCGGCGTTAGATCAGACCCGCTTTGGCCAGGTCGCGCATCAGATGGCTGGCGCCGTAGGTCCAGTGCGGACAATCGGGCGACAGCCGTACGCGGTTGGTGAGCGCGCCGAGCTTTTCCGACGAGATGGTGACGATGTCGCCGACCTTGTGGGTAAAGCCCTTGCCCTTCTCGCCGCGGTCCTTCGAGGGCACGAACATGGTGCCGAGATAGAGCGCCAGCCCGTCCGGATACTGGTGGTGCGGTCCCATCGCCGCCTTGACCAGCTCTTCCGGCGAACGGCTGATTTCGGCCATCGAGCTCGCGCCCTCCAGCGAGAAGCCGTCCTCGCCCTCGACGCGGAGCCGCACCGTGGCGCGCTTCACGTCGGCGATGGAGAAGGTTTCGTCGAACAGCCGGATGAACGGCCCGAGCGATGCGGAAGCGTTGTTGTCCTTGGCCTTGCCGAGGAGCAGCGCCGAGCGCCCCTCGACGTCGCGCAGGTTGACGTCGTTGCCGAGCGTGGCGCCGACGATGCGACCCGAGCTATCGGCGATCATGGCGATCTCAGGCTCGGGATTGTTCCAGGTGGAGACGGGGTGCAGCCCGACATCGGCGCCGAAGCCGACGGAAGCCATCGGCTGGCATTTGGTGAAGATCTCGGCGTCCGGGCCGATGCCCACTTCGAGATATTGCGACCAGGCCCCGCGCGCGATCAGCTTGGCCTTGATCTCCATCGCTTCCGGCGAGCCGGGCTTTAGCTTCGACAGATCGTGGCCGATCAGCCCGGCGATGTCGGCGCGGATGGCATCCGCCTTTTCGGCCGAGCCGCGCGCCTGCTCCTCGATGACGCGCTCGAGCAGGCTGACGACGAAGGTGACGCCGGAGGCCTTCACCGCCTGCAGGTCGACGGGCGACAGCAGGATGGGCTTACCGGCATCACGTTCGGCCTCGAAGCTGTTCGCCGCAATTTCTTCCAGCGCGCCGATCGCCTTGCCCTTGGCCGAGCGCAGATAGCCGGCCGGATCCTTCAACTCGCAAAGATCGCGCACCGTAGGCGCCGCGCTCGAGGTGATGTCGATCACCTCGCCGTCCCGCACCGTCACCACCAGCGGATGGGAAGCGGCGCTGGTCTTGGCGCGGCCGACGAAAATTCCATCGGCGGGCAGGCGGGTCGGATCGGTCATGGCATCATTCCTCTCGATTTTTTCGCGCGCGGCACTTTTCCCCGATTTCGCGAAAACGTCTATCCCGCCAGCCGCAACATTTATGACCATGGATGTGCTGTCACACAGCCACAGCCGAACTGGCCCATCCAAGCGCTCTTTCAAATTCATGAAATCGGCGATAGGATTTTCACGAAGCTCCAGCGTATAGGTGACCTTCTTGGCCGCAGCCTTCTCCGATCCGATCTGGCGGAAGCCCCAGGCGGCCATGGCGTTCCAGTCGGAGCTTTCGGCCGGTGCCACGCTGGACGCGGTCATCGTCGGCGGCGGCATCATGGGGCTGTCGACCGCGCTGCATGCGGCGCGCGCGGGCATTTCCGTTCAGGTGCTGGATGCCGGCGCGATCGGGCAGGGCGCTTCGGGCCTCAATGGCGGCCAGGTCATCCCCGGCCTCAAATACGATCCGGAGTGGCTGATCGAACACTTCGGCAAGGAGCGCGGCGAAGCCCTGGTCGCGTTCGCCGCCTCGACGGCCGATGCCGTGTTCGATGTGATCCGCGACGAGAAGCTGGCGGTGCCGTTCACGCGCAAAGGCTGGATCCAGGCCGCGCACACCGAGACCGCGCTGAAGGCAGCGGCGAACCGGGATCGCCAATGGCGCTCGCGGGGTGCCGACGTCAAATTGCTCGATCAGGCCGAGATCGCGGCCATGACCGGCGCCAAAGGGTATCTCGGAGGCTGGCTCGACCGCCGCGCCGGCGTCATCGATCCGCTGTCCTACACGCTCGAGCTCGCCCGCGTCGCCTCGGCCGCCGGCGCCAGCATCGCCGAGCAGCAGCGGGTGGTGAAGCTCTCCAAGGATGCCAGCGCCTGGCGGGTTTCGACGCAAGGCGGCGCCGAATTGCGCGCCAAGGCGGTCGTGCTCGCCACCAATGCCTACACCGACGGCCTGCTGCCGGGCCTTGCCCAGACGATCGTGCCGCTGCATTCCTTCCAGATCGCCACCGCGCCGCTTCCGGCCGAGCTTGCCGCAAGCATCCTGCCGGGCGGTCAGGCCGTTTCCGATTCTCGTCGCATCCTGGTCTACTACCGCCGGAGTCCCGATGGCCGGATGGTGCTGGGCGGTCGCGGCCGCACGGCGCTGCCTTCAAGCGCCGCCGATTGGGCGCATTGCGAACGCGCGCTCATCCGCCTCTATCCGGCGCTTGCCGACATCGCCATCGAAAAGCGCTGGTTCGGCCGCGTGGCGCTGACGCCGGACCACCTGCCGCATCTGCATGAACCGGAAAAAGGCCTGCTGGCGGTCGTCGGCTGCCAGGGCAGGGGCGTCGGCCTGATGAGCGCGCTGGGCAAGCGCATGGCGAATTACCTCGCGAGCGGCGACGCTCGGCAATTGCCGTTTCCGCTGTCGCCGATCAAGCCGATCCCGTTCCACGCCTTCCGCCAGGTCGGGGTTGCCGCGGCAATCACCTGGTACCGCATGCTCGATGCGTTCGAACGCTGACGCCGAATGCGTGCAGCGCACAAGCGAATCTGCTTGACAGTTTCATGAATATGAAAAAGCATCAGGTGATTTCAAAAATCCGATGGAGCCAATAGGCACTTCGATGTCGACCATCGCCGCAACACGGCCCCTGCCGGAAAACCGCATCTCGCCGGTCTTCCGCTTCGCCATGCTGCTGCCGGGCGGGCTGGTCACCTTCTTCCTCATCCTGTTCGCGCTCGGCCTGGTGGTCTTTCTCGCCTTCAGGGGCAATGACGGCTCGCTGCTCGGTGTCGGGCTGACAGCGGAGAACTTCGTCACCGTCGCAACCGATCCGCTCTATTGGACGGTGACGCTGCGCTCGCTGGTCATTGCCGGCCTCGTGACGCTCGCCACCGTCGTTACCGCCTATCCGGTCGCCTACTATCTCGCCTTTCATGCCGGGCGGCGCCGCAACCTGCTGCTCTTCCTGGTCACGCTGCCGTTCTGGACCAGCTATCTGCTTCGCGTCTTCGCCTGGAAGATCGTGCTTGCTTATAATGGCGTGCTGAATTCGGCCTTCATCGAGACCGGCCTTTGGGAGGAGCCGACGCTCGCCTTCCTCAACACGCCGGCCGCGGTGGTCGTCACGCTCGCGCACGCCTATGCGCCCTTCGCCATCCTGCCCATCTATGTGGCGCTGGACACGATCCCCAAATCGCTGCTCGAGGCTGCATCCGATCTCGGCGCGCGGCCTTTCACCAGCTTCCGCCGCGTCGTGCTGCCCAATTCTATGCCGGGCGTTCTGGCGGCGGCGCTGGTCGTCTTTGTGCCGACGGTCGGCGACTATGTCACGCCGGCCATGGTCGGCGGCCCGGCCAGCACCATGATCGGCACGCTGATCCAGTCGCAATTCGGCAAGGCCAATGACTGGCCATTCGGCGCCGCGCTCTCGGTATGCGTCATGCTGGTCATCCTTTGCGTGGTGCTGGTCGCGCGCGGCGCCGACCGCCGGTTTGGCAGCCGCACATGAGCGTCCGGGCAGACACCAAAAGCGACGGCCGCTGGCTCGCCCTCTACGTGCTTGGCTATCTCGTCTTCCTCTATTTGCCGGTGCTCTTGATCCCGCTGTTTTCCTTCAACAACTCGATCCAGGCGGCGTTTCCGCTGCAAGGCTTTACGCTCGAATGGTACCGCACGCTTTACGGCAACCCAGCACTGTCCGGCGCCTTGGCCAATAGCCTGGTCATCGGCGTCATCGCCGCCTTCGGCGCGACGCTCTGCGGCATCACCGTTTCCTATATGGACCTTTACGGCCGTTCACCGCTCGCCGCCACCATCAGCGCCATTGCTCGCCTGCCGATCCTGATCCCCGGCGTCATCGTCGGCATCTCGCTTCTGATCCTGGTCAACCTCATCGGCCTCGGCCCGTCGCGGATATCCATCGTGCTCGGCCACATCCTCGTCGCGCTGCCGACGACGGTGGTGGTGATGCGCAGCCGCTTCGCCGCCATCCCGAAGACGATCCGCGAGGCGGCGCTCGATCTCGGCGCTTCCGACTGGACGACGTTCCGGCGCGTGATGCTGCCGCTGAGTGCGCCCGCCGTGCTGTCGGCTTTCATGCTCTCCTTCCTGATTTCCTTCGACGAGTTCATCGTCGTCTCTTTCCTCGCCGGCACCGAGCCGACGCTGCCGCTCTACATCTGGAGCCAGCTGCGCTTCCCGCGCTCGCTCCCGACCGTGATGGCGCTCGGCACGGTGATCCTCATTGTCTCCTTCGTCATCGCTGGCACAGCCGAAATCCTTCGCCACCGCGGTCTTGGCGCCGCGCGCCGCAATCCAGCCTGAACCACAACAAAGAAGAGGAGAACGAAAATGACAGTCCACCTGAAATCGATCGCCGGACACAAAGCCCGGGCCGGCCTTGCCGCGCTGGCGCTCGCGCTGTCGTCGACAGTCGCGCTTGCCGCCGACAAGCTGCAATATTTCACCTGGTCGGGCTACGAATTGCCCGACTTCAACAAGAGCTTCCTTGCCGCGCATCCCGATGGCGTCGAGGCGACGATCTTCGGCGATGATGACGACGCCTTCACCAAGGTCAAGGCCGGCTTCCGCCCGGACATCGCGCATCCCTGCTACGACAAGGTGGCGCGCTGGAACAAGGAAGGCCTGCTGCAGCCGATCGACACCAAGCGCATCAAGAACTGGGATTCGATCTTCCCGGTGTTCAAGAACCTGGCCGACCTGCAGGCCGGCGACGGCAAGGTGTGGATGGTGCCGTGGGACTGGGGCAACACCTCGATCCTCTACCGCACCGACCTGGTGAAGAACCCCGAGGCGAGCTGGAACCTTCTGTGGGATAAGCAATATGCCGGCCGCATGGCGACCATCGACGCCGTGCACGACACGCCGATCGTCGCGGCCCTCCTGGCGGGCGTGAACCCCTTCGACATGACGCCGGACCAGATGGACAAGGTGGCCGAAAAGCTGCGCGAGCAGCGGCCGCTCATGTCGAGCTACACCACCGACATGACCTCGGTCGAGCAGGCGCTGGCCAGCGGCCAACTGGTCGCCGCCATGACCTGGAACGCGTCCGCCACCTCGCTCAAGAAGCAGGGCGTGCCGGTCGAGTTCATGAAGCCGAAGGAAGGCATGCTGACCTGGGCCTGCGGCTTCGTCATGCTCAAGGACGCCAAGAACGTCGACCTCGCCTATGACTTCATCAACAGCCGCCTCGACGCCGACTCCGGGAAATTCCTGATCCAGTCCTATGGCTATGGCAGCTCGCTGAGCACCGCGTTTGCCGGGGTATCGAAGGAAGAGCTGGACAAGCTGCAGCTGCCTGCGGATCCGGACGTGATGCTGAAGAGCACCATCTTCACCGGCCCGATGAAGCAGAATGACGACGTGGCAAAGATGTTCGAGAAGGTGAAGGCCGGGGGCTGAGCGTCCTTACCTTCTCCCCTTGTGGGAGAAGGTGGCCGCGAAGCGGCCGGATGAGGGGTGCTCCAGGGAACACAAACGTCTCACTCCGCTGGAACACCCCTCATCCGTCTCGGCGCTTCGCGCCGATCCACCTTCTCCCACAAGGGGAGAAGGGAAAGATAACGAGGACCATTGCATGGATGTCTTTGACGAAGCCGCCGAGAGGTCGAAAGACGATGCCGATATCCGCGTCGGCCGGCGCGTGCGGGCGCTCAGGCTCGAGCGCAAGCTGTCGCTGGCCGAGCTCGCGGCCAAGGCCGGCATCTCCATCGGCGCGCTCAGCCAGATCGAGCGCGGCATGTCGTCGCTGCGCGTCAAGGTGATCTGGCCGCTCGCGGCGGCGCTCGACATCGAGCCGTCGGCGCTGATCGCCGACGGCAACGAAGCGGTCAACGATCTCTATTGCGTGCGCGCCGACAAGCGACGGCAGATTCCGGTGAAATCCGAAGGCATCGCCAAGGCGCTCCTGTCGCCGCCGGCCGCGACGCTGACCGGCATGCTGGTCACGGTGGAGGCCGGCGGCGGCACGGCAGAAGCCTACGCCCATGCCGGTCACGAATTTGGCTTCGTCATGGCGGGCGAGGTCGAGCTGGTGGTGGACGCCAGCACCTATGTCCTCAAGGCCGGCGACAGCTTCGCCTTCAAGAGTACGCTGCTGCATGCCTTCCGCAATCCGGGCGCCGAGCGCTGCCAGATCCTTTGGGTCAACACGACAAAACCGTCCGAGGTGCGCGATGGCGCCTGATGCGCTCGTTCGGCTGCAGAAGGTTTCGAAAGTTTTTGCTGGCGGCATTGTCGGCCTCGAAGCCGTCGACCTCGACATCGCGCCGGGCGAGTTCCTGACCCTTCTCGGCCCTTCCGGTTGCGGCAAGACGACGAGCCTGCGCGTCATCGCCGGCTTCGAGAGCCCGACCAGCGGCAATGTGCTGCTCGACGGCCGCGACATCACCGGGCTGCGGCCTTTCGACCGGCCGGTGAACACCGTCTTCCAGGACTATGCGCTGTTTCCGCATATGGACGTCGCGGCCAATGTCGGCTTCGGCCTGTCGCTGCGCAAGCTCACCCGCGCCGAGCAGGCCAAACGCGTCCGCGAGGCGCTCGACATGGTAGGGCTCGCCGACAAGCTGCGCGCCCGCGTCTCCGAACTCTCCGGCGGCCAGCGTCAGCGCGTCGCTTTAGCCCGCGCGATCGTCTGCGAGCCGCGCGTGCTTCTGCTCGACGAGCCGCTGTCGGCGCTCGACGCGCATCTGCGCGAGCAGATGCAGGTCGAATTGAAGCGGCTGCAGTCGCGGCTGGGCACCACCTTCGTCATGGTCACTCACGACCAGACCGAGGCGCTGTCGATCTCCGACCGCATCGTCGTCATGAACAAGGGCCGCATCGAGCAAATCGCGCCGCCGGCCACACTTTACGACCGTCCGGCAACGCGTTTCGTCGCCTCCTTCATCGGCACGATGAACCTGTTGCCCTCGCGCTTTGTCGGCCGCGACGGCGAGCGCCTGCGCTTTGCCGCCGGCGACCTGCCGCTGGAGGCGATCTCGGACAGCGGCGAGACGCCGGCCGCCGGAGACACGCGAACCATCGGCGTGCGGCCGGAAGATCTCCTGATTGTCGGTGAAGCCGGCGAAGGCACCGCGCCGGCACGTGTCAGCGGCGTCGTCTTCCACGGCCGCACCCTGCGCCTGCATGCCGAGCTAGGGCAGGGGGTCCCGATCGTCATCGACGCCCCGCGCCGCGCCGACGGTTCTCAATTCAGCGTCGGCGACGTAGCCTATGTCAGCCTGCGGCTCGGCGCCAACTGCCCCATGCTTTCCAGCTGATGCGATAGGCGCTTCAAGACGCCTTGGCGAAGAATCCCTGATAATCGGACTTGGCCTGCAGCAGGCGCAGGATGTTCTCGCGTGAGCCGCGCACATGCGCACGGGCGCGCTCGCCGGCCAAGGCGACATCGCCGGCGCAGATCGCGTCGACGATACCGGCATGTTCTTCGCGGGTGAGCTTCCACTCGTCCAGCCACAACAGCTCGGTCCACACATATTGCTGGCATTTGTCGAGGATGCCGCAGAGCATGCCGTAGAGCATCCCGTTGCCGCCGATTTCGGCGATTGCCCGGTGCAGGTCGATGCCGACCTGGAGTTCCTCGAATTTCTCCCTGGTGCTGCGATCCGGGATCGCCGCCAGCCGCTCGCATTCGGCGAGCATCTCGCGCAGCCTTGCCTTGTCGGCGGCGGTCGCGTTTGCCGCCGCCAGCTCGGTCGCGCGCCCGTCGAGCAATTCGCGGATGTCGAAAGCCTCGCGGAACATGGTCAGGTTGAATTCGGCCACCACATAGCCCTGGCGCGGCCGCCCGATTACCAGGCCGTCGCGCTCCAGACGGTTGAAGGCCTCGCGCACCGGCGTGCGGCTCACCTTCAGGCGCTCGGCGATTTCGTTTTCCGTCACGCGGCCGCCCGGCGGGATCTGGCCGGTGATGATCAACGCTTTCAGCGCCTCGAACACCGAGTCGCGCAACGTGTTCTTTCTCTCCTTGCTCAAGCGTCCCGCCTCCAACGGTCAACCGCACGTCCGACGTTGACATCGGCTTTCGACGAACTACACTCAAAATTGTATACAAATTCGCATACCAAATCGATGACAGCAGGACACCGGTTGGAGAAGCGAAAATGACGAAGAGAGCTGCGCGACCGGATCGACCCGACGATCGCCGCCATTGCGACGTGTCTGATCGTGCTATCGATCGTCTTGTTGTCCGCCGCCCAGTTTTCGGCCGCGGACGTTGATACAAGGTTACCCAGACCCGCATGCGTGATTTCCAGTTTCTCGGCCGCTCGCCGGTCCGCGCCACCGAGGCGATGGCCGCGACCTCGCATCCGCTCGCTACGCTCGCGGCCATCGACATGCTGCGCTCCGGCGGCAACGCGATGGACGCCGCGGTCTGCGCGGCCGCGGTGCAGGCGGTGGTCGAGCCGCAGTCGACCGGCGTCGGTGGCGACTGCTTTGTCCTCTACTGCCCCAAGGGCGACGCGAACGTGCTTGCCTTCAACGGCTCGGGCCGTGCGCCAAAGGCCGCGACGATCGACTGGTATCTGGACAAGGGATTTAGCGAGCTTCCGAAGCAGGGTCCGCACGCCGTCACCATCCCAGGCGCCGTCGACGCCTGGTGCCGGCTGCTGGAGGATCATGGCCGCAAGGGCCTGGCCGACGCGCTCGCTCCGGCCATTCGTTACGCGGAAGAAGGCTATGTCGTGCACGATCGCGTCGCCTTCGACTGGAAGGATCCCGAGACCGACCTGTCGGCTGACGAGGTGGCCACGCGCATCTTTTTGCCGGGCGGCAAGCCGCCGAAGGCCGGCGACATCCATCGCCAGCCGGAGTTGGCGGAGACGCTGCGCATCATCGCCAGGAAGGGCCGCGCCGGATTCTATGAAGGCGAGGTCGCGGAGGATCTGGTCGGACGGCTTCGCGCGCTCGGCGGCCTGCATACGCTCGACGATTTCGCCGCCACCAAGGGCGATTACCGGAGCGCGGTCAGCACCGCCTATCGGAGCTACGACATCCACCAGATGCCGCCCAACAACCAGGGCCTGACCGCGCTTCTGATGCTGAACGTGCTCTCGGGCTTCGAGCTGGGCAAGCTCGATCCGGACGGCGCCGCGCGCCTGCACCTCGAGATTGAGGCCGGCCGGCTCGCCTATCAGGATCGCGATGCCTTTTTCGCCGACCAGGACCATGTCGATGTCCCGGTCAAGGCGCTGCTTTCCAGCGCCTATGCCGACAGCTTGCGCGCCGCGATCGATCCCGAGCGCGCCATGACCGATCTGCCGCGTCTCGATCTTCCCGGCAGCGACACGGTCTATATCAGCGTCGTCGATCGCGACCGCAATGCGGTGAGCTTCATCAACTCGACCTATTATTCGTTCGGCAGCGGCGTCGTCGGCCCGAAGACCGGGGTCGTGCTGCAGAACCGTGGCTCGAGCTTCCGCCTCGATCCGAAGCACCCGAATGTGATAGCGCCCTGCAAGCGGCCGATGCACACCATCATGCCGGGCATGATGACGAAGGATGGCCGCGCTCTCATGCCTTTCGGTGTGATGGGTGGCGGCTACCAGCCATTCGGCCATGTGCATCTTTTGACCAACATGATCGACTTCGGCATGGACCCGCAGCAGGCGATCGATGCGGCGCGGGTGTTCTTCAACCACGACGTCGTCGAGGCCGAGCGAAGCGTGCATCCCGAGGCCATTGAAGGCCTGCGCCGGCGTGGTCATCGTGTTGTGGAGCCCGACCATCCGCTGGGCGGCGGGCAGGCGGTGCTGATCGACTGGGAAAAGGGCACGCTGACCGGGGCGTCCGACCCGCGCAAGGACGGCCTGGCGCTCGGATATTGAGCGGCGCTGGACATAAGCCGATCGTTCGAAACATAGTCTGGAACCATGACGAACAGCGAAAACGCCACCGATCTCGCCCATCGCCTTGCCCCCGGCGCCGACGATGCGCCGGCCATCGCCGCGCCGGAACGGACGGCCCTCTCGCATGGCGGGCTGCGCCGCCTGATCCGCGATACCGTCGCGCGCTTGAACGCGCTCGGCATCGGCCGCGGCGACCGCGTCGCCATCGTGCTGCCGAACGGCCTGGAGATGGCCACGGCCTTCATCACGGTGGCGGCGGCTGCGTCCACCGCGCCGCTCAACCCGGCCTATCGTGCCGACGAGCTCGATTTTTATCTCAGCGATATCGGCGTCAAGGCGATCCTCGTCGGTAAGGACGAGGCAGGTCCCTCGGTCGAAGTCGCCGGGCGCCTGGGTATCCCTGTGCTGCGGCTGCTGGTGCCGGAGGGCGCGCCGTCCGGAACCTTCACGATCGAGGGTGAGCCGGTTGGATCGCCGGTCTCGTCTGGCTTCGCCGCGGAAAGCGATGTTGCGCTGCTGCTCCACACCTCCGGCACGACGTCGCGTCCGAAACTGGTGCCGCTCAGCCACGCCAACCTTGCGGCGTCGGCGGCGCATATCGGCGCGACGCTCGGCCTGACGCCGGCCGACCGCTGCCTCAACATCATGCCGCTGTTCCATATCCATGGGCTGATCGCCGCGGTGCTGTCCTCGCTCGCCGCCGGCGGCAGCGTCTTCTGCACGCCGGGCTTCAACGCGCTGCGCTTCTTCCAGTGGCTCTCCGAAGCCAAGCCCAGCTGGTACACCGCCGTGCCCACCATGCATCAGGCGATCCTGCCGCGCGCCGCCCGCAATCCCGAGCAGCTTGCCGAGGCGAAGCTGCGCTTCGTCCGCTCGTCGTCGGCGTCATTGCCGGCGCAGGTGATGGCCGAGTTGGAGAAGACCTTCGGCTGCCCCGTGATCGAGGCCTACGGCATGACCGAGGCCGCGCATCAGATGGCGTCCAACCGTTTGCCGCCGGGCCTGCGCAAGCCCGGCAGCGTCGGCGCGTCGGCCGGACCGGAAGTCGCCGTCATGGCGCCGGACGGGCGGCTGCTCAAAGCCGGCGAGGTCGGCGAGATCGTCATTCGCGGACCCAACGTCACGGCAGGCTACGAGAAGAACCCGGATGCCAATGCCAGCGCCTTCGCCCATGGCTGGTTCCACACCGGCGACCAGGGCGTGCTCGACGAGGATAGCTATCTGCGCGTCACCGGCCGGCTGAAGGAGATCATCAACCGCGGCGGCGAGAAGATCTCGCCGCTCGAGGTCGACGGCGTCTTGATGGATCATCCGGCGGTGGCGCAGGTCGTCACCTTCGCCATGCCGCATGACAAGCTGGGCGAGGAGGTGGCGGCGGCCGTCGTGCTGCGCGAAGGCCAGAGCGCCAGCGAGGCCGATATCCGTGGCTTTGCATCGACCCGGCTCGCCGATTTCAAGGTGCCGCGCAAGGTGGTGATCCTCGACGAGATTCCGAAGGGCGCGACCGGCAAGCTGCAGCGCATCGGGCTGGCGGCCAAGCTCGGGCTCGGCTGATGCGCATCACCGTCTTCGGCGCCGGCGCCATTGGCGGCTACCTCGCCGCGAAGCTCGCGATCTCCGGTCCTGTCGATCTGTCCATCGTGGCGCGCGGCGCGCATCTGGAAGCGATTAAGGCCGACGGCCTGCGCCTGATCGAGAACGGCAAGGAAACAGTGGCGCCGGTGAAAGCAGCGGCACGCGCCGAGGAGCTCGGCGTGCAGGACTATGTCGTGCTGGCGCTGAAGGCGCATTCGCTGGCCCCGGCGCTGGACGAGATCGCGCCGCTCTTGGGCGAGGCGACAGCCGTCGTCACCATGCAGAACGGCGTGCCCTGGTGGTATTTCTACAAGGCGGGCGGCGCTCTCGAAGGCACGCGGCTGGACGCGGTCGATCCAGGTGGGGCGATCTGGCAGCGCATCGGACCGGAGCGCGTCATCGGCTCCGTCGTCTATCCCGCTGTCGAGGTCGATGCGCCGGGCCTGATCCGCCATGTCGAAGGCACGCGCTTTTCGCTGGGCGAACCTTCGGGCGAAAAGAGCGAGCGGGCCACCGCGCTGGCACGCGAAATGGTCAAGGCCGGGCTGCAGGCGCCGGTGCGCGAGGACATCCGCTCGGAGATCTGGGTGAAGCTCTGGGGCAATCTCTCCTTCAACCCGATCTCGGCGCTGACCGGCAGCACGCTTGCGGCCATCGTCGCCGACGAAGGCGCACGCGCCGTCGCCCGCGCCATGATGCTGGAGGCGCAGGCGATCGGTGAGCGCCTCGGCGTGCGCTTCCTCATCCCCGTCGATCGTCGCATCAAGGGCGCCGGCGATGTCGGTGAGCACAAGACCTCGATGCTGCAGGACCTTGAGCGCGGCCGTCCGATGGAGATCGACGCGCTGGTCACCGCCGTGCAGGAGCTCGGCCGCCTGACCGGCCAGCCGACGCCGACCATCGACACCGTGCTGGCGCTGGTTCGGCGGCTGGCGATCGAGCGCGGGTGCTATTCTCCCTTGTAGTTTGTTCTTGTTTTGTTCTAGTCTGATTCTTTGGACGACATCCGAAAGGATCAGCCGTGAATGGAGAACCGTGGTACGGGATCGGCAGGAACGGCCAAGCTTTTTTCCGGTGGGATCGAGCCAGCCACGATCCGACTGATCGATTGTTCTTCGCCATCCTTGCCGAACAGATGATCGCCCCTATTCTGGAATCGCGTGCTGTGGCTTGGCAACGAGAGTTGGGACTTGGAGGCAAGTTGGTTCGTCCCAGTCATCGCCATATCTCGCTTGTCATGCTCGGTGATTACGACGGCTTGCCGAGGCTTTTGGTTGAGGATGCCTGCTACGCGGGCTCACTGGTACGAGCCCAGGTCTTTGATGTCTCTTTCAACCGTCTTTCGGCCTTTGGCGGCGGTGCATTGGTCTTGCGGGCAAGTGATGGCGTCCCACAATTTGAAGCCTTTTGGCGGGCGTTCACGGCAGCGCTTTTCGATAGCCCGTTGCAGCCTTTTGTCCCGAATTCAATGGCGCCGCATGTTACTTTGCTGCGTGACAAAGCACGCGTTCCGAAAGTTGAGGAGCGGGCAGTTGAGCCGATCGGTTGGACTGTGCGCGAGTTCGTGTTGATACACAGCTTCCTGCGTCAGAATCGATACCAGGTCATCAGGCGCTGGCAATTGACCGATCGGGACGACGCGCATGCTGTCATGTGAGCATCTCGAATCGTCCTTATCATCAGCGCGCAAGCCTCACCATCCTGACAGGATTTGTCACCTGTGGAGGGGGCCGTCGATGGCAGGCGAACGATCGATACCTACTTGATGTCTGGTCCAAACCGGGAGGAAATCATGACCACTGCCGAAATTGCCAAGGATTTCACCGAGCTCCTCAAGCGAGGCGACAACCACGGCGCTGCCGCGAAATACAATGCCGACGACATCGTCAGCTACGAGGCGATGGAAGGGCCGATGGCCGTCTGCAACGGCAAGGAGGCCGTCAAGGAAAAGGGCGCCTGGTGGGAAGCCAACCACGAGGTTCACGGCGGCTCGATCGAGGGTCCCTATGTCAATGGCGACCAGTTTGCGCTGCGATTCAGCTTCGACATAACGCCCAAATCGACCGGCGAGCGCGTCAAGATGGATGAGGTCGGCCTCTATACCGTCAAGAACGGCAAGATCAGCGAAGAGCGTTTCTATTACTGAAGCCGATCGGCCTGAGGCGTCTCGCTTCTTTCGCGACGTAAACTTGAAATCAGAGATGGCGACCGGGCTGGTGTTCCGGTCGCCATGTCTGCTTCTCAAATCGTCTTCACATAATCCGCAAGCTGGTCGGCCACCGTGCCCCAGCAAAATCGCGCCGGCGCGCTGGCAAAGCTTATAGGGCCGGCCTAGGCTCCTGCCGGATTCGAAAGCTCATGTGACAGAGGCCCGTCTTGACCATCACCATGTATGGCATCACCACCTGCGACACGATCAAGAAGGCGCGCGTCTGGCTGGAGAGCCATGACGTGCCATATCGTTTTCATGACTACCGGGCAGAGGGGATCGAGGCGGAGAGGCTCAGCGGTTGGATCGGCAAGGTCGGCTGGGAAAAGCTGCTCAACAAAGGCAGCACGACCTTTCGCGCGCTGCCGGAGAAGGACAAGGAAGCGCTCGATGAGAAGAAGGCGAGGAAGCTGATGCTCGCCAAGCCGACGATGATCAAGCGGCCGGTGCTTGAGGTGGGGGATGGCGTTATCGTTGGGTTCAAGCCGGAGGTTTACGAGGAGGCGGTGGGCGGGGAATGAGGCTCGACCACTTACGTCGAGTTCCTTCGCCCCCCTCTCTGTCCTGCCGGACATCTCCCCCTCAAGGGGGGAGATCAGCCTTCACGCCGGCTTTCGCCAATCAACCTTGCAGGAATTAGCGGGGCACCGGAGCTGCCAATCTCCCCCCAAGAGGGGGAGATGTCCGGCAGGACAGAGGGGGGCGCTGTCCCGCCAGCATCTCAACGTTTACGCCTTTAGGTACGCCGCCAGCGCCACCGCATTGTTGTGCGCTTCGTCATGCGCGCCGTAGAGCAGCGTCGCCTTGCCTTCGCGCAACAGACCACGCAGCTGCGCCACCGCTTCCTTGTTGGCGTCGAGCTCGGCCCGATACCGCTTCTGAAACTCGGCCCAGCGCTCCGGGTCGTGCCCGAACCATTTGCGCAGCGCGTCGCTCGGCGCGATCTCCTTCAGCCATAGCGTCAGTTCGGCGTCCTTCTTGCTGACGCCGCGCGGCCAGATGCGGTCGACCAGCACCCGTTGGCCGTCGGCTTTCGCCGGCGGCTCATAGACACGCTTCACCGCAATGTCGAAGGCCACTTACGCCTCCTTTGCCAAGCTCCGGCAAAGTGTGCAGCGGTTGGGCTCGGCGACTTCGCCGTAGCCGTCCGTCCGGAATTGCGCGACCAAAAGTACCGTTACGCCCACTCGCCCTTGCGCATCACCGGCACGCGGCCGCCATCCTTGGCCACGCCGTCAATGTCGATCCTGTCGGACCCGATCATCCAGTCGATGTGGATGAAGCTCTTGTTGCCGCCGCGCTCCGCGATCTCGTCCTGGCTGAGTGACGCGCCGTTGACGAAGCATTTCGAATAGCACTGCCCGAGCGCGATGTGGCAGGCGGCGTTCTCGTCGAACAGCGTGTTGAAGAACAACAGCCCACTCCGCGCGATCGGCGAGGAATGCGGCACCAGTGCCACCTCGCCGAGCCGCCGCGCGCCCTCGTCGGTGTCGAGCACCTTCTGCAGCACGTCCTCGCCCTTCGAGGCCTTGGCCTCGACGATCCGCCCGCCTTCGAAGCGCACCGAGATGTCGTCGATCAGCGTGCCCTGGTAGGAGAGCGGCTTGGTCGAGGAGACGTGGCCCTCGACGCGTCTTGCATGCGGCGTGGTGAAGACCTCCTCGGTCGGGATGTTCGGGTTGCAGGTGATGCCGTTCTTCGCCGTCGAAGCGCCGCCCATCCATTCATGGCCATCCGCCAGCCCGACGGTGAGGTCGGTGCCTGGCCCGGTGAAATGCAGCGCGTGGAAACTGTGCTCGTTGAGCCATTTCGTGCGCTCGGCCAAGGCGGTGTTATGCGCCTTCCAATTGCCGATCGGGTCCTCGACGTCGACCCGCGAGGCTGAGAAGATGGCGTCGGCAAGCTTCACCACCGCGACGTCGTCCGGCTCACCCGGAAAGACCTGTTTTGCCCAGGCAAGGTCGGGATAGGCGACGATGTTCCAATTGATGTCGAAGCCGGTGATCTTCTCCAGCGCCGGCTGGTAGGCCATCGAGTTGGCCTTGTTGGCGCGCGCCACCTTGGCCGGATCTTGCGACGACAGCAGCGACGGATCCTCGCCGCGCACCGCAAGCCGCGCCGCATTGTTGGAGAACGCCTTCGCCATGCCTTCGTAAAGCCAACCGGCGGCGCGGTCGAAGCCGGCGTCGGCGCCATAGCGGAAGCGCGCCAGCGTGATCTCGTCGTCGTTGAAGATAGGCGTCACCAGCCCGGCGCCCGCCTTATAGGCGTGCTCGACGATGCGGCGGGTCAGCGGCAGTGCCGCGATCGAGGAGGTCAGCACCAGGTCCTGTCCGGGCTGCAGCTGCAGCCCGACCTTGACGGCGACTTCCGCCAGCCTGTCGAGCTTCACCGGGTCGATGCTTGCCGAAACGCCGCGCGAATGTGTGGTCATGATCCTGCCTGCTATTTGTTGGGGTCCTCATCCTTACATAGACCGCTGCGATTGACCTTTCCACCGCGATCGAATGGGCCTGCTCTCAGGAATGACGGACCGAAAAGTGCGCAGCGGCTATGCCGCGCTGTCCAGCGCCCGGAACTGCGCCACGGTCGCCTCAATCTCCTCGCGGATCCAGGCCTTGAAGTCGCGTACCTTGCGGCTTTCGCTCTTGGTGGCCGAGGTCACCAGCCAGTAACCCAGCCCGCTCTCGGCCCTGATCCCGAAGGGCGCGACCAGCCGGCCGTCGGCCAGCGCGTCGGCGGTCAGCAACTGCCAGGCGAGCATCACGCCATGGCCGGCGATCGCCGATTCCAGGCAAAGCATCGGATCGGTGAAGCGCGCCCCTTTCTGGAAGGTGACCGGCTCGACGCCGGCCGCTTCGAACCAGCCGTCCCAGCTGAACATCGCCCGCTCGTCGGTGATGGCGCAGGTCTGCGCCAGATCGCCGATCGACTTCAGCCTGGCCGCGATCGAGGGCGCGCAGACCGGAAACACTTCCTGGGCAAGCAGAAGCTCGGCGCGCCCGCCCGGCCATTTGCCGTCGCCAAGCCGGATGGCGATATCGACATCGGAGCGGTCGAGATCGGCAACCCTGGCCGAGGCGTCGATGCGCAAAAGCACGTTTGGGTGTCTCGCGAAATGCCGCGACAGCCGGGGCAACAGCCATTTCGAGGCGAAAGCCGGCGCCACCGAGACGACCAGCGTGCACTCGTTGGCCTCGTCGGCCAACGCCACCGCTTGCGCGAGCTCGCGGAAGCCGGCGCTGAGCCGCGCCGTGAAGACCGCGCCGAATTCGGTCGGCACGAGCCCGCTTGGCGTGCGTTCGAACAGCGCCTGGCCCAGTTGCTTTTCCGTGCGCTTGACCTGCTGGCTGACGGCGCTGACCGAGACGTTGAGCTCCGCCGCCGCGCCCGCCAGCGATCCCAGCCGGGCGACGGTTTCCACGGCGCGCAGGCCGTTGAGATGGACGCGGTTCAGCATAGCCATCCAGTTTTTCTAAAGTGAACGGACCGAAATCTCAATTGAACCCCGACAGGATAGGGCAGAATTTACCTGCAACAACCTTGAGCCATGAGGTGGCCCGATGAAGATTTTATCTTTGCTGAAAGGGCTTTCCGGCGCCGAGGCGAGGCCGCGCGACGACGGCGAGATCGCGCGCTGGATCACCGATCCGCTGTCGCATCCGGTGCTCGACACCATGTCGGAACGCGAGCTCGGCGACATGCCGTTCCGGCTGACGGCCCGCCGCACAGCTTACGAGACGATAGGTTCGGCTGGCCGCTAAGTTGCCGCTTAATTGTTGGCCTTTTCGGCGGCGCGCCCCCTCATCCGGCCGCTTCGCGGCCACCTTCTCCCCCTGGGGAGAAGAGATCGCGCCGGCACCGACAGGCCCCTCTCCCCACCGGGGAGAGGTCAGCCGAGCGAAGCGGAGGCTGGGTGAGGGGGCGTTTATGCCTAGGCAGCCCTGGCCCAACGTAAGCACATTGTCTCGCGGACGCACATTCTTATTGTGCGCCGCAATGAACGCTTCGCCATCTCCCCTGCGGCTTGCTCTCGCCGGCATGGTCGCGCTTGCCGTCGCCATGGGCATCGGCCGCTTTGTCTACACGCCGATCCTGCCGGGCATGATGGAGGGACTTGGCCTGACGCCGGCCGATGCCGGTTGGATCGCTTCCGCCAATTATGTCGGCTACCTCATCGGCGCGCTTGCCGCGGCTGGTGGCTGGGCGCATGGCCGCGAGCGCATGCTGATGTTCGCCGGCCTCGCCGCCAGCGCAGCGCTCGCGGCCCTCATGGGGCTCAACGAGACGATGGCCGCCTTCCTCGTCATCCGCTTCGTCGCCGGCCTCGCCAGCGCCTTCGTCATGGTGTTCATGGCCTCGATCGTCTTCAGCCACCTGGCTGAGGCCGGCCGCGGCGATTTGCAGGCGCTGCATTTCGGCGGCGTCGGTCTCGGCATTGCCGCGTCCTCGGCGCTGCTGGCGATCCTCGTCTCCGAACACGCGGGCTGGGCCGCCGGCTGGCTCTGGTCTGGAGCGCTTTCGGCGGTTGGCCTGCTCATCGTCATGCTGCTCGCCGGCTCGACCACGCCGGCCAATGTCGCCGACGGGCGCGAGCCGGCGCTGCCGAAGGACGGATCCCTGGTGAGGATGATCGTCGCCTACGGGCTGTTCGGCTTCGGCTATGTGGTGACGGCCACATTCCTGGTCGCTATCGTCCGCCAGGGCGGCGGCGGGCGCGTCTTCGAGGCCGCTGTCTGGATGGTCGCCGGCCTGGCTGGCTTTCCCTCGACTTGGGCGTGGCAGAAGCTCGCCGGCCGCGTCGGGCTCTACGCCGCTTATGCCGCGAGCTGCCTGGTCGAAGTGGTCGGCGTCACCGCCAGCGTCGTCGTCAAAGGTGCAGCCGGACCGTTGATCGCCGGCATCCTGCTCGGCGGCACCTTTATCGCCATCACGGCGCTGGGCCTACAGATGGGCAGGCAGCTCGCGCCGCGGGCGCCGCGCCGCATCTTCGCGGTGATGACCGCGGCCTTCGGTCTCGGCCAGATCGTCGGCCCGATCGCCGCCGGCCTGCTCGCCCAGGCTTCGGGCAATTACGTGCTTGCCTCGATCATTGCGGCGTCGGCGCTGCTCGCCTCTGGCGTCATTGCCTGGTCGGCTGCGCCAAAATCGCCATGATTTGCGGTTTGTTCGATGCCGGGCGTTGGGCACGGGCATTTTCTTTCCCCCTAATGTGTGACTTTATGCCCGCCGAACTGCAACGCCGCTGATTTGCGGTCAGACCGAGGAAACCCGCCACAGTGTTCGTATCCTTCTTCCCGCAGCCGAAGCTCTTCTTCACCTCGGCCGCCGTCTGGAGCCTTGCCGCGATCCTGTTCTGGTTCTTCGGCGGCGAGCAGCTGGGCGCCGTCTTCGGCCTGCCGCCCGTGGCGGCGGGTTCGCCGCCGATCATCGGCATCGCGGTGCTGTGGTCGAAGCCGTTTCTGTGGTTCTACATGTACTTCGTGGCCTGCGTGGCGATCTTCTACGCCTTCTGGAGCTGGTACGCCCCGCACCCGTGGCAGAACTGGTCGATCGTGATGACCGCAGTCATCCTGTTCTTCATCTACTTCAATGTTCAGGTCTCGGTTGCGGTCAACAACTGGTACGGTCCTTTCTTCGACTACGTTCAGGGCCTTATGTCGGGAACGACTCCCTCGACCAACACGGAATTCTACAAGGGATTGGCCGATTTCTCCTGGCTGGCGCTGGTCGGCATGAATGTGCAGGTGGTCAATGCCTTCATCGTCAGCCACTGGATCTTCCGCTGGCGCACCGCGATGAATGATTACTTCATGGCCAACTGGGGCCGGCTGCGCCACATCGAGGGCGCCTCGCAGCGTATCCAGGAGGACACGATGCGCTTCTCGCAGATCATGGAAGATCTCGGCTCGACCTTCGTTCAGTCGATCATGACGCTGATCGCCTTTCTGCCGGTCTTGATTCAACTGCAGGCCCACATCACCGAATTGCCGATCATCGGCACGGTCCCCCAGCCGCTGGTCGTTGCCGCATTGGGCTGGTGTCTGTTCGGAACGATTTCCGTGATGATCGCCGGTCTCAAATTGCCCGGCCTCCAGTTCCGCAACCAGCGCGTCGAGGCGGCTTACCGCAAGGAACTTGTCTACGGCGAGGATCATCCCGATCGGGCGCAGCCGGCGACGACGACACAATTATTCGCCAATGTCCGCCGCAATTATTTCAAGCTATATTTTCACTACATCTATTTCAACGTCGTGCGTTACACCTACCTGCAGGCCGACAACATCTTCTCGTTGCTCATCCTTGGGCCCTCGCTGGTTGCGCATAAGATCACGTTCGGCGCCCTGAACCAGATATCGAACGCGTTCGGCAAGGTGACGAATTCACTTCAATTCCTACTGAATTCGTGGTCGACGATTGTCGAATTGCAATCGGTGCACAAACGTTTGCGGGCCTTCGAAGCGACGCTGCAGGGCGAGCAACTGCCGATTGTCGATCAGCACTATCTAGAACGCGAGCAAGCTGGCATGCGTCCCGAAGATCAACCGGCAAGCTAGAGCGCGGCCAGCCCAGTTAGCCGCCCACACTCACCTGTGACGACTGGCCGGCGCGCTGGCGCGCGACATAGTCGCGGAAACTGATGCACTCGACTTGCGGCATCGCGCAGACCTCGTCGGCGAAGCGCTCCAGCGCGTTCCAGTACGCGCCGTTGTTCATCAGCGTGAAGTGGAAGCCGAGCTCCAGCGGCAGGCGCTTGCCATTGTACTGAGCCTCGAAAGCAGCGTGGAACGCCTGGTAGGCCCGCTCGGTGAATGCGTCCGCCATGGCCGGCTTCTCGGTGCCGCCCGAGTGGCGGACATAAAGATTGTAATCCATGGCGACGACCGGCTTCGCCTTCGGTCCCTCCGGGACAAGCGGCAGGGCAAAACGGGTTGTGCCATTCAGGGTCGGCGGCACGACCGGGCCGTTCGAGACGCCGCTCGCATCGTATTCAAAGCCGGCCTCGGGCAGCGCTTCGAAAAGCGCACTACCGGTGGACAGATAGGGCGCGCGAAAACCGGTTACGGTATGGCGGGCGAAATCGCGCCAGCCGGGCGGCTCGGGAGAAATGCCGTTGATCGCATAGGCGTTCTCGAAAATGCGCCGCGCGGAGGCGAATTCGGCCAGCCAGTCGGCCTTGCTCCAGGCCTTGCCGTCGAAATGGCCGCAGGCATGGCTGCCGATGTCGTGGCCCTCGGCAGCCGCCAGCCGGACCTGCTCAAGCCGGTCGGCGACATCCTGTTTCGAGGCGCCGAAGCCGACATTGGATTTGCCGGCGGCCATGCCGGGGCCGGCATAGTGCAGCCGCGTCTCGGGAGAGAGCAGGAAGACGCAGGACAGGAAGTAGGTGAAATGCGCGCCCGTGCGCTTTGCCAGCGCCCGGCTGCGCTGCCATTGCGAGATATCGCGGGCGGCATCGAACGAGATCAGCACGACCTGCTTGGCCGGCGAAACGGTTGGCGATTTCGGCGGATCGGCGAAGGCGCCGTTGGCTGAGGCGAGCGAGGCGAGACTGATCGCAAGAACGCGGTACGAACGAAGCATTGACAACCTTCTGGCGGGGACGTCTCCGGCCGATCGGAAGCCGGCTATCGCGCAAATGTGGCGCGGTTGCGTTCAGGTATGGACTGTGGGCGCCCGGCATTCTCAGCCGATTTTCCGGTCCGCCCCCTTCCATGCCGACGAAATTTCGCTAAAACGCGGGCTCAAGAAGCGCCTCCTCCTGGGGCCGCAATGGTTTTGATTGATGTCGGACGACAGTTTTATCCGCGAAGTCAACGAAGAGATGCGTCGCGAGCAGGCGCAGAAGCTATGGGACCGTTTCGGCCCGGCCATTCTCGGCCTTGCCATCCTGATCGTGCTCGGCACCGCCGCTGTCGTCGGCTACCGCTATTGGGACGAAACCCGCGCCAACCGCTCGGGCGACGCCTTCTCGGCCGCCCTCAAGCTCGCCAATGACGGCAAGAACGACGAGGCCATCGCCGCGCTCGACCAGCTGGAGAAGGACGGCTACGGCGCCTATCCGCTGCTCGCCCGCATGCGCGCCGCGACCGTCAAGGCCAACAAGGGCGACGTCGACGGCGCGGTCAAGGATTTCGACGAGGTCGCCGCCGACAACGCCATTCCCGCCGGCATTCGCGATATCGCGCGGCTGAGGGCGGCGCTCCTGCTCGTCGACCACGGATCCTATGCCGATGTCTCCAGCCGCATCGAGGCGCTTACCGCCGACACCAATCCGTTGCGCCATTCGGCGCGCGAGGCGCTCGGCCTTGCCGCCTGGAAGGATGGCAAGTCGGCGGACGCGCTCAAACTGTTCGACCAGATCTCTTCGGATGAAGCCGCCCCGCGCAATGTGCGCCAGCGTGCGCAGCTGATGTCCGAGCTGATCCGCGGGTCGGGCAACGTGTCGTGATCCTGGATGGGCTTCAAAGTCGCCATCATCGGCCGGCCTAACGTCGGCAAATCGACTCTTTTCAATCGGCTGGTCGGAAAGAAGCTGGCGCTTGTCGACGACACGCCGGGGGTGACGCGCGACCGCCGCGTCCACGCGGCAAAACTCTACGATCTTCATTTCGATGTCATCGACACCGCCGGCTTCGAGGACGCGGCGGCTTCGACGCTGCCCGGCCGCATGCGCCAGCAGACCGAGATCGCCATTCGCGAAGCCGACCTCATCTTCTTCACGGTCGATGCCAAGTCGGGCCTGATGCCCGACGACCGCACCTTCGCCGAGGTGGTGCGCAAATCCGGCAAGCCGGTCGTGCTTGTGGCCAACAAGGCAGAGGCGCGTGGCGCTCAAGGAGGCATGCTGGAAGCTTGGGAGCTCGGCCTCGGCGAGCCGATCCCGATCTCGGCCGAGCACGGCCAGGGCATGCCGGATCTGCGCGACGCGGTGATTGAAGCGCTCGGCCAGGAACGCGCTTTCGGCGAGGACGAGGAAGACGAAGCCGGCGAGATCGCCGCCAGCGAGGTTCTGATCGGCGAGGACATCGCCGACCCGGATGCTGAAGCGTCCTATGACGACACCAAGCCGCTGCGCATCGCCGTCGTCGGCCGCCCGAACGCCGGCAAGTCGACGCTCATCAATGCGCTGATAGGCGAGGAGCGGCTGCTGACCGGTCCGGAAGCCGGCATCACGCGCGATTCGATCTCGGTCGACTGGGACTGGCGTGGTCGCAGGATAAAGCTGTTCGACACGGCCGGCATGCGCCGCAAATCCAGGATCCATGAAAAGCTGGAAGTGCTCTCGGTGCAGGATGGCCTGCGCGCCATCCGCTTCGCCGAGATCGTCATCATCATGCTCGACGCCACCATCCCGTTCGAGAAGCAGGATCTGCAGATCGCAGACCTCATCATCCGCGAGGGCAGGGCGCCGGTGATCGCCTTCAACAAATGGGACCTGATCGACAACCCGCAGGAGCTTCTGGCCGAGCTGCGCGAGAAAACCGAGCGGCTCCTGCCGCAGGTGCGCGGCATCCAGGCGGTGACGGTGTCGGCCGAGACCGGGCGCGGTCTCGACCGGCTGATGGAAAGCGTCATCAAGACGCACAAGGTCTGGAACAGCCGCGTCTCGACCGGCAAGCTCAACCGCTGGCTGGAAGGCATCCTCGCCCATCACCCGCCGCCCGCCGTCGCCGGCCGCCGGCTGAAGATCAAATACGTCACGCAGGCCAAGACCCGCCCGCCGGGCTTCGTCGTCTCCTGCTCGCGGCCGGACGCGATGCCGCAATCCTACGTCCGCTATTTGACCAACAGCCTCCGCGAGGCCTTCGACATGCCCGGCGTGCCGATCCGCATGGCGCTGCGCACCTCGGACAATCCGTTTGCGGGCAGGGCGAAGAAGCGGTGAGGCCTTTGGTGGCAGCCGCCGGTCTTTCGTCATCCACGGGCGAAGCAAGGAGCGGAGCGACGCAGCGTAGACCCGAGGATCCATTCCGTGACTTAGAAGCGCCGCGGCGGTTCAGAATTCTGCACCGCTGCATTCCTTGCGCGAGGTAACGGAATGGATTCTATGGTCTGCGCGCGTCGCTTCGCTCCTTGCTTCGCCATAGAATGACGAGCGCGATAGGGACCAAAACCTCACGCGACCTCTCGCAACCCATCGCCCGTTCGCGCTCCCTCCGGCAGCGTCTCCAGTGCCGCCTGCAGCAGGATCTCCGCCAGCCGTGTCGCGACCGGGTCGAGCTCGGCGTCCTTCCGATGCAGGTGCAGCGCCATCGTCGGCAGCGCCGGCAGCCCGAGGACTCCCGGCGCGATCGCCCTGACATCGGCCGGCAGGCCGATATCGGTGCGGATCGTCAGGCCGAGACCCGCCGCCACCGCTGCCCAGATGCCGCCGAGGGAAGGACTCGAGAAGGCCATGCGCCAGGGCATGCCCGCGCGATCGAGTGTCTCGGTCGCCACCGTTCTGAGCAGGCACGGCGCCTCGAACACCACGAGCGGCAGCGGCTCGCCATTGCGCGGACCGGCCTCGATCGGCTTGGCCGGGCCGATCCAGCGCGCCGGCACGTCGGCGACATGGCGGCTGTAGGGCAGGGTCGCGCCGTCATGCCAGGCGAGCGCGATGTCGAGATTGCCTGACAGGACACGCTCGGCCAGTTCGTAGCTGCGTCCGATGCGCGCCTCGATGCGGACCTTGGGATGGGCGCGGGCGAAGCGGCCGAGCACGTCGGGCAGCACGGCCTCGCCGAAATCCTCCTGCAGGCCGAGCCGTACCCAGCCTTCCAGTTCGACGCCGCGGATGGCGGAGGCCGCTTCGTCGTTGAGCTCGATCAGCCGCCGCGCATAGCCGAGCATCGTCTCGCCGGCTTCGGTGAGCGCGAGGCCGCGCCCAGCCTTGCGGAAGACCGGCGTGTCCGCCTGCTCTTCCAGCTTCTTCAATTGCGCGCTGACCGCGGATGTCGAGCGGCCAAGCCGTTCGGCTGCCTTGGCGAAGCTGCCGAGCTCCATGCCGGTGACGAAGGTTCTGAGGACATCGAGGTCGAAAGTGACACGGCGCATCGGATCGTCCTGATTTTCAGGAGTATTGATAAAAAACTTCCTGATTTTATGGATAAAGCTATGGCGCTACATCCTGTCCGTCAAGCCGTCAGCCGGCCGTCACGGGAATGAAGCAATGTCCGCCATCGTCACACGAAACGACTGCCAGCCGCCCGCGGGAGACATTGCCGCCCGCCGCGCCTTCGGCCCCAACCATCGCTGGAAGGTGCTGGGCATCGGGGTCGCCGCCAATGCCGGCTTCTCCGCCACCTTCTCCGGCATTCCGGCAACCGCGGTGGTCATGCGCCAGGGCTACCATCTCGACAACGCCTCGCTCGGCCTGGCGCTCGGGCTTCTCGGCCTCGGCGTGGCGCTCAGCGAGCTGCCTTGGGGCGTGCTCACCGACCGTTGGGGCGACCGCCGCGTGCTCCTGACCGGGCTCGGCGCGACGGCGGCATGGCTCTTCATCATGGCGATGCTCGTCGTGCCGACAAAAATGGCGGTACCCGGCGTCGCGCTGCTGTCGGCAAGCCTGCTCGTCGTCGGCCTGCTCGGTGGCAGCGTCAACGGTTCCAGCGGCCGCGCCATCATGGGCTGGTTCAGCGAGGGCGAGCGCGGCTTCGCCATGAGCATCAGGCAGACGGCGGTGCCGCTCGGCGGCGGGCTGGGCGCGCTTGTCCTGCCGTCGCTGGCGTGGAGTTTGGGATTCACGGCGGTCTTCGGCCTGCTTGCGGTCGTCTCCGCGCTCTCTGCCTGGTTTGCCTGGCGCTGGCTGCACGAGCCGCCAGTGGAAAGCGGCGCTCACGCCGCGACGGCGACACTTGGCCCGGCGCCATTGCGCAACATCGAGGTGTGGCGCATCTCGACCGCCATCGGCCTGCTCTGCTTCCCGCAGGTCGCGGTGCTGACCTTCGCCTCGGTCTTCCTGCATGACTTTGCCGGCATGGGCACCTTTGTGACCAGCGCCAGCCTCGCCGCGGTGCAGGCCGGCGCGATGGCGATGCGTGTCTGGAGCGGGCGCTTCACCGACCGCCACGGCAACCGTCGGCCGTTCCTGAAAGTCTGCAGCGCGCTGAGCGCATTTGCATTCCTGGCGCTGTGGCTGCTGGTGATCGGCGCTGCCGGCGCGCCGTCGCTGCTGCCGTTGCTTCCGCTGATGGTCGTCGTTGCCGGCATATCCGTCTCTGCCTGGCATGGCGTCGCCTATACCGAGCTCGCCACGCTTGCCGGCGCCGGCCATGTCGGCACCGCCCTCAGCCTGGCCAATAGTTTTGTGTTCATCGGCTTCTGCCTGGTGCCGATCGCCATTCCGTGGCTGCTGGTGGTCTTCGCATGGCCGGGCGTGTGGCTCGCGGCCGCGATCTGCGCGGCGCTCGCCTGGCCGATCTTCCTGCGCCCCGCCTGATTGATCCCACGCCTTATTCACCCAGGCCAGATTCTTCGCCGGCTTGCCGCAGAAACGGCAAGCCGGCTTGCCTCAAACATGAAAAGAACACGATCGATGTCGTTAACCCCGCATCAAGGTTAATGCTTCATTTTGACTCTCCGGGGTCAGTAGCGTTCTGGAGAGTTCCGTGCATCGACGCGTTTCATTGCGGCTTGCCGCCGCCGCCGTTGCGAAAAAACGTTCCTTTCTTCCTCCTTTGGTGCTCGGGCTCGGTATTTGGATCGGCTTTCCGTCGGCCGTCGCCTATCAGGATATGGCGAGCCTGATCTCCGGCCTGGAATCGTCCGACACCCGCTGGAACGCCTATATCGAGAAATCCGCCGCCGGCTCGGTGCATGCCGCCGAAATGCCGTTTGTCGATTCCGTCACCACCGGCTCGCTCTCCGGTTCCGGCGTGAATTTGCCGGGGGTGGGCACCGTCGCCTTCCGCGGCAAGGGCAACGCCGTCGGCGTGACGCCCGATGAAGACCGCGTCATGCGCGCCGACAAGAAGGGACGTATCGTCAAGGTCTCGCCGGTCGCGCCGCCCAAGAATTTCAGCGCCGGCTCGATTTTCGAGCGCACCTCCTCGCTGCTGCGTCCCGCGATGGACAGCGGTCTGAAGCTCACCTTCGCCAAGCCCGGTATCAAGGGCAAGGAAGTCCAGATCGCCCAGGCCTTCCATCTTCGCGAGGACAAGAGGCCGGATCCGGCGCTGCCGGCGGCACTTGTCGCTCTCGTCAACAACGACAAGCCGGACATTCTTGCCACGGCCTATGCCCAGTCCGCGCCCGACTACGCCAAGGCTTCGCCCTTCGAGGCGCTGCTGCAGGACGATCCGAACGATGGCCGCTTCATTCCGCCGATGGGCAAGGGCGACCATGCCTGGCTGCAGACCCCCCTGCCGGCGAGTGTCTTTTCCAAGCCCGAGCAGGCCTGCCTTGCCAAGGGCATCTATTTCGAGGCGCGCAGCGAGCCTGTCCGCGGCCAGGCGGCGGTGGCGCAGGTGATCCTCAACCGCGTCCGCAACCCGACCTATCCGAAGACGATCTGCGGCGTCGTCTACCAGAACGACAACTGGTTCAACCGCTGCCAGTTCTCCTTTGCCTGCGACGGCAGGAAGAAGACAATCACCGACCTGGCTTCCTACAAGACCGCCCAGGAGGTTGCCATGGCGGTGACCGCCGGCAAGATCTTCATTCCCGAGGTCGGCTCATCGACGCATTACTACGCCAATTACGTCCATCCGGGCTGGGCGCGGGCCATGCACAAGATGACCAGGATCGGCCTGCATATCTTCTACCGCACCTACGGCGGCGGCTGGAGCTGAGCCGCTTAAACACCGCCCCGGCTGTCCTTCCTCCACACCTCCGGCAATGCCCCGGCGGACGCGCCTTGTTGCGCGGATTCGCGCCGTCGCCTCACGCGGGCGTGAAGGGCACGATGTCGCACCTCGATAAACCATTGATTTAACTGTTAAAAATACATCGCTCGGAAGTTCGGCCCGTGGCTTGACGGGGGCGGACCCTCTAACTATGTTGCCGGCGACTTTAGAAGCGGACGGACGGCAATCGTCTGCCCGGGCAGGGGGGTTGCGATGGCCGACAAAACCGGGCCAGACGGAACCGGAGAAACCGGCCGCGGCAGGCAGCCAGAAGCCACCATCCGCGACGACGAACTTGAGCGCCGCCGGCGCGATCTCGAAGCATCGCTTGCGACGAGACGCACGGACCGGTCCGAGGGGAAAGACGAAGCGAAAGCTGCGACCGGTTACGGTCAGGCGCTGAAGCTGTCCAGCGAGTTCATCGCCGGAGTGGTGGTCGGTGTCGGCTTGGGCTGGATCATCGACCGTCTGGCGGGAATAGCGCCCTGGGGTCTGATCGTCGGCCTGTTGCTGGGCTTTGGCGCAGGCATACTCAATGTCCTGCGTTCGGCGGGACTGGCATCGGAATTCGGCCAGGGCGGCAAGCCGCGCGAGCCGAGAGAATGAAGTGAGGCGCCGCAGGGCGCTAAAGTGAATTAAAAAGCCGTTTGTGGCTTTGACGGGGATTTAAAGTGGCTGCTGACAAGGTCGATCCGATCCACCAGTTCCAGATCCATCCGATCATCCCGCTGCATATCGGCGGCTACGACGTATCTTTCACCAACTCCTCTTTGTTCATGGTCGTCACGATCGTCCTGGCGTCCGCCTTCCTCTATATGAGCACCGCCAGCCGGGCCTTGATTCCGGGTCGCCTGCAGTCGGTGTCCGAAATGGCCTACGAATTCGTCGGCAACATGCTGCGCGATGCCGCGGGCAAGCAGGGCATGCAGTTCTTCCCGCTGGTGTTCTCGCTGTTCATGTTCGTGCTGGTCGCCAATCTGATCGGCCTGTTCCCTTATTTCTTCACCGTCACCAGCCACATCATCGTCACCTTCACGCTGGCGATCCTGGTCATCGGCACGGTCCTCGTCTACGGCTTCGCCAAGCACGGCTTCGGCTTTCTCAAGCTGTTCGTGCCGCATGGCGTGCCGGGCTATCTTCTGCCGCTGGTGGTGGCGATCGAAATCATCTCCTTCGTCTCGCGGCCCGTCAGCCTCTCGGTTCGTCTTTTCGCCAACATGCTCGCCGGCCACATCACGCTGAAAGTGTTCTCGGGCTTCGTCGTCAGCCTGAGCGCGTTTGGCGCCGTCGGTATCGCCGGCTCGGTGCTGCCGCTTGCCATGGCGGTCGCGCTCTCCGCGCTCGAGCTGCTGGTGGCCTTCCTCCAGGCCTATGTGTTCGCGGTGCTGACCTGCATGTATCTGAACGACGCACTGCACCCGAGCCACTGATTTTCACCGGCGCCCCGGCGCCAGCTTACCCAACGTACCAACTGCAACGAACAGAGAAACCACAGGAGTTTTGAAATGGACGCAACTGCAGCAGCTGCTATCGGCGCTGGTATCGCCTGCATCGGCATGGGCGGCGCGGGCATCGGCCTCGGCAACATCTTCGGCAGCTACCTCTCGGGTGCGCTCCGCAACCCGTCGGCCGCCGACGGCCAGTTCGGCCGCCTGATCTTCGGCTTCGCGGTGACCGAAGCTCTGGGCATCTTCTCGCTCCTGATCGCTCTGCTCCTGGTCTTCAAGTAAGAGCCGGCGCTGACGAAAGGGGCCGCATGGTGCGGCCCGTTCTAGGGACAGGGGAATGAGATGTTCGTGACATCTGCCTATGCGCAAGAAGCAGCGCCGGCCGCGGCCGAGGGCGATACGCATGCCGGCACTGCCGTGCCTGCCGCGGAGCATGAAGCGTTCCCGCCGTTCGATGCCAAGACCTTCCCGTCGCAGATCCTGTGGCTGGTCATCACCTTCGGGCTCTTCTACCTGTTCCTGAAGCGGGTTGTGATGCCGCGTCTTGGCGGCATCATCGATGTCCGCAACGACCGCATCGCCCAGGACCTCGATCATGCCGCAAGGCTGAAGGGCGAGGCGGACGCCGCGGTTGCTGCCTATGAGCAGGAACTGGCGGAAGCCAAGGTCAACGCCAACAAGATCGGCCAGCAGGCGAACGACGCCGCCAAGGCGCAAGCCGAGGGCACGCGCAAGAAGCTCGAGGCCGAGCTTGAGAAGAAGCTTGGCGAAGCCGAGGCGAGCATCGCCTCGATCAAGGCCAAGGCGATGAAGGAAGTCGGCACCATCGCCGAGGACACGACCTCGGCCATCGTCGAGGCGCTTGTCGGCGGCAAGACCGACAAGGCCGAGATCGCGGCCGCGGTCAAATCCGCGAGCCAGTGAGGAGCGGGATCATGGACGCCACATCACTCGCCACGCTCTGGGCCACCATCGCCCTGATCATCTTCCTCGGCGCCGTCATCTATCTGAGGGTGCCGGGCATGCTTGCCAAGTCGCTCGACGCCCGCGCGGCCAAGATCAGCAGCGAGCTCGAGGAGGCACGGCGCCTGCGCGAGGAGGCCCAGCAGCTGCTGCGCCAGTATCAGCAGAAGCGTAAGGAAGCCGAGAAGGAGGCCGCCGACATCGTCGCTGCCGCCAAACGCGAGGCTGACTTGCTTGCCTCCGAGGCGGCCAAGAAGACTGAGGACTATGTCGCCCGGCGCACTGCGCTTGCCGAGCAGAAGATCAGCCAGGCCGAGCGCGAGGCGGTCAGCGAAGTGCGCGCCACCGCCGTCGACATCGCTGTCGAGGCCGCCCGCGCGCTGCTTGCCGCCAAGGTCGACGTCAAAGCCGGCGCGGATCTGTTCAAGTCGGCGCTGGATGACGTCAAGGCCAAGCTGAATTGAGCTGATCGCAGTTACGAATGAGAAAGCCGCTGGGCAAACCCGGCGGCTTTTTTGCTTGATAGGGGAAGCGGGACGCCGAAGCCGCCAATCTCCCCCATAAGGGGCTACGCTATGCACACATTTCCGAGCAGCTGGTCTTTGGCGATAGCGTGCATGGCAGCTTGGCGCATGCATTGTTTGATGTAGCGCTGGTCGACCCCCACTCCGTCTCGGCTTCGCCGAGCCACCTCTCCCCCGATCGACGGGGCAGAGGAAAGGCGCCGAGTTTTTTGCCGTCAACGCTCGTCCAGCAACGCTTCCTTCCTTTCCCTCCGGAGGGGGAAAGGTGGCGCTGCGAAGCAGCGACGGATTGGGGGAACCACCTGGCAATCAAGCCTGCGCCGATCAGTCACGCCAGTGACAGAAGATGTCCGCAAGCCGTAACCACAAGGGGGGAGATCAGCTAACTACTCCAGCCCGGCGAGGCTCTCTTCCTCTTCCGCCATCTCAGCTCCACCCAATCGGAACGGCGCGAACGAGGCCCGGTGGAGCCGTGCCACCGGCCCATGCGCCTCGATCGCGGTGCGGTGGCGGACCGTCGCGTAGCCCATATGCACTTCGAAGCCGTAGTGCTCGTGATGCCCGCCGCAGCCGCACATCATGCGGTCGCGCATTACCTTGGCGACGATCGAGGCGGCGGCGATCGACTGCGAGCGCTGGTCGCCCTTGATGAGCGCGCGGCCTTCGCAGGCGAGACCTGGCGGTATGTCGCGGCCGTCGGCCAGGGCGAGCTTCGGCCGCAAGGACAGGCCGGCGGCAGCACGGCGCATCGCTTCCAGGCTGGCTTTCAGGATGTTGCTGCTGTCGATGCCTTCGGCGCTGACCGAAGCCATCGAGATGCTGAGTGCCGAGCCAAGAATCTTGAGGAACAGCGCCTCGCGCTGCAAATGGGTGAGGCGCTTGGAATCGTCGAGGCCTTCGGGAATGTTAGCGGGGTTGAGCACCACCGCGGCGGCCACCACCGGACCGGCGAGCGGACCGCGGCCGGCCTCGTCCATGCCGGCGACCGGCCACAGCCCGTCGGCTATCGCTTTCGTCTCGATCGAGAAGTCGGGCTTCTCAACCATTTCAAAGAGAAGCGGAGAATCGGAACGCGCGCGAGCCATGGTGCGGCGAGGTTCGCATCGGCTCCGATTCTCCGCAAGTCCTTCCGGGTCGGATGGGGCGTCGGACCGGGAAGGCACCGTCTCACAGCCGGGGGACAGGGGCCGGACGGAATTTCGAAACAAATGGCAATTCCAGACCGAAAATCGCTTTGCCTGGAAGTGCTTAGCGCCGGCCGTCATGGCCGGTGCTGGCGCTGGATCAGGATGACATTGGTTGCATCGTCATCCTGATCCAACCTTTTGTTGGAGCATGATCTTTTCCGAAAACCGGTTCCCACTTTTCGGGATCATGCTCTAAAGCAGCATCAGCTGCTCGCCGGCACTGGCGCCTGCGACGAATTGGTCGGTGCGAAGCTGCCGCCGCTCGACATTGAGGCCGAGCCGCTTGGCGGCGATCTCGAAGCGCCGGCCGATCTGCCAGGCATAGGGACCGGCACCCTTCATACGCTTGCCCCATTCGGAATCGTAATCCTTGCCGTCGCGCATCGAGCGGATCAACGACATCACATGCCGGTAGCGGTCGGGATAATGGCGCAACAGCCAGTCCTTGAAGATCGGCGCCACTTCGAGCGGCAGGCGCAGGATGACATAGCCGGCCTCCCGCGCGCCGGCGGCTCTAGCCGAATCGAGGATGCGCTCCATCTCCGGATCGGTAAGCCCCGGAATAATCGGCGCCACCATGACCGATGCCGGGATGCCGGCATCCGAAAGTTGGCGGATCGCCTCCAGCCGCTTCGTCGGCGTCGAGGCGCGGGGTTCCATCGTTCTCGCCAGCATCCGGTCGAGCGTCGTCACCGACAGCGCCACCTTGGCAAGGCCGCGCTCGGCCATGCGCGACAGGATGTCGATGTCGCGTGCCACCAGCGCCGATTTGGTGACGATTCCGACCGGATGGCCGCGCGCCTCCAGCACTTCCAGGATCTCGCGCATGATGCGGTATTGCTTCTCGATCGGCTGATAGGGATCGGTGTTGGTGCCGATGGCGATCGTGCGCGGCTGGTAGCCCGGTTTTGACAATTCCCTGTCCAGCATGCGCGCGGCATCCGGCTTGGCGAACAGCTTCGATTCGAAATCGAGCCCCGGCGACAAGCCCATGAAGGCATGCGTCGGCCTGGCGAAGCAGTAGACGCAGCCATGCTCGCAGCCGCGATAGGGGTTGATCGAACGGTCGAAGGAAATGTCGGGCGACTCGTTGCGGGTGATGATGGTGCGCGGCTTTTCGACCTGCACTTCCGTCTTGAACGGCGGCAGTTCCTCCAGCGAGTTCCAGCCGTCGTCGAACACATGCCGGCTGATCGGCTCGAACCGGCCGGACGGATTGATGCCGGCCGAGCGGCCGCGATTGCGGTCGGGCCGCACGCGCATGCCGCTCTGCTCGATCATCGCGTTCGCCATCTCGGCTCGGCCTGCTCCGAAAGCGGCAATGTCGGCGCGCACGATCTGTTCCATTTTCGCCCTCTCCCAAGGACTGTCGGCAGGCTGTCGAATCGCTCTGTTCATGAAACTATTCCTATTTCGCCGAAGAGAACAAAGCAAGAACTTTTTCGCTTGACGCGCGCAACTGGCGCATCGCCGCACTTTCCGCTATTCGGCTAAAATGCTCAGCGTCCTTATCGAAACCCGCAACGACGAAGAGGGGCTTGCCCGTACGCTCGCCTCGCTGGTCGGCGGCGCGGTCGAAGGCGTCGTGCGCGACGTGATCGTCTGCGATCAAGGCTCGACCGACCAGACGCATCGGGTGGCCGAGCATGCCGGCTGCCACTATGCGACCGGCGGGATCGGCGCCGGTATCGGCCAGGCCAAGGGCGACTGGCTGCTCCTGCTCGAGCCGGGCGCGCGGCTCGCCGAGGGCTGGATCGACGAAGTCGTGGCGCACACGGCGAAACAGACCATGCCGGCGCGCTTTTCACGCGCCCGCGCCAACCGTGCGCCTTTCCTGGCCAGGGTGTTCTCGAGCAATCGTGCGCTGGCCGAGGGGCTTGTCATCAGCAAGCGTCAGGCCTCGGCTCTGGCAAAGAGCGCGCGCAGCGCCGAAGCCCTGGCGCGCGGCCTGGCGACCAGAAGGCTGAACGCGGAAATCTGGATCGCGCCGCCGAAATGATGCAAGCTCCACCCTCTCCCCTTGTGGAGAAGGTGTGGCCGAAGGCGACGGATGAGGGGTGCTCCAGGGAGAGCCAGCGCCTCACTCCGCTGGAACACCCCTCATCCGTCTCGGCGCTTGCGCGCCGATTCACCTTCTCCCACAAGGGGAGAAGGTGAAGGCAGCGCTGGGCCTGCCCAGTCAAATCCCCTTAATCTCAACCGGCATCCACGCGCTGCGGCGCCTGGCGAGACGTTGCTCGCGCGTCTCGGCATCGTAGCGGACCGGGATCGGCTCGCGCGAGAACCGCTCGCGATCGTCGAGCGCGTTGACGATGACGATCGCCGTGGCATCGTCACCCTCTCCGGCGATTGCCGCGACATAGACGCCGCACTCGCCGCACAGAAGATAGTCGGCGGTGCGCAAGCCGAAGCGATAGGCCCGCAAGCGCTGCCTGTCCTCGACCGAGACGACCAGCCTGCCGTTCGGGTCGGCGGCCGCGCGCGAGCCGTGCCGGGTGCAGAACGAGCACTGGCAGGCGCGGATTTCCAGTTGCGCGGGATCGAGCGCGGTCGAGAAGCTGAGGCGGATGTTGCCGCAATGGCATCCGCCGCTGTGAACGGTCATGGCGCTGCTCATTGTTTTCTCACATAAGCTACCGTGCCGGCACCGCCTTCGAACATGGCGCCTCGAAGGCGCCAGCGCCAATCCGCCTGCGAACCCTATGCCGGCCGGGCGCCTTAACTGAGCTTTACGAGGTTGGCTTGCCGCCGCGCCTGAGATGCTCGTCCAGCCGCGGCATGATCTCGACGAAGTTGCAGGGCATGTGCCGATAGTCGAGCTGCGCCTTGATAATGCTGTCCCAGGCGTCCTTGCAGGCGCCGGGCGAGCCCGGCAGCACGAAGACGAAGGTGGCGTTGACGACGCCGCCGGTCGCACGGCTCTGGATCGTCGACGTGCCGATCTTATCGTAGGAAATGCGGTGGAAGACTTCCGAAAAGCCATCCATGCGCTTTTCGAAGATCGGCTCCAGCGCCTCCGGCGTCACGTCGCGGCCGGTGAAGCCGGTGCCGCCGGTGGTGATGACGACATCGATGTTTTCGTCCTTCGACCAGCCGAGCACCTTGTCGCGGATCTTTTCGCGGTCGTCGGTCACGATATCGCGCGCGGCAAGGCTGTGGCCGGCTTCCGCGATGCGGTCGGCCAGCGTCTGGCCGGATTTGTCGTCGGCAAGGCTGCGCGTGTCGGAAACCGTAAGCACCGCGATGCGCACCGGAATGAAGGGCCGGCTTTCGTCAAGCTTCGCCATCGCCCACCTCCATGCTGCGCGTCGCGGCAACGAACCAGTCGGGGTGGCGGGCGCGGATCTCGATCGCCGCGCGCTTTGCGACATTGCCGGTCTCGAACAGGCCGAAACAGGTGGCGCCCGAGCCGGACATGCGCGCGAACGCGGCGTCGGCTTTTTTCAGCGCCTTGAGCGCCTCGCCGATCGCCGGCTTGATCGAACGCGCGGCAGGCTCGAGATCGTTGCGCGTCGTCTCCAGCCAGTTGCGGATCGTGTGGAAGTCGAGGCGTTTCGGCAGCGGCGGCAGCGCCTCGTTGTTGCGACTGGAGAGCGCCTTGAACACGTCCGGCGTCGAGACCGCGATGCCCGGATTGACCAGGACGAGGCCGAGCGCCGGAAACGCGGGCAGCGGCGAGACCTCATCGCCGATACCGCGTGCGATCAGCGGCTTTGATTTGAGGCACATCGGCAGATCGGCGCCGAGCGAAAGCCCGATCCGGGCCAGCGAATTGTGGTCGATATCGAGCTTCCAGAGCCGCGCCAGGCCGTTGAGCGTGGCCGCTGCGTCACTCGAGCCGCCGCCGACGCCGGAGGCGATGGGCAGGTTCTTCTCCAGCCGGATGGCGACCGGCGACGCCTGTTGCATGCCGGCTTCCCGGCGCAAGGCATCGCGCGCCTTCACCACCAGATTGTCGCCGTCGAGCGGCAGCCCGGCGGCATAACGGCCGGATACCGAGAATTCATCCTCTTCCGCCGGCTCGATCTCGAGCCGGTCGCAGAAGCGGGTGAAGACGGCAAGGCTGTCGATGAGATGGTAGCCGTCGGCGCGCTGTCCGGTGACATGCAGCGCCAGGTTGATCTTGGCAGGCGCAAGCCACGTCCGGACCTCTGTGCCGGGCTCCAGGATGTCGGCTGCTGGCGAGATGGGATCAGTCCTTGGCGAGACGATATTCGCCGGTCTTGGGGTCCTTGACCAGCGTGCCCGTCGTGCCGTTCGCCGCCTGTCTTTCGGTGCGCCGGATCTTGGCCGTCACGCGTTCGGCCTCGCGCACGAAAGCGCGGTAGCCAAAGTAAGCGGCAGCGCCGACAACGGCGAAGAAAATGATCTGCGGCATCTCTAAAACTCCTCCCGCGTCCTCGCGGCAAGGCCGGCCGAATGGGTCGGTCAAGCGGCCATGCTAGCCGCATTCATGGCTTTTTCAAAGCCCGAAGCGCGCCCATAGCGCGCGCTCTTCCGCCGCATCGAGGACGCCGCTGGCGGCGGCCGCCGCGATATCCGGCGCCGAAACGCGCGAGCCGAACAGGCCGAAACGGCCGAACAGACCGCGTGACGCGGTGATCAGCTTGAGCTGCGTCTTCTCGCCGAAACGGGTCTTGAGCACGCTGCGCATATCGCCCAAAGCATCGACAAGGCCGAGCTCGAGGCCGCGCTTGGCGGTCCAGAACAGGCCGGTGAACAGGTCCGGGTCGTCCTTGAGCTTGCTGCCGCGCCGTTCCTTGACGAGGTCGATGAAGGTCTCGTGCACTTCGAGCTGCAGCGCCTTCAGTCGCTCGATGTCCTCCTTCTTCTCGGGCTTGAACGGATCGAGCACGGCCTTGTTCTGGCCGGCGGTGTGGACGCGCCGCTCGACGCCTATCTTCTTCATCAGTTCCGGGAAACCGAACGAGGCCGAGACCACGCCGATCGAGCCGACGATCGAGGACGGGTCGGCGAAGATCTCGTCGCCGGCGACCGCGATCATGTAGCCGCCGGAGGCCGCCACGTCCTCGACGAAGACCAGCACCTTCTTGTTCTTTTCCGCCGCCAGGTCGCGGATGCGCTTGAAGATCAATCGCGACTGCACCGCTGAGCCGCCCGGCGAATTGATCGAGATGGCGACCGCCGGCGCGTCGAAGCCGAACGCCTTTTCGATCAGGCCGGCCGTCGAGGCGAGCGACAGGCTCGGCCGGAACTGGCCTCCGCCGGCCATGATGGGGCCTTGCAGTCGGATGACCGGAATGGTGACGGCTGTCGAGCGCCAGGATTTCGGCAGCAAGCGGTTGAAAAGGCGTTTCACGAACGATTGTCTCCGGACAAAATGCAAAGGAGCAAGATGAGATCAGGTCGGTTGGTCTGTTTCACGGGCGCGGCGTCATCCTGCCTGGGCATGTAAGGAACTCGCCAGCCAACGGCAATGCCGCATCGCCGGCCAGTGCATGTCGCGCAAAGTGTGCAGCGGTTTTGCGAAAAAGACATGCATAAAGCAAAAACTTAAAGCGCGTCGCTAGAATCCATTTCAACGCGACGCGCTTCAAGGATCAATCGCCGAACAGCGACGCCAGGCCGTTATTGATCATTTCCGTGCGCTCCGCCGGCCCGTTGCCGGACGGCCCGTGCAAGATGAGCGGCGGGCGGATCGACAGTTTTCCGCGCGCGCTGAGCACCGCCCTGACGACGATGCGGATCGCCGCCGCATCCGGCCGCGGATGCACGCATAGCAACTCGGCATCGCCGAACCGCCCCTCCATCGCGTCCAGGATGGCAACCAACTGCTCGGGCCGCGCGATGACGGCCAGCCCGCCGCGCGGCTTGGCGACGGCGGCGGCGCTTCGGATCCAGCGCTCGAACAGCCCGTCCTCCGCCACATGCGCCTCTCTGCGCAACGCGTCGGGCGTCGAGCGATCTTGCGCCGCGTTGAACGGCGGGTTCATGATGACGAAATCGAACTGGTTGTCCGCAAGCCCGGTCTCGCCACGCGCTCGACCGGTCAGCGTCACGTCGGCAATCAGCACTGAGGCGCGGTCGCCGAGATGGCCATTGCCGGGATGCGAAAGCGTGGCAGTGGCGAACCCGGCCATTTCGGCGGAGCGCTCGACAAGCACGGCCTGCGCCGCCGGACAGCGCGACAGGACGGCAAGGGCGGCGGCGCCGGCGCCGGCGCCGAAATCGGCGAGCCGGCCGGAAAAGCCGGACGGCACGGCGGCCGCCAGCATCATGGCGTCCATTCCGGCGCGATGACCGCCCCGGCTCGGCTGCACCAGCCAGAAGCGCCCGCGATGGAAGGCATCGACCGTGTGCGCCGGCGTATCCGGGACGGGGGCGGTGCTGGTTGCCATTATTTTTTGCGGATCTCGTTCTCGATGCCGGCATCCTTGAGAATGCGGCGCGCGGCATCGACCCTTTCGGCATCGACCATCACGCGCCGCGGCAGGATGCCGAGCGAACCGTCGAGCACGCTCATATTCTGGTCGGCGACGAAACAGGCGATGCCGGCATCGCGCATCAGCGATTCGACAAAGGAGATGACGACGGCGTCGTTGGTGCGGACAAGCTCGATCATGAAACGAAAATCGCAGGTTGTGGCGTTCGTGTAAACGTGCGCGTGGACACTCCGTCGGCGGAGCCGCGCTAATTCGCCTCTTGCCGTGCCCGGTTGCGCCGCCCTAGAGTCGGCGCGGGACCAAGGGTGCGTCAGATTGACGGGAGTTGTCGTGGTGGGTGTCGTTCTCAACATCGAAGGCAAGCGGGAACCCGCTTCCATCAAGGATTTGATCGATCTGACAGCCGCCGATATGGGGCGGGTCAACGAGCTGATCCTGTCCAAGGCCGGCTCCGACGTCGAAATGATCCCGGAGATCGCCAATCACCTGATCTCCTCCGGCGGCAAGCGGCTCAGGCCCATGCTCACGCTCGCCGCCGCGCAGATGTTCGACTATTCCGGCGAAGGCCATGTCAAGCTCGCCACGGCGGTCGAGTTCATGCACACGGCGACGCTTCTGCATGACGACGTGGTCGACGAGAGCGCGCTGCGCCGCGGCAAGAAGACGGCGCGCATGATCTGGGGCAACCAGGCGAGCGTGCTCGTCGGCGATTTCCTGCTCGGCCAGGCTTTCCGCATGATGGTCGAGGTCGGTTCGCTGGAAGCCTTGGACATCCTGTCGGCCGCGGCCTCCATCATCGCCGAGGGCGAGGTGATGCAGCTTGCCGCCGCCAAGAACCTCGAGACCACCGAGGACGAGCACTTCGCCGTCATCAAGGCCAAGACGGCGGCGCTGTTCTCGGCCGCCGCCGAGGTCGGGCCGGTCATCGCCCAGGCCTCGCGCACCGACCGCGCGGCGCTTCGCTCCTACGGCATGAATCTCGGCCTTGCCTTCCAGCTCATCGACGACGCGCTGGACTATGGCGGCTCGAGCAAGGAGCTCGGCAAGAATGTCGGCGATGATTTCCGCGAGGGCAAGGTGACGCTGCCGGTGATCCTCGCTTACCGGCGCGGCACCAAGGCCGAGCGCACCTTCTGGAAGCGCGCCATCGAGGACAACGTCGCCGACGATGCCGGGCTTGAAAAGGCCATCGGCCTGATGGCCCGCCACGGCGCCATCGCCGACACGATCGGCCGCGCCCGCCATTTCGGCGAGATCGCCCGCGACGCGTTGGCGCCGCTGGAGGCGACGCCGCAGAAGTCGGCTTTGATCGACGTCATCGATTTCTGCATCAGCCGCGTCAACTGAGCCTGCGGGTCCGGCTCATTTGCGTCCGCCGGGAAGGGCGCTTGTGAATCCCGCGCCGGCCGTCTCGACAAACGGCGGTCTGGCAAATTATCTATAAAATATGGCCAGCAAAGAAGACACGATCGCCGTCCGCATCAGCAAGGAACTGGCGGACCGCATCATTTCGGGCGCGATCGAGCCCGGTTCGCGGCTGCGCCAGGACCATGTCGCCGAGGAATTCAACACCAGTCATGTCCCGGTGCGCGAGGCTTTCCGGCGCCTGGAGGCTCAAGGGTTGGCGATCGGCGAGCCGCGCCGCGGCGTGCGCGTCGCTTCCTTCGATCTCGGCGAGGTCAGGGAGGTGGCCGAGATGCGGGCGGCGCTCGAAGTGCTGGCGCTGCGCCATGCCGCGCCGCATCTGACGACATCAATCCTCGACCAGGCCGAAGAGGCGACCAAGGCCGGCGACAAATCCCGCGACGTGCGCTCCTGGGAAGAGGCCAATCGCACCTTCCATCGGCTGATCCTGGCGCCCTGCAACATGCCGCGCCTGCTCTCCACCATCGACGACTTGCACGCGGCAAGCGCGCGTTTCCTGTTCGCGGCCTGGCGCTCCGAGTGGGAAACCCGCACCGACCAGGATCACCGGGCGATCCTGAGCGCGCTGAGGCAAGGCAACACCGAATCGGCCGCCGCGACACTCGGCCGGCACGTGCAATGGATCGGCCAGAAGCCGGTCAAGACCGCGTCCGGCAAGACCCGCGACGCCTTCGCCATCGTGGGGTAGGTTTGGCGATTGGCCGAGGCCTCTCAGCCTCGTCATTCTAGGGCGGAGCAAGCCCTGGAATGACGAATTCGAGGGCAGGCGCTTGCCATCTCCGCGAAAATATGGATTCGATAATAGATGAAGTTCAAAAATTATCTATAATTCACACGAGCCAAGGAAGACACTGTGACCAACGCAGCCATTTCGACCCAAAACCCCTCCTTCAGCCCGTTGCGGCTGCACAGCCGTTCGCTCGCCTGGCAGATCGGCGCGGTGATCCTTGGTTCGCTGTTCCTGGCGCTGTCGTCCTATATCGAGGTGCCGATGGTGCCGGTTCCGGTCACCATGCAGACCTTCGCCGTCACGCTGGTCGGCGCGCTTTATGGTTGGCGCTTCGGTGCGCTGACCATCGCCGCCTGGCTCGTCGAGGGCGCCGCCGGTTTTCCGGTTCTTGCAGGCGGCGCCGCTGGCCTACAGCATTTCGTTGGCCCGACCGGCGGCTATCTCTTCGCTTTTCCGGTCGTCGGCGCTGTCGTCGGCTGGCTGGCCGAACGCGGCTGGAACGGCAATCGCGTCATGCTTGCCTTCGCTGCCATGCTCATCGGCAACCTGCTTTGCCTGGTTCTCGGCACCGCCTGGCTTGCCGTCATGATCGGCACTGAAAAGGCCATCACCTTCGGCTTCGTGCCCTTCATCATCGGCGGCCTGCTCAAGTCGGCGCTGGGCGCGGCGACGCTGAAGCTCTTTTCCACCTATCGTGCGGAGCAACGCGACCGCTCGTCCGGGACGCGATGACCATCAAGCTGCGCGCCCATCATCTGCTCTGCCTGCTGACCTATGTCGGCAAGGGCTACTCGCCCGCCTTCACCGCCAATTACGACAAGGTGGTGAAGCGGCTGGGCGAGGGCGAGGCGGTGGCGATCGTTTCCGGTCCGGACGACATCTGCGCCCCGCTGCTCGACGAGCCGGAGCCGCATTGCCTGCGCGAGAGCGCCGCCGAGCGGGACCGGATGGCGGCCCGCGATGTCGGCGCTCTCCTCGGGCGGCCGATCCAGGCTGGAGACCGGTTCGTGCTGGACGCCTCCAGCCTGGCCGGGATGCGCAAGGCATTTTCCGCCGGCCTGACGCGCCAGGCGTGCTCCGGCTGCGAATGGTCCGGCCTGTGCGACGCGGTTGCCGCCAGCGGATTCAGCGATACCTATCTGTAGGCAATCCGATGCCGCATATGGGCGTCCCGGGCCTCCGCGCGGGATTTTCGCTGGCGCGGCATCGTTTTTTAAGCCGGATGATTGCATTGTGATTCGCTCGGCAATTGAAGCCTGACCCCAAAAAGGCCATGCTTTGACCGGAAAAGAGCGAGTCTGTGGGCGGTCCGCCAAGGGCGGGATCGCATCTGGCTGAAAGGGATACGATGCGGCAAGGACGTGCGCGCTGGCTGACGAGGCTGGCATTTTTGACCGGTGTGGCGCTTTGGGTGCTGCCGGTCCAGGCCAAGGAAGAGGCCCGACCGCTCCAGATCACGTCTTTCTCGGGCGCCTATCTCGCGGCTCATATCGCCGAAAGCGACAACGATCTCGACGATGCGATCGCCTACTACAAGCAGGCGCTGGCCTTTGCTCCAAACGACAAGGAATTGCAACAGAGCCTGATGCTGGCTCTGGTCGCGCAAGGCCGCTTCGAAGAATCGCTCGTCTATGCCGACAAGCTGAAGGAAGTGCCGGACGTCGAGCGCTTCTCGCGCCTGGCTCTGGCCATCGATTCTTTCCACAAGAAGGACTACGCCAAGGCCCAGTACTGGCTCAAGCTCTCGCTGGAATCCGATCTCGACCGGCTGCTCTCGGGCGTCATGGACGGCTGGGCCAAGGAAGGTGCCGGCAACGCGTCCGAGGCCATGGACTCCATCGACAAGCTCAAGGGCCCGGACTGGTTCGGCCTGTTCAAATCATTCCACCGCGCGTTGATCGCCGACGCCGCCGGCCTGAACGACAAGGCCGAGGAACTCTACGCCGCCACCATGGCCGATACCGCGGCCGGCGGCTCCGCGCCCGAAACCTGGATGCGCAACGCCCAGGCCTATGCCTCGTTCCTGGTCCGCAAGGGCGACAAGTCGAAGGCGCTGGCGGTGTTGAACCAGGCCGAAGCCTTCGCGCCGGGCAAGCTCGAGATCACCACGCTGCGCGACCGCATCAGCAAGGGCGACAAGATCGAGCCGCTCGTCGCCGGTCCGGCCGACGGCGCATCCGAAATCCTGCTTGACCTTGCCACCGCGCTCAACCGCGGCGGCGGCGAGCCTTTCGTGCGGCTCTATCTGCAATATGCGCTGGCGCTGAAGCCGGACAGCGACGCGGCCCTTGTGCAGCTTGCCGCCGTGGCCGAGCAGCTCAAGGACGGCGAAGGCGCCGTCTCGCTCTACCGCCGCATTCCGGCATCCTCGCCGTTGAAGGAGCTCTCCGACCTGCAGATCGGCCTCAACCTTGCCGATCTTGACAAGCATGACGACGCGATTTCGCATCTCAAGGCCTATCTCGAAAGGCATCCGGACGACATGCGCGCCTATCTGGCGCTTGGCGGTGTCTATGGCTCGAAGGAAGATTTCCGCTCGGCCGCCAGTCTCTACGACAAGGCTGTCGAGCAGCTGAAGACGCCGACTGCCGCCAATTGGAACATCTTCTACCAGCGCGGCATCGCCTATGAGCGGCTGAAGGAATGGCCGAAGGCGGAACCCAATTTCCGTAAGGCGCTGGAGCTGCAGCCCGACCAGCCGCAGGTCATGAACTATCTCGGCTATTCCTGGGTCGACATGAACATGAACCTCAAGGAAGGCCTGGCGATGATCCAGAAGGCCGTGGATCTGCGGCCGAACGACGGCTACATCGTCGATTCGCTGGGCTGGGCCTATTACCGCATGGGCCGCTTCGACGACGCCGTGCGCGAGATGGAGCGAGCCGTCTCGCTGAAGCCGGAGGATCCGGTCCTCAACGACCATCTCGGCGATGCCTACTGGCGCGTCGGCCGCAAGCTCGAGGCCACCTACCAGTGGACGCAGGCACGCGATCTGAAGCCCGATCCGGATGTGCTCGCCACTTTGCAGCAGAAATTGCTCAAGGGCCTGCCGCCGATCGAATCCAACACCGCGCAGGAAACGCCCAAGGTGAAGCCGGACCCGACGCCCGCGCCGAAAGGCTGAGCCTCTCGCCAGCGTTCAAGAAAACGGGGCCCGTCGAGCCCCGTTTTCGTTTCGGCTCGGCGTCTGCCGAGCTTAAGGTCGGTCCGGCTCTACTTGAATATCGGCAAACACCCTTCCCTGCCGGAGAAAATCTTGACAGGTAGGCTGTGTTTGCGTTGGCAGGCGGCATGCGTTGGAGATTGGCCGAAATGCCACCCCGTCGTCATCCACGGGCGGAGCAACGATCGCAGCGACGCGCGCAGACCCGAGGATCCCATTCCGTGATTTCTGAGCGCTGCTGCGGTGCAGAATTCTGCTCCGCTGCACTCTTTGAGCAGGGTCACGGAATGGATTCCAGGGTCTCCGCGACGCCGCTTCGCGGCTGCTCCGCCCTGGAATGACGAAGTTGAGAGGGTTCCGCCAATTTTCAGCGTTTGTGCCGATTTTCATGGAATGAACGGTGACGATCTTGCCGCCGACGAACGGCGGCCTTTCAAATCTCTGTCGAGGAAATCCCTGTGTCGAGGAAACTAGAACATCTTTCTGTAGACGACGAACCCCGACTTCTCGCCGATCTTGTCATAGAGCTGCATCGCGGTGTGGTTCGTCTCATGCGTCAGCCAGTAGACGCGGTTCGCGCCCGCTTGCCTGGCGCGTTCGTAGACGCCTTCGATCAGCGCCCGGCCGATACCCTGGCCGCGCGCGGCCTCGCTGGTGAAGAGGTCCTGCAGATAGCAGCTCGGCGCGATCGATGTGGTCGAGCGATGATAGAGATAGTGGACGAGGCCGAGCAGGTTGCCTTCGCGCTCGGCGACCAGCGCATGCACCGGCTCATAGGCGTCGAAGAAACGCGACCACGTCATCTGCGTGATCTCGCCGGCAAGCGCCGTCGGCCCGGAGCGTCCGTAAAACGCGTTGTAGCCGTCCCACAGTGGCAGCCACTGCTCGTAATCCTGCCTTGTGACGGGTCGTACAGTGAGTTGACCGGACATAGCGAAACCTCTGTCGTTGAGCTGGAACGGAGCAAACGGCGACCGCCGCCCGACGGCAATGGGCCAGCCCGCCGCAAAGCTTTCCGCCTTGCCGGGCGCGAGCCTCCCGCCTTGACGCTTGCCGGCCCGGCAACTAGGGAAGCGGCATCCCGCGCTTTCCGAGGCCGCCGTGACCATCGAGATTCCTGCCCATATGCATCCCAGCCGCTCCTTCCAGGGGCTGATCCTGACCTTGCACAATTACTGGGCGGACTATGGTTGCCTCATCCTGCAGCCCTACGACATGGAAGTCGGTGCCGGCACCTTCCATCCGGCCACCACCTTGCGCGCGCTGGGTCCGTTGCGCTGGAACGCGGCCTATGTCCAGCCCTCGCGCCGGCCGAAGGATGGCCGCTACGGCGAAAACCCGAACCGCCTGCAGCACTATTACCAATACCAGGTGATCCTGAAGCCCAATCCGCCGAACCTGCAGGAGCTCTATCTCGGCTCGCTGGAAGCAATCGGCGTCGACCCGCTGCTGCACGACATTCGCTTCGTCGAGGACGACTGGGAAAGCCCGACGCTGGGCGCCTGGGGGCTCGGCTGGGAGTGCTGGTGCGACGGCATGGAAGTCTCGCAGTTCACCTATTTCCAGCAGGTCTGCGGCATCGAATGCGCACCGGTGGCGGGCGAGCTGACCTACGGCCTGGAACGGCTCGCCATGTATGTGCAGGGTGTCGACAATGTCTACGACCTGAACTTCAACGGCCGCGAGGGGGCCGAAAAGGTCACTTATGGCGACGTCTTCCTGCAGGCCGAGCAGGAATATTCGCGCCACAATTTCGAATTCGCCAACACCGCGATGTTGCTGAGGCATTTCGAGGACGCCGAGGCCGAGTGCAAGGCGCTGCTCGATGCCGGCACGCCCAAGCCAAGCGACAATCTGGCGATGCACCGCATGGTTTTCCCGGCCTACGACCAGTGCATCAAGGCAAGCCACGTCTTCAATCTGCTCGACGCGCGCGGCGTCATCTCCGTCACCGAACGGCAGAGCTACATCCTGCGCGTGCGCAATCTGGCCAAGGCCTGCGGCGAAGCGTTCCTCAAGACGCGGGCGGGCGGCCTGGCGGCGGCTTAGCGTATGCTATCATGATCTCGACCATGGAGGGGCGGTGGGGTCGATGACCAGCAGCGAAAACGATGCGGCTCCAGAAGGAGCCGCACCCCAGCCGGAACTATCTTGGCTGCGCGCCTCGGCAGAGGATATTGCCACGGTGGATTTCGAGGCTCCTATCTCAGGGGCAACGACGGCAGATTGTGCCGAGTTGAGTGATCTTTATCGCGCCGCAGTACGACCCCAGGACAATTCAGCGGAACCACCCGATACGCCGGAAGTGCGCGTGTTCATTATGCTATCCGCCATCACCGACATGTATCCAAAGCCCCAAGAGCGGAATGAGCCGTTCGGGCCGATGGTGACTTTCGCTGACGGTCGTCGGTCGGCTATCCCTTCCGATTTCCGGGCGCATATCCCCCTCGTTGGGGACATGGCAACTCGTGCAGCTAACCCGGTGCTTCGTGCGCGACTTTCCGATCTGTGTTGGCTGCTCGACAAGAAACAAGGCGGGTTGGGTCTCGCAGCTATCGCTGCGTACACCGAAATCGTCCAGAAGATGGACGATGGCGAGCTAAAGCACCGTTTCGCAAGCGAGAATGGCGCTCTTCAACACGGGGCCAGGGACTATCTTCTTCGAGCGTTGCAGATTGGGCGCGCCGTCGGATGGGAAAAGCCGGAGATGCTTACCGCACGCGACCTTGTCGGGCAGCTTAGGCGGAAGGCCCTGCAGAAAGGAGGCTTGGTTCCAATTTACTGGTTTTCCGACCTCGATCTTGACTACCGCATATCTGACCCCGCCGAAATTGGGGCAAGCCTTCGCAAAGCTCTTGCAGCCGTGCCTTTCGGCTCGGATGTTCACAATGTCGTCAATCTCTGGCAGCTGGCCGCGACGGCCTACCACCTGGCTAAAATGGAGGACGAGAAGCATCTATGCCTCAGCGAGGCGGCTGAGGCGCTGGTCGCCGAGGCGGAGGCCAAAAACGGCTCGGCCATGCTGGCTGCGCATTTTATGAGCGCGGCGATTGCGCAGCTCCATGGCATTCCCGGCAAGAAGGACAAACGGACGGCATACGCCACAGGCTGATAGATATCCAGGCGCAGGTGCCCGAAGAATTGTCTGTCATTTCGCAGGAGATGGACCTTCGAGAGATAGCGGAAGAGGTCCGGTCTGCCTTCAGTCAGGGGTGTCTGCTCCATAAGTTGTTTTCCTTCGCAGCGCTGGCAAGGTCCCCAGACCCGAACAAGCTGGAGAGCGATGCGGCAGGGATGATTAAAAGGCACCCGCTCTCGTCACTCTTCGGAATGTCGCATCTGGATGACGAAGGGAAGGTAATCCATCGCACCCAAGGCGGAGGCGTCGGCGATGCGGCGGACCGATCTGCCATAGATCAGCAAATCGCGCAGGCTGAAGGTATCCGCAGAAAGATAGTCGTGGGGGGAACGATCGAACCGGCCCGTCAGATTGTTGTCGAGCGACATTTCATCTCGGACGATCTCTTGGGAACAGTTCTGCAGTACAGTCCTTTTGTTCCACCCGATCTCGTTCACACCTTTGCGCGAGCTTACGCACGCTTCTTCCAGGGGGATTTCGTCAGTGCGACTTACATTCTCACGCCCCTGCTGGAAAACTCCCTGCGACACTTGCTGAAGTCCAATGGGCATGAGGTCACCATTTTTGATGACGCAACGCGGACGCAGCAAGATCGAACGATATCTTCTTTGTTCGAGCAGATGCGAACGGAACTCGATGGCATTCTGACGCCAGCTATTGCATCCGACCTAGAGCGCCTGTTTCTGATGAAGCAAGGTCCCCACCTGCGCCACGCCGTAGCGCATGGCCTTTTGCGCGACGGAGACCCATATGGGACGGACGCGATATACGGCTGCTGGTTGATCTTTCGACTTTGCTTATTACCGCTGTTTCGACATCAAGACGAGTTGCGCTCGATGTTCATTGGTAGCGAGCTATGCCGAATGTGAACCCCGAAATTCTGAGATGAGCGCGTGAGACCGCCGAGCTGGCTGACGACCCGGTGCCTTCGGGCTGCTCGGGATCGCTGTCCTACTAAGCCGGTACGACTTTCGCGGTCTCGGTAACAGCGCCGGCCGGCAACACGATCTGCGCCGCTGCGCCGTCGATCGTGCGCATGGCCTGCCTGATCCCCGGCATCGTGATCGTGCCATGCGCCTGGGCGGCGAAGCAGGCGCTGAGCGCCAGGATCTGCAGGGTTCTCGATGCCGTCTTCATCGTCGTTCAGCCAATAGGTCTCTGCCTGAGCGTTTGTCGCTTCAGCGCAGCGTTCGGTTCATGGGAAGTTCTGCTCCAAGGACGGGCTGCCTGGCGCCAACCCGACAGTGGGTCGAAAAATTCCGTGAAATCGCTTGAAGAGGCGATCTGCTTGCGGGGTGACAGCGGCCGGCCGAGTTGCTATTTCCCGCCCATTCGTTACGGCGCCTCGCGCCGACCCTCTCCATCACGGGGAGGGTGGGGAGCTTAACTATGCCCGACCTGCTCTTGGAACTCCGCTCGGAAGAGATTCCCGCCCGCATGCAGCGCAAGGCGGCCGGCGACCTCAGGAAGTTGCTGACCGACGGTCTGGTCGAGGCGGGCCTGACCTATGAGGCGGCGCGCGAATATTGGACGCCGCGGCGCCTAGCGCTCGACATCCGTGGCCTGACCGCGCGCTCGAAGGACATCCGCGAGGAGATCAAGGGTCCTTCGACCACGGCGCCCGAGCAGGCGGTGCAGGGTTTTCTTCGCAAGGCCGGCCTGTCGTCGATCGCCGAGGCGCATGTCCATTCCGATCCCAAGAAGGGCGACTTCTACGTCGCCCACATCACGAAGCCGGGCAGGGCGGCCGAAGAGATCATCGCCGAGCTGGTGCCGGGCATCATTCGCGCTTTCCCTTGGCCGAAATCGATGCGCTGGGGGCCGGCCTCGGCCAAGCCCGGTTCGCTGCGCTGGGTGCGGCCGCTGCAGTCGATCGTCTGCACCTTCGGCCCGGAGACCGAGGAACCGGTGGTTGTCGATTTCGAGATCGACGGCATCCGCGCCGGCAACATCACCTATGGCCATCGCTTCCACGCGCCGGGCGCGATCACCGTGCGCCGCTTCGATGACTATGTGGCGAAGCTCGAGGCGGCCAAGGTCGTGCTCGATGCCGACCGGCGCAAGGAGATCATCCTGGCCGATGCCCGCAACATCGCCTTCGCCAACGGCCTCGACCTGGTCGAGGACGAGGGCCTGCTGGAGGAAGTCTCCGGCCTGGTGGAATGGCCGGTCGTGCTGATTGGCGAGTTCGAGCAGGATTTCCTCACCATTCCGGGCGAGGTCATCCGCCTCACCATCCGCGCCAACCAGAAGTGTTTCGTGACGTCGCGCCCGATCCCCCCACTAGAGGGGGAGATGTCGGCGAAGCCGACAGAGGGGACTCAGCGCGAGGCCCCCCTCTCTGCCCTGCCGGGCATCTCCCCCTCAAGGGGGGAGATTGGCAAATCGCCACTTTCGAACCGCTTCGTGCTGGTCGCCAATATCGAGGCGAGCGACGGCGGCAAGGAGATCGCCTACGGCAACGGCAAGGTGGTGCGCGCGCGCCTGTCCGATGCGCTCTATTTCTGGCGGACCGATCAAGGCGATTTGCCCGACCTCGATCAACTCGCTGAGTCGGCGGCGAAGTTCGACCTGGATTTGAAGAAGCCGCTCGACCAGCGCATGGCGCGCCTCGATCATCTGAACGTCACCTTCCACGCCAAGCTGGGCACGCAAGGCGCCCGCGTTGAGCGCATCAAGCGGTTGGCTGAGGAACTGGCATCTGTCGTCGGAGCCGATGCCGCGCTGGTCGCCCGCGCGTCGGTGCTCGCCAAAGCCGATCTGCAAACCGAAGTGGTCGGCGAGTTCCCCGAGCTGCAAGGCGCCATGGGCCGCAAATATGCGCTGCTGCAGGGCGAGCATCCGTCGGTCGCCGCGGCCGCCGAGGAGCACTACAAACCGCAAGGCCCATCCGACCGCGTGCCGACCGATCCGGTCTCGGTTGCCGTCGCGCTCGCCGACAAGCTCGACACGCTCACCGGCTTCTGGGCGATCGATGAAAAGCCCACGGGCAGCAAGGATCCGTTCGCGCTGCGACGTGCGGCTCTTGGCGTGGTCAGGATACTCGTCGAGAACCGGATTCGTCTGGCGCTGACGTCTGTTTTCGCCAAGGCCTTTGAAAACTTCAAAGGCGGCGCGGACCAGTCGTCCGACCTCCTCGCCTTCTTCCACGACCGTCTGAAAGTCTATCTGCGTGAAAGCGGTGCGCGGCATGACTTGATCGATGCCGTGCTGTCGGCGGGCTCGCGCCCAATCTCCCCCACAAGGGGGAAGATCGGCCAATCGCCGAACGACGACCTGCTGCAGATCGTGCGCCGCGTCGAGGCGCTGGGCTCCTTGCTCGACACCGAGGAGGGCAAGAACCTGCTTGCCGGCACCAAGCGCGCCGCCAACATCCTGGCCGCCGAGGAGAAGAAGAAAACGGCAATCGCCGAGGCTGTTGAGCCGGCGCTGTTCCGCGAGGAGGCGGAAAAGAAGCTCTTTGCCGCGGTGAATCAGGCCGAGAAGGAAGCCGGCCAAGCAATTCAAAACGAAGATTTTTCTGCCGCCATGCTGGCGCTTAGCGTGTTGCGCGAACCGGTTGATTCATTCTTTGAGCGTGTTCTCGTGAATGATGAGGACCAGGCCGTGCGCGCCAACCGTCTGGCGCTGCTCGCCCGCATCCGCGCCGCCACCGATCAGGTCGCGGATTTTTCAAAAATCGTCGGCTGACGGCTCGGAAAACCGTACATTTGAAGTCTGTCCGCATCCGCTAGGATGCGGGCAGGCTTGAACAATTCGGCGCCCGAAATTTAATGCACCGGAGCCGGCTTACAGTCATATGACGATGACCTCCGCATGGGACAACCATGCATGTCGTCCAGAAGCGTTGAGCGGTTCTGGGGCAACGACATGCATCAACCAAAGACTTAAGGCGCGTTGCCCGGGATCGTTTCGCGGGGCGCGCCGTAAGACATTCCCCAAACACGGAGGCATGCCATGAATTCCGTTGACGATATCGACCTGATTGAAGAGACCCCGGCCGCCGCCGAGGCGATCGATTCCGCTTCCGAAAACCTTCTCGACCACGCCGCCGCCGCGGCGGTCGAAGCCGCCGATCCGTCCGAAGACGACGAGGAAGACGGCGACGAGGAAACCACTGCCTCGGCCGACGACGAGTCGGACGATGAAGATGAAGGCGACGAAGACGGCGACGACGAAGACGCCGACGAAGACGCCAAAGCCTCGGGCGACGATGAGTCCGATGACGAAGATGAAGATGGCGACGAGGATGAAGACGAGTCCGATGATGACGACAAGTCCGACGATGACGACAAGGAAGAAGCGGCCTGAGCCGTCTCCTCTCGTCTGAAGTATGAGGGCGGCGCGTCGCGTCGCCCTTTTTCGTCAGTGCGGCTCTTGTCAATCTTCCAGGAAAGATTGACCCGTCAATCCTCCACTATGCTGACCCGCACGCTGTCCGGATAGACGTCGACCTCGACCAATGGCTCGCCATTGACGATGGCGCGCCTTGTGGCGCTGCTCATGGCGCCGCCGCGTTCCAGCATGCGCTGCAGGTCGGCGCGCGAGCCGTCGCTGCGGAACCAGGAATCACCCTGGTCGTCGCTGTCGTGCCGGTGGAATTTGTGCCAGTTGGCGCGGTCCTGCCGCACCATCTGCGCCGCGCTGCCGAGCGGGTAGCCATCGCTGGCGCGGTGATCGCGGTCGGAAATCCGCGCCGTGTAAGAGCCAAGCATGTCGTCGGCCCGTGCCGTACCCGCGCCCAGTGTCGTCGCCGCCAACAGCGCGGCAACGGCCATTGCTTTCGAAACAGTCATGAATCCCCCTTTTGAAACACCGGCGCAATCATGCCCGATCCCGATGACGGGAATCGGACAGGTTAAGCGCCTAGCATACCAAGGCCGGACCCAGTGTGATCTACATCGCCTTGCCGACGCGCGGCACTGACCCTTGCGGCTGCGCGCCGCCCGACGCATTGGCCGTCGCGGCCGGCTGGCTGCCGGCTGCGCCGTTGCCGTTTGAAGCGGACGCGGTGCCGTTCGCGGGCGTTGCCGGCGTGGTGGCGTTTGCCGGCGCGGCGGCGGTTGTGGTTGCCGGTGCTGTGGACTTGGCCGCCGCGGGCGTTTCGAAAGCGCCGCCGACAATGCCGCCGCGAATGATCATCGGGGCCTGCTGGCGCCCGGACTTCGCGGGGATTGCCGCGACCTTCTCGTCGGTGACGGCGGGGATAGGATCGCCAAGCGCTATAATCGACGGCGTCGAGGCCGCGGACAGCTTGGTCGGTTCGATCGCATTCAGCTTGACGATCGACGGCGCCGATGTCGAGGGTCCGACCACGACGATCGACGAGGCATGTGCCGCGCCGTGCATCGCCAAAAGGCTGATCCCGAACGCTCCAAGCAAACGCATCACAAATACTCCCAAGCCCGCAACCGCATCAAACCCGCACCATAGCGCCGGCACATTGAAGCCGGCTTGCGCGGAAACTTAACATTTTAGGGATTGATAAATCGCCAATGCCCGCACTTGCCCGATGCAAGCGGCCGTATTACGGGACCGGCATGTTCAGGACTGGTGGCAAATTTGGCTGAGATACTGGCGGTCGGCGAGGCCATGGAGCAGGCTCTGGCGCTGCTTGAAGGCGGCGACGTCGTCGCCATTCCGACCGAGACGGTTTACGGCCTGGCCGGCGATGCCACCAACGGCGTTGCCGTGGCGCGTATCTTCGAGGCCAAGGGCCGGCCGCGCTTCAACCCGCTGATCGCCCATGTCGCCGATCGCGCGATGGCGGACCGTATCGCCGGCTTCGATCCGCTCTCGGCAAAACTGGCCGAAGCCTTCTGGCCCGGCCCGCTGACGCTGGTGTTGCCGCAACGTGCCGGCAACGGCATCCATTCGCTGGTCACCGCGGGGCTGGACACCATCGCGCTGCGCATGCCGCGCGGGTTCGGCGGCGAGCTGATCGCCCGGCTCGGCCGGCCGCTCGCCGCCCCCAGCGCCAATTCTTCCGGGAAAATCAGCGGCACGACAGCGCAGGCGGTCGCCGCCGATCTCGGCGACAGGATCAGGCTGGTCGTCGATGGCGGCGCGACGCCCGTCGGCCTGGAATCGACCATTCTCAAGGTCGAGAACGGCAAATTGCGGCTGCTGCGGCCCGGCGGCATCGGCGCCGAGGAGATCGAGGCGGTGGCCGGCGCGAAGCTGTCGCGCGGCGCCAGCGGAATCGAGGCGCCGGGCATGCTTGCCTCGCATTACGCGCCGGGCGCGGCGATGCGGCTGAACGTAGAGAAAATTGCTGAAGGCGAGGCGTTGCTTGCGTTCGGCCGCAACCGTGCCGAAGGCTCGGAACAGGCCGTTGCGCTGTGCAACCTCTCCGAGGCGGGCGACCTGCGCGAGGCGGCCAGCAATCTGTTCGCCTTCATGCAGGCGCTCGACCGCGTCGGCGCCGCGACCATCGCCGTTGAGCCGATCCCGTTCGAGGGGCTGGGCGAGGCGATCAACGACCGGCTTGCCCGCGCCGCCGCGCCGCGTGACAAGACCGGCTGAGCCTATCTCTTTGTTTTGACGCAATTCCGGACGGAAAACCGCTTCACACTTTTCCTGGAATTGCTCTAGGTTCAGTCTCATGAACGATCAACCCTTGGACCTCGATCCCGCCCTCATCGACCGCTTCGCGGCAATCGTCGGCGACAAATATGCGTTGCGCGACCAGGTTGACATCGAGCCTTACATCACCGAGCGGCGCGGCCTTTGGCACGGCCGGACATCGCTGGTGCTGCGCCCCGGCAGCGTCGAGGACGTGAGCCGCATCATGCGGCTGGCAACCGAGACCGGAACCCCGATCGTGCCGCAAAGCGGCAACACCGGGCTGGTCGGCGCCCAGGTGCCGGATAGATCCGGCCGCGACATCGTGCTGTCGCTGTCCAGGCTGAACCGCATCCGCGAGATCGATGTCCTGTCGAATACGGTGACGGCAGAGGCCGGCGTCATCCTGCAGACGCTGCAGGAAGCGGCCGACGCCGCCGACCGGCTGTTTCCGCTCTCGCTCGGCGCGCAAGGCTCCTGCCAGATCGGCGGCAATCTCTCCTCCAATGCCGGCGGCACCGGCGTGCTTGCCTATGGCAATGCGCGCGAGCTCTGCCTCGGCGTCGAGGTGGTGCTGCCGACCGGCGAGGTGTTCGACGACCTGCGCAAATTGAAGAAGGACAACACCGGCTACGATCTGAAGAACCTTTTCATTGGCGCCGAAGGCACGCTCGGCATCATCACTGCCGCGGTGCTGAAATTGTTCCCGAAGCCGAAGGGCAGGGAGGTCGCCTTTGCCGGCCTGCCGTCGTCGCCGAAAGACGCGCTTTCGCTGTTCACCCTGGCGATGGACAGCGCCGGCGCATCGCTGACTGCTTTCGAGCTGATCGGCAAAAGGCCATACGATTTCACGCTCAAGCACGGCCAAGGCATCACCCGGCCGCTGGCCGGCGACTGGCCGTGGTATGTGCTGATGCAGATTTCGTCCGGCCGCTCCGAAGAGGACGGCAAGGCGCTGATCGAAGAGATCCTGGCAGAGGCTCTCGAGCAGGGCATCGTTGGCGATGCGGTGGTGTCGGCAAGCCTTGCCCAGGGCGAGGCCTTCTGGAATTTCCGCGAGACCTTGCCCGAATCCCAGAAGCCGGAGGGCGCTTCGATCAAGCACGACATCTCGGTGCCGATCGCCTCGATCCCTGAGTTCATCGAAAAGGCGGCCGGCGCGGTGGAGGGGGTTTGCCCCGGCGCGCGCGTGGTCTGCTTCGGCCACATGGGCGACGGCAATCTCCACTACAACATCTCGCGACCCGTGGATTGGCAGGATGGAGCATTCCTCGACCTCTACCACCCCATGAACAAGGCCGTGCACGATGTCGTGCGGTCCTTGCACGGCTCGATCTCGGCCGAGCACGGCATCGGTCAATTGAAGCGCGACGAGCTGATCGCCACGGCCCCGCCGATGGCGATCGACCTGATGCGCCGCGTCAAGGCAGCCTTCGATCCGGCCGGCATCATGAATCCCGGTAAGGTTATCTAATCCTCACCACATCGGGCGCCGGTCGCATTCCGATAACCATCGGCTCAGATCAGCAAAATTTAACCGACTTTCTTAAGCGCGCCGGTAAGAAGCGAGCGCTAATGTTTCTTCCCATAACGAGGCCGGAAAAACCGGCCCTGAGAGAACCGGAAAACGGCCCTCAGGACTAACAGGGAAGACATCGATGAACACTGGACTGAAGCCAGTCTGGGCCGGGCGCAACATGCGTCTCGACCCGTTTCGCCTGCCGCAGATGGTGAGCTATGCCACCCGCGACGACTATGGCGATGTCACCTTCACCATCGACCAGCGCGGCGCCGTCATCCGCCGTGTGCTGGAGATGAGCGGCGTGCCGGCGATCATCGCTTTGCCCGCCAAGGCGTTCCGCGGCGTCGCCGCGCGCGCCATGGAGGATCCGAGCGGCAATGTCACCGTGACGCTCGAGCTTCTGCACAATGACCCGATGCTGTCGGTGCCGCTTCTGGTCGCCGACGACCTCGACGACGTCGCCGCCGACTGGCGCGCCTGGGCCGACGCCTATCGCCTGCCGATGCTGCTGATCGAGGCCGACGGCATTGCCCGCACCCTGGAAGAATCGCTCGGCGCCGCCATCAAGGCGCTGCCGCCGCAGGAGCGCCGCAAGGGCCGCGTCTCCACCACGCGCCGCCCGCGCTTCCTCGCCCGCCGCAAGGCCGGCAATCTGGGCTTGAGGCTGGTCATCGACGGCCAGGAGATTATCGCAAGGGAGTAGCTCGGTTTTTCCTTCTCCCCTTGTGGGAGAAGGTGGCCGCGAAGCGGCCGGATGAGGGGTGCTCCAGATGACACCAACGTCTCACTCCGCTGGAACACCCCTCATCCGTCTCGGCGCTGCGCGCCGATCCACCTTCTCCCACAAGGGGAGAAGGAAAAGCGGCGCCCACTACACCAGCGGCTTCAGCCAAATCCACACCGAACCGCCGATCAGGCCGAGGAAGATCAGCCAGCCGACCTGGTTGTTCGATTTGAACAGTTTCAGGCACTGGTCCGGATTGTTGATGTCGAGCCGGATGATCTGGCGCGCCATATGTGCGCCGGCGGCGATCAGCCCGGCCAGCGCCACGATCGGCACCTGCGCCGAGGCGAAGGCGATGGCGAAGCAGATCAGCGCGCCGCCGTAGAGTCCGGCCAGCCAGGTCTTTGTGTTGTCGCCGAACAGCCGCGCCGTCGAGCGCACACCGACGATGGCGTCGTCTTCCTTGTCCTGATGCGCGTAGATCGTATCGTAGCCGATCACCCACAGGATCGAGCCGATATAGAGCATGATCGCTGGATCATCGAGATCGCCGAACTCGACCGCCCAACCCATCAGCGCGCCCCAGGAGAAGGCCAGCCCAAGCACCAATTGCGGCCAGTTGGTGATGCGCTTCATGAAGGGATAGACGGCGACGATCGCCAGCGAGGCGATGCCGAGCGGAATGGCGAAGCTGTTGAACTGCAACAGCACGGCCAAGCCCACCAGCGCCTGGATGATGACGAAAGCCCAGGCCTGGCGGCGTGTCACCTTGCCGGCGGGCAGCGGCCGCGAGCGGGTGCGCTCGACCTGGTTGTCGATGTCCTCGTCGGCGAGGTCGTTATAGGTGCAGCCGGCGCCGCGCATGGCGACAGCGCCGATGAAGAACAGCAACAGATACCAAGGCGTCGGCAGCAGCGTCAGCAGCGGGTCGGTCGGGCGCGGATAGGCGCCCGCGGCAAGTGCTGCCGACCACCAGCAGGGCCACAAAAGCAGCTGCCAGCCGATCGGCCGGTCCCAGCGCGCGAGCTGCGCATAGGGCCAGAGCCAGCGCGGCAGCACGCGGTAGACCCAATGGCCGCTCGGCGCGTCGGCGACACGGCCCTGGATCGCTTTCGACTGGACGGTTTCCATCACGCTGGAGTGGCAGCAGCAAGCAGCGCCGTCAAGCGGCCGCGTTGTCGCTCAAGCGCTGAAAACCTAGGCGGTGAAAACATCGTGACCGGCAAACCATGCCTTGGCGACCTCGATGAAGGCGACCGCTGCGTTTGACAGGCGCTGGCGCGTGTCGTGGGTCAGGATGATGCGCTGCATGGGGAGCGGATCGGAGAGCGGCTTGCAGACCAGCGGCAGGCCGTCATAGCTGCGGTCGCCATAGGGCCTCGTATAGCTGACCGCGACGCCGAAGCCGTTGGCCACCATGGAGCGCTGCAGCTCGAATGAGCTGGTCGTCGCTCGGGCGACCGGCGAGAGGCCGCGGCTGAGGAAAAGGTCCAGCATGTGCTGCCAGCTGTGCGGCTGGTCAGTGGTGATCAGCGGATGCTCCGCAAGCTCGGCCAGGCTGACGGCGTGCTTGTCCGCCAGCACATGCCCGGCAGGCAGAAGCGCGCGCGGCCGCAATTCATGCAGAAGAATGCGCTTGAAATGCCCGGGCAGGCCGAGATCGTAGGTGAGGCCGAGATCGACGGCGCTGTCGGCCAGGCGCCGCCCGAGCGTATCGAAGGTTTCGTCGCTTATGACAACGGTGACGGCCGGGCAGCGCTCGGCGAAGGCGCGCATCAGCGCTGGCGCGAAATAGGGCGCCAGGTCCTCGAAGCAGCCCAGCACCAGCTCGCCGCCGACATCGGCGTCGCGCGATCGGAGCGCCGCCAGCTCGTCGGCCTCGCCCAGCACCTGCCTCGCCTTGGCGACGGCCCTGCGGCCGAAGGATGTCAGCGAAACGCCGCTGCCGCGCTGGCGCACGAACAGTTTCTGGCCAAGGTCGGCCTCGACATTGTCGATCGCCACCGAGATCGACGGCTGCGACACGTTCAGCGCCTGGGCTGCCGCGGTCACGCTGCCATAGCGGGCTACGGCAACGACATAGCGTAATTGCGCGAGGGTCAGTCTCATAGGCAAAAACTATAAACCAGATGGCAAGTTATTATTTTACGCGATGTCGGGCGCTTGCGATAGTTGCTTGCCAAATCCAAGGAGAGCACGCCATGGCCAGCCCAAAGATCGATGCTTCGACGATTGCCGATTACCAGCGCGATGGCGCGGTCTGCATCCGCGGCGCCTTCAAGGACTGGGTCGGTGTCATCGCCGACGGCATCGAGCGCAACATTGAGAACCGCAGCGCCGCCGCCTCCGACATCGCCGGCGGCAAGGGCAGCTTCTTCGACGATTACTGCAACTGGGAGCGCATCCCGGAATTCGTCAGGATCGTGCGCGAGTCGCCGGCCGCCGAGCTCGCGGCCGCGGTCATGCAGTCGCGCAGCGCCCAGTTCTTCCACGACCACGTCCTGGTCAAGGAGCCCGGCACGCAGAAGCCGACGCCGTGGCACCAGGATATCCCCTATTACTTCGTCGACGGCAGCCAGACGGTGAGCTTCTGGATCCCGATCGATCCCGTGAAGGAAGCGACGCTGAGGCTGATCGCCGGCTCGCACAGATGGGAAAAGATGGTGCTGCCGGTGCGCTGGCTGAACGACGACAACTTTTATGCCGGCGAGGGCGACTACCGGCCGGTGCCCGACCCCGACAACGACGCCTCGATGAAGGTGCTCGAATGGGAGATGGAGCCGGGCGACGCCATCCTGTTCGATTTCCGCACCGCGCATGGCGCGCGCGGCAACATGACGGCGGCGCGGCGCCGGGCGCTGTCGCTGCGCTGGGTCGGCGACGACGCGCATTATGTCGAGCGTCCCGGCCGCACCTCGCCGCCCTATCCGGGGCACGACATGAAGCCCGGCCAGAAACTGCGCGAAGATTGGTTCCCCGTCATTTTCCAGAGCTAGTGGCACTGCACAGGGATCTTGACCGGTCGGCTCTGTTTGCGTTGGCAGGTGGCATGCGTTGGAGATTGGCCGAAACGCCCACCCCTCGTCATTCCAGGGCGGAGCAGGAGCGAAGCTCCGTCGCGAAGACCCTGGAATCCATGCCGTTACCTTCGCCCAGGAATGCAACGGAGCAGAATTCTGCACTGTGGCGGCGCTTCCAAGTCGCGGCATGGATTCTATGGTCTGCGCGCGTCGCTTCGCTCCTTGCTCCGCCATAGAATGACGAGGTTGGGGCGGCTTCAACCAATCTCCAGCGTTTCCCGCACCAAGACAAACGGCAACCTTTCAAAGTCCCTGTGTCGGGGAACTAGCCGAACGCGGAACTCATCTCATCAGCCTTGATGCGGCCCACGTTCCCGTGCGCAATTGCCGCCAAAATGCCAAGACTCCTTGACCCGTCGCCCGCGTACCAATAGCGGGTTCAGGGAGACGATCAGCAAGAGGTGGCCATGAATGTTCTTCTTCTCGGCTCGGGCGGCCGCGAACATGCGCTCGCCTGGAAGATGTCCGCCTCGCCGCTGCTGACGAAGCTCTACGCCTCGCCCGGCAATCCGGGCATCGGCCGCATCGCCGAGCTGGTCAAGCTCGACGTCGCCGATCATTCCATCGTCGCCGCCTTCTGCCAGGAAAAGAATATCGACCTCGTCGTCGTCGGCCCGGAAGGTCCGCTGGTGGCCGGCATCGCCGACGATCTGCGCGCCTGGGGCATCCGCGTCTTCGGCCCCTCCAGGGCGGCGGCGCGGCTCGAGGGCTCGAAGGGCTTCACCAAGGATCTTTGCGCCAAGTTCAACATCCCGACCGCCGCCTATGGCCGCTTCAGCGACCTCGCCTCGGCGAAGGCCTATGTCGAGAAGACCGGCGCGCCGATCGTCATCAAGGCCGACGGGCTCGCCGCCGGCAAGGGCGTCACCATCGCCATGACGCTGGACGAGGCGATCGCCGCGCTCGAAGCCTGCTTCGACGGCGCCTTCGGCGCGGCCGGCGCCGAGGTCGTGGTCGAGGAATATCTGACCGGCGAGGAGGCAAGCTTCTTCTGCCTGTGCGACGGCGCCACCGCGCTCCCCTTCGGCACTGCGCAGGACCACAAGCGCGTCGGCGACGGCGATACCGGGCCGAACACCGGCGGCATGGGCGCCTATTCGCCGGCGCCGGTGATGACGCCGGAAATGACCGAGCGCACCATGCGCGAGATCATCGAGCCGACCATGCGCGGCATGGCCAATCTCGGCGCGCCCTTCGCCGGCATCCTCTTCGCCGGCCTGATGATCACCGACCAGGGCCCCAAGCTGATCGAGTACAACACCCGCTTCGGCGATCCCGAATGCCAGGTGCTGATGATGCGGCTGAGGGACGACCTGCTCGTCCTGCTCAACGCCGCCGTCGACGGCCAGCTCGCGCATATGTCGGTCCGCTGGAGCGACGAGACGGCGTTGACCGTGGTGATGGCGGCCAGGGGTTATCCCGGCACGCCGGAAAAGGGCTCCGTCATCCGCGGTCTCGACAAGGCGGAAGGCGAGGGCGTCCAGGTCTTCCATGCCGGCACCGCCATCAATGGCGGTGCGCTGGTCGCCAATGGCGGCCGTGTGCTCAATGTCACCGCGCTCGGCAAGACCGTCGGCGAGGCGCAGGCAAAGGCGTATGCGGCGATCGACCAGATCGACTGGCCGCAAGGCTTTTACCGCCACGACATCGGCTGGCGCGCCGTCGAGCGCGAGAAGGCCGGGGCGTAGTCCCGGAATTCAGGCGGCCGCGCTCTTGCGCCGGCCTCGCGCCCAGGCCGGCAGCCAGTCGCCGTGAGCGGCAAGCAGGTCGTCGACCAAGGACCAGATCTGGTCGAGGTCGAGCTCGGCCGCCGTGTGCGGGTCCATCATCGCCGCGTGGTAGATGTGCTCGCGGTTCTCGCTCATCAGCGCCCGCACCGTCAGCTCCTGCACATTGATGTTGGTGCGGATCAGCGCCGTGAGCTGCGGCGGCAATTCGCCGATGTAAGTGGGCTGGATGCCGGAGGCATCGACCAGGCACGGCACTTCCGCCGCGCAGTCGAAAGGCAGCGAGGTGATGCAGCCATTGTTGCGCACATTGCCGTAGATCACCGACGGTTCGCCGGTCCAGACCGAATTCATGATCGAGGAAGCGTATTCCCTGGATTGCTCGACCTCGATCCGGTCGGCCGAGCGGTAGGCCTCCGCCTGGCCTGTCCAGCGCTCGATCTGCTCGATGCAGCGTTTCGGATATTCGTCGAGCGGAATGCCGTATTTCTCGATCAGGTCGGGTCGGCCGTCCTTGATGAAATAGGGCGTATATTCGGCGAAATGTTCCGAGCTTTCGGTGACGAAATAGCCGAGCCGGGTCAGCATCTCGTAGCGCACCTTGTTCGGGCAGCGCGGGTTCCAGCCGGGTTTTGGCGCACGACCCTCGCGGTAGGCGCGCACAAGGTCGGGATAAAGGTCGCGGTAGGTGCCGTCCGGCTGGCGATGCTCGAACTTGAGATAAAACGCCATGTGGTTGATGCCGGCCGAGCGGTAGCGGATCTCCTCATAGGGAAGGTCGAGATCGTGCGCCAGTTCCATCGCCGTGCCCTGCACCGAGTGGCAGAGCCCGACCTGCTTGATCGTGGGATATTTCTCGGCGATCGCCCAGGTGTTGATCGCCATCGGGTTGACATATTGCAGCATGATCGCTTCCGGGCAGACCGCGAGCATGTCCTCGCAGATATTCCATAGATGCGGCACGGTCCTAAGGCCCCGCATGATGCCGCCGACGCCGAGCGTGTCGGCGATCGTCTGGCGCAAGCCGTATTTCTTCGGCACCTCGAAATCGGTGACGGTGCAGGGCTCGTAGCCGCCGATCTGGAAGGCGACAACGACGAAGTCGGCGCCTTTCAGCGCCTTGCGCTGGTCGGAATAGGTCTCGGCCTTCGCCTTGACGCCGAGCGTCGCGATCAGCTTGTTGACGACGACGGCGCTTTCTTCCAGCCGCTGCGGGTTGATGTCCATCAGCGCGATGGTGGCGCCCGACAGCGCCGGCCGCTGCAGCACGTCGCCGACGATGTTCTTCATGAACACCGTCGAGCCGGCGCCGATGAATGTGATCCTGGGATTTCTTGCCACTGTAAAAACCTCCGGCACTTCTAAGCCACGTCGAAAGCGGCCCTGACGAGCCGTTCGGTGTAGGCGGTCTTGGGATTGGAAAGGACCTCGTCGACGGGCCCCTGCTCGACGATCTTGCCGTGTTGCATGACGATGACGCGGTGGCAGAGCGCCCGCACCACCTTGAGGTCGTGCGAGATGAACAGATAGCTCAGGCCGCGCTCGTCCTGCAGCTTGCGCAACAGGTCTATGATCTGCGCCTGCACCGAAAGATCCAGCGCCGAAGTCGGCTCGTCGAGCAGGATGAATTCGGGCTCCAGCGCGATGGCGCGCGCGATCGCGATGCGCTGTCGCTGGCCGCCGGAGAACTCGTGCGGGAAGCGCGACAGGATGTTGCCGGGCATGCCGGCGCTGACCAGCGCCTCGCGCACCCGCTCGTTCCGCTCGCGCCGCGTCGCGCCCAGCCTGTTGACGACCAGGCCTTCCTCGATGATCTGGCCGATCGTCATGCGCGGGTTGAGCGAGGAGAAGGGATCCTGGAAGACGACCTGCATGCGCGAGCGCAGCGGCCGCATCTCGGTGCGCGAGAAGTTCTGGATCGGCTGGCCGTCGAAGCGGATCTCGCCGCGCTTGGCGTCCGCCAGCCTGATCAGTGCCTGGCCGAAGCTGGTCTTGCCGGAGCCGGATTCGCCGACCAGTCCCAGCGTCTCGTGACGGCAAAGCTTCAGGTCGAGGTCGTCGACCGCGACCAGCTCGCGCCAGTCCGGCTTGAGGAACGAGCCGTGGCGCAGCATGAAGCAGACGCGCACGCCGTTCGCCTCGAGGATGGTGCCGCTGCCTTCCGGCAGCGGCTGCGGGCGGCCGCGCGGCTCGGAGGCAAGCAGCCGCTGAGTGTAAGGGTGCCGCGGGTCGGCGAATAGCCGCTCGGTGACGTTGTGCTCGCGCATTTCGCCATGCTGCATGACATAGACGTAGTCGGAGAACTTGCGCACCACGGTGAGATCGTGGGTGATCAGGATCACCGCCATCCGCAGTTCCTTCTGCAGGTTGCGGATCAGGTTCAGAATCTGCGCCTGCACCGTGACGTCGAGCGCCGTGGTCGGCTCGTCGGCGATCAGAACGTCGGGCTCGTTCGCCAAGGCCATGGCGATCATCACCCGCTGCCGCTGACCGCCCGACAGCTGATGCGGATATTGCTTCAGCCGCGCCTCCGGCTCGGGGATCTGGACATGCCGTAGCAGCTCGAGCGCGCGCGCCCAGGCTTGTCTGCGGCCGACTTTACGATGCACCCGGATCGCCTCGACGATCTGGCTGCCGACCGTATAGATCGGGTTGAGCGAGCTCATCGGCTCCTGGAAGATCATCGAGATGCGGTTGCCGCGCAGCTTGCGCCGGGCGCTCTCGGGGAATTTCAGGATGTTCTGCCCGAGATATTCGACGCTCGATCGCGGCGAGACGGTTGCCCGCCTGGACAGCAGCCCCATGACGGTGCGCGCCGTCACCGATTTGCCGGAGCCGGACTCGCCCACGATCGCGATCGTCTCGCCGCGATAGATCTGGAAGGAGACGTCCTTGACCGCCTCGACGGTGCCGTGCTCGACCTTGAACGCGACCTCGATGTTGCGGGCGTCGATGACGGGTTGGTCATGGCGTCCGCCATGGTCGAGCCGGACGGCCGGCGCGAGGGAGTCTGCGAGCGCGATCGTCGTCATCCGGCCACCTCAATAAGGATCGACGGCATCGCGCAGGCCGTCGCCCAGCGCGTTGAAGGCAAAGACGGTGATCAGCACGAAGCCGACCGGCGACAGGATCCAGGGATAGGTGCCGATAACCGAATAGGTCGCGGTGTCCTGCAGCATCAGGCCCCAGGAGATCAGCGGCGGCTTCACCGCGAAACCGAGGAAGCCGAGGAAGGATTCGAGCAGCACCACCGTCGGGATCGCCAGCGTCACGGCGACGATCACATGGCTCATCACATTGGGGAAGATGTGCTGCATGATGATGCGCCGGTCGGTGGCACCGACCGCCATGGCGGCGCGCACATAGTCGATCCGCGCCAGCGCCAGCGTCTTGCCGCGCACCTCGCGCGACATCTGCGCCCAGCCCAGCGCCGACATGACGATGATGACGAAGGCGAGGAAGACATTGGTCGGCGCGGTGACCGGGATCAGCGTCGTCAGCGCCAGATAAAGCGGCAATTGCGGGAAGGCGAGCACAAGCTCGACGAAGCGCTGCATCCAGACATCGAACTTGCCGCCGAAATAGCCGGAAATCATGCCGACGCTGGTGCCGATGACCGTGATGATGAAGACCACCGTCAGCGCGATCATCAGCGACACGCGCGAGCCGTATATGGCGCGCGACAGCACATCGCGGCCGAACTTGTCGGTGCCGAGGAAATGCGCCGGCTGGCCGTCCGTCGAGGCGAAGAAATGCCGGTTCGCCGGGACGAAACCGAGAAGCTTGTAGGGCGCGCCTTCGACGAAGAAGCCGAGCAGCCTTGGATGGTCGTAGTCGGGGCCGACGATCGGCTGAAAGGTGACCGGATCGAGATCGGCCGAATCGGCCAGCGCATAGACCCGCGGCCGCGCGACGAAATTGCCGTCCTTGTCGTGGAAGGCGGGCAGTTGCGGCGGCGCGAAGGCGACGTCGGTCGCCTTGGGGTCCATCGGCGCCAGGAATTCGGCGAACACCGCCATGACAAGCAAGAGCGCGACCAGGCAAAGCCCGGCCATGCCGGTCCACGAACGCTTCAGCCGGCGCCAGACAAGCGCGATGTAGCTCTCATTGCCATGCACGGCTTCGGCCACCGGGACGCTTTCGGCCGGCAGCGGCAGGGGTGAGGGATCGCGGGCCAGCATCTAGCGCTCCCCGAACTGGCGGATGCGCGGGTCGAGCAGGACCAGCAGCATGTCGGCGATGATGTTGCCGACGATCAGCGTCGCCGAGAGCACCATCATGAAGGTCGCCGTGACATAGACGTCGCCGACCGCCATCGAGCCGACGATCGCCGGGCCGACAGTGGGCAGCGCGAAGATGATTGCCGTCTCGATCTCGCCGGTGAGCATATAAGGCAGCACCACACCCTGATACATCACCAGCGGATGCAGCGCGTTGGGCACGGCATGCCGCATGACGACGGCGCCGCCGGTCAGGCCCTTGGCCTTGGCCGTCTCGACATATTGCGCGTTGAGCGTGTCGAGCAGATTGCCGCGCATGACGCGCATATTGTAGGCGAGACCGCCGAAGGTCGCGATCGCCACAACCGGCCAGACATGTTTGATGAGGTCGACGAACTTCGCCCACGACCAGGGCGCGCCGCCATATTGCGGCGAGAAGAACGAGCCGATCTCGGAGACGTTGAACTGGAAGACCAAGAGATAGACGATGATCAGCGCCATCAGGAAGCGCGGCACCGTCATGCCGAGGAACGAGATCGCCGAAAGTGTCGAGTCGATCCAGGAATACTGCCGCGTCGCCGCCCATATGCCGAAGCTGATGCCGAGCACCGAGGCGAGCAGATGGCAGACCAGCGCCAGAAGCAAGGTGCGCGGCAGGCGCTCGCCCACCACATCGGCCACGGGCTTGTTGTAGTAGAGGCTGTAGCCGAAATCGCCGCGGGTGACGATGCCGCCGATCCAGCTGAGATACTGGACGGGCAGCGGCTTATCGAGGCCGTGCTCGACGCGGTAGGCCTGGGCTTGCGCTTCAGCCTCGGCGTAGGAAGCGCCACCCTGGTTGATCAGCTGCGAGCGGATGTAATCGGCATAGTCGCCGGGCGGCGCCTGGATGATGGCGAAGGTGACGAGGCTCAAAATGGCGAGGACGGGAAGCGCCGACGCTATGCGCATAAGCAGGAATCGCAGCATGGGCGGTCAGCTTCCTTTCTGGCCGGTCGCTCCCTGAGGTGCGTTCGGAGGTTTCGTTGTCCGGCCGCGCCGCGGCGCGGCCGGACGTCTTTTCGTCAGGGGAGGTAAACCTTACATCGGACCCTTGTCACCCGGCTTGCCGGGAAGCTCCTCCGGATACAATTCGTGCTTCGCCTGCTTGTCGGCGGCGACGAAGACACGTTCGCGGACGATCGAATCCTCGGCCCAGTTGAACATGTAGATCGGCGTGCCTTGCGGGATGTTGGAGAAGCGCTTGTTGATGATGAGCGCGCCCGGATACTCCGTCAGCCCGACATTGTAGACGTGCTCGGTCGATATCTTCTGGAACTTTCGCATCAGGTCGGCACGCTGGTCGTTGTCCTGCGTCGTCACGAACTTGTTGACGATGTCCACGAGGTCCTTCTCGAAGGGCATCAGGTCGACCTCGCCGCTTTCCGGTGCGCGGTGATTCCAGCTGGTCTTCGGGCCGACGGGAGCAAGTTGCTCGGTGTTCTGCACCACCGAGGTCAGCTCGGTCTCGTTGCGCCGGATCAGCCAGTCGAAACGGCCGGAATATTGGATGGCGTCGCGCTGCGTTCCGTTGACCCCGTTGAGCACGACCCTCAGCCCGAGCTTTTCCATCTGCGCGACCACGCCTTCGGCAAGGCTCTTGTCGGTGGTGTAGTCGTTGTTGACCAGCATCACGATCTCGACATTCTTGCCGCCGGCGGTGCCGGCCGGGAAGTTCACGATGCCGTCGCCGTCGGTGTCCTTCAGCCCGGCCTTTGCAAGCTCGGCCTTGGCGCCGTTGAGATCGAACGGATAGTAGACCGTCGACTTGCGGTCATAGAAGCTGGTGCCCGACGAGAAGCCGCCCGGATAGATGGCGGTGAACGGACCCTTGACCAGCGAGTCGCCCAGCGCCTTGCGGTCGAGCGCCATGGTCACCGCCTTGCGGAAGTCCTCGTTGCGGTTCAATTCACGCACCGCCTGGCCGCGTTCGTCCGGGTTGCCCCAGCCATTGGCGGAGAAATTCATGCGCAGATTGTAGCCGATGAGGCGCGGGCCGAACGCAAGCCGGGCCGGCGCGTTCGAGTCGGCCGCGCGCTTCAGCGAGGCGACGAAATTCTCGGGCTGCTCAAGGTTCGAGAAGTCGCCCGAGCCCGCCACCGCCTGGACGTCGCGGTCGGCCCAGGTCGACAGCTTGTATTGCAGCTCGTTGAGATAGGGCAGCTGGTTGCCCTTTTCGTCGACCTTCCAATAGTAGGGGTTGCGCCGCAAGACGATGATATCGTCCGGCCGGTATTCGACCGGCACCCAGGCGCCCATCACCGGCATGTTCATATAGTCCGGCGGGAACGCGTTCTTGAACTGGTCGTAGGTGTTCTTCGAATATTTCGGATGCTGCGGCTTCAGGATATGCGAAGGTCCGGGACAGAAGGTGCCGTAGGCCATCGCATAGAGATATTGCCGCGGGAACGCCTCCTTGAAGGTCCACTCGACGGTGTAGTCGTCGACCTTCTTCAGCGTCGTGCCGACACCGAAGGTTTCGGGCGTGGCGCCGTTGAGCGGCGAGACGTTGGGATCGACGACCTCGTCATCCCAGTAGAACATGACGTCGTCGGCGTTGAAGGGCGCGCCATCGGACCATTTGGCGCCTTCGATCAGATGCATGGTGAGCTTGTGGCCGTCGCTAGACCAGTCCCAGCTCTTGGCGAGGTTCGGCAGCGGCTCGGTGTCCTTGGCCTCGACCTGGAACAGCGGCGCCGTGCGCGTCAGGCATTCGGACAGGCCGATATCGATGCCGCCCCAGCCTTGCGTCTGGCCGGCGCCGTAGTTCCAGCCTTCCGGCCTGCCGCCGATGACGTGGCGCATCGTGTCGCCATAGACGCCGATGCCGTCGGGCATGTTGCCGGTCTTGAAGACCAGCGGCTCCTTGGGCAGCCTGTCCTTGACCGGCGGCAGCTTGCCGGTCTTGACGTATTTCTCCGTCACCCAGTCCGGCTCGTGATATTCGGGCAGCGCCTTGAACTCCAGGATGGAGTCGCGCGCCACATAATGGATCTTGCCTTCGGCCGGGAATGTCGCCGGCTGCGGCGGCACTGTCGGTTCGGACGCGAAAGCGTTGAGCGCGTGGACCGAAACGCTGAGCATCAGCCCGGCGGCGATGCCAATTCCATGCAGGTTCCTCATAGTCTCCTCCCAGATGTTTGGATGTCTGCTGTTGCCCGCCTCTTGTTCGGGACGGCTCATTCCGACGGGACCTGCCTCCTGCAGGCCCGGCTGCTTGTCCCGGTCTCAGCCGGCCTGTTTCAGCGCCGCCTTCTCGGCGCGCAATTCCTCGATCGAGCGCACGCTGCGCCGCGCCGCGCCCGCCCATTCACGCGTCTTGACCTTGGATTTCGAAAGCCGCTCCTTTGCCGCCGGAACGGCATGCGCATATTGCGGCAGCCATTGAGCCTGCGCGACGACCATCTCGTCCACCATCTGCCAGACCTCTTCCGGCGTCGACACGGCTCCGACCAGCGGATCGTGCAGCACGGCGAGCTTCAACAGGTCGATATCGCCGGCGATCGCGGCATGCACCGACATGCGCTGGACGTTGATCGAAGCCATGCAGGTGGCGGCGCAGGCTTCCGGCAAGGTGATGCCGGCGGCCATGTTGATGCCGAACCGGTCGACGAAGCCGGGCGATTCGATGATGGCGTCCTGCGGCAGGTTGGTGATCACGCCGTTGTTCTTGACGTTGAAATGACCGCGATAGACCCGGTTGGTCTCGAGCGCCTCGAGGATGTGGCTGGCGTGTTCGTTCGAGCGTTTTGCCGGGTCGATCGGTTTCGAGGCCGCTTCGAGGAACTGCGGATATTCCGTCTCGAACCAGTTGCGGGTTTCGGTCGAATAGCGCAGGTAGCCGCCCGTCTCGCCATGGATCCAGTCGGACATATCGATCCAGCGCGCGATCTCGTCGGGACGCTTGCGATACCAGGGCAGATATTCCGACAGATGGCCGTTACTTTCGGTCGAATAGACCCCAAAACGCTTCAGCACGTCGATGCGAAGCTTTTCCTGCTTCGAATAGACCGGATGCGCCTCGAAGGCGGAGATCAATTCGTCCTTGCCGATCGGCCGGCCGTTCAGCCTGAGCTCGATGAACCAGGTCTGGTGGTTGATGCCGGAACAGACATAGTCGAGCTCCTTGGGCGACTTCGCGCCGAGCACCTGGGCAATCTGCTCGGCGCCATGCTGAACGCCGTGGCAGAGGCCGACCGTGTCGACCTTGCCGTATTCGATCGCGGCCCAGGTGTTCATCGCCATCGGGTTGGCGTAGTTGAGGAACTTGGCACCGGTGGCGGCGACCTCCCTTATATCCTTGCAGAAGTCGAGGATCACCGGAATGTTGCGCTGGCCGTAGAGAATGCCGCCGGCGCAGATCGTGTCGCCGACGCATTGGTCGATGCCGTATTTCAGCGGGATGCGGATGTCGTCGGCATAGGCCTCCAGCCCGCCGACGCGCACGCAGCTGATGATATAGCGCGCGCCCTCCAGCGCCTCGCGGCGGTTGGTGGTCGCCGTCACCCTGGTCGGCAACTTGTTCGCCTCGACGATCCTGTCGAGGATCGCCTTGATCATCGCCAGATTGTGCTCGCTGACATCTGTCAGCGCGAATTCGATATCCTCGAACTCCGGCACGCACAGAATGTCGGTGAACAGCTTCTTGGTGAATCCGACGCTGCCGGCGCCGATAATAGCGATTTTGAAACTCATCACCTTCACCTCGATCCAATCGAATGCTAGGCAAGGAGCAAAGGAGAGAACATGGCCGCGCGCAGCAGCGCGCATGCCACCCAAAGCCGGAAATCCGGCTCTTTCTCCTCCCGCCCGCTCCTCGACCGCGGGTCTTTCGCGTTCTTGAGAGCCGGATTATGCGCTTATTCGCCGAGGGGGCCAGAGAAGGATTATGCTTTCGAGGGTAATTTTGTGCTGCGGGACCTGATCGCCAACGGAAAGCTGATGCGGACGATCTCGCTGCCGCGCGGCCGCCAGCGCCTGCATGCCATGCCGACCAGCACGGGCTATGAACTGCGCGAGGACGAGGCATATGACTGGGACGGCAGGAAGCGCGGCCAGACCCCGTTCACCGTGCTCCAGCATACGATCGGCGGCACCGGTCAATTGCGCTACGAGAGCCGCAATTACCGCCTGCAGGCGAACGACACGCTGCTGGTTCTGGTGCCGCACAACCATCGCTACTGGTTGGCCAAGGGCGACCGCTGGGAATACTTCTGGATCTCGATGAACGGCGAGGAGGCGCTACGCATCCACAAGTCCATCCTCAGCGTCTCGGGCCCGGTGCTGCGGCTGCAGCCGGCCACCATCGATCACCTTGCCGATTGCAGCCTGCGGCTGATCAAGGGCGCCGCTTCGCCAGGCGCGGCCTCGGCGATCGCCTATGAGGCGGCAATGGCGCTTTATGACGACGTCTTCGGCTCGCACGCCTTCGCCGAGAAGCAAAGCGCCATGCAGCCGGTCATCGACCACATCAACGCCAATCTCGACAAGCCGCTGCCCGTGGCGGAGCTGGTCCAGATCAGTGGCTTGAGCCGCGCCCATTTCTCGCGCTGCTTCGCTGAGAGCGAAGGATTGCCGCCGGCCGAATTCGTGCTGCAGCAGCGTCTGCAGCGGGCGGCGAAACTCCTGACCAAGGCCGATTTCCTGCCGGTCAAGGAAGTCGCGGTGCTGTGCGGCTTCGAGGATGCAAACTATTTCTCCAAGGTCTTTCGCCGCTGTTACGGCATCAATCCGACGCAGTTTCGCACCACCGGCATGTATGCCAGCCTGGGCAACCATCGTTGATGTTCCTCGGCTCCCGGAAGAAGTCGGCGCTTGGAAGAAGTCAGCGCTTGGCGCTGTCGAGCGCCGTCGAGGCGGTGCTGACCGGATCGGCGGCAGCGGCGAAGGCCGCGTCTATCTGCTCCGGCGTGCGCTGTCCGGAGCGTTTCCAGGCGACATATTGCGCGATGCCGAAGCCGGCGCGCCGCGGCACCGTCTTCACCACCGGCATGCGGAATCCGTCGCGGAATGTCTCCCAGCGCGCGCCGAGCACCGCGACCATCTCCTCGACGGTCGGCGGCGCCGCCACGTCGGCATAGGTGATCGTCACCTTGCCGGCGAGGGCTCTTTCGCGCGAAACCGGCACCGGGATCGAGGCGAGGTAGTCGGCCGGCACGTCGAGCAGGCCGCCAAAGGCCCATTGCCGGCGCAGCTCGTCGGCGCTCATCGGCGCGACGCTGACGTCGATGTCGTTGGGCGTGCCGGGCACGCGGTAGGGGCAACGGAAGCGGCCGCAATTGGTGTGCGCGGCGAATTGCCAGAGCGCATAGCCCTGCCAGTTGCCCATCGGGAAATGCACGTCGATGTCTGGCTTGTAGCGCGCATACCAGAGCGGCAGCCGCGACAGGAGCCGATATCGGTAGCGGTTGTCGGCGATATACTGGGCGGTCTTGCCGTTGACATAGAGCACCGGGAAGCGGCCGAGGCGGCGATGCACCTGGCGCACGAATTCTTCCGCGTCCTCCAGCGACATCCATTGCGTTGCATCGATGCCTTCGATGTCGAGGGCCATCAGCTCGTCGGGCGCCGGCTCGGCGAAATCGATGAAATTATTGGCCTGCTCGACCGGATTGCCGGGCCGCGCGAGGTGATAGGCGCCCCATTTCAGGCCAAGCGCCTTGGCCACCACCTTGCGCGTCTGGAACAATTCGCGCGTCACCGCATAGCGTTTCCACTGCGCCTTGCAGAGTTTGACGTCGGCTTCCGCCCCAAAGCAGAAATAGGGCGGCGGCAGCCCGTCGGACGCCTTGTTGATGAAGCCGGCGATACGCTTGTCGGTGACCAACTGCTGCCAGTCGATCGAATTGTATTCGTAGGCGTCGATCACCAGCGGGCGGTCAGCATTCTTCCACGGCTCGGAGAAATCCGAGGCCTTTGCCGCCGTGCCCAGCGCAACCGCCGCCGCGAGAAGCGCCAGGCGGCGAAGAGGGCGCGCCGGCTTTTTCAATCAGGGTGTCCCCACTGACCAGGGAACGATCCTGCACCGCCATGGTTAAGGAAGTGCTTTCAAAAACGCGAAGGCTTCAGCGCCTGAAGAGTGACGGAACCTCGAACGGATCGGGCGCCGGCTCCTGCGGCAGCGTGCCTTCGGTTTTGCGCTTCTTGTGATGCGCGAGAGAGCATTGCGGCGAGCACAACAGGCCACGATCGGTCCAGTAGGCGGGGCCTTCCTCGATGATGCCGTGATAGTAGTGGAAGCCCGGCGCCCGGTAGGGCAGCCCGCATTCGATGCAGCGATAGGCGTCGGGTCTGGCAAGCATGGGATGTCGGGTTCACTTTGCGCTGCAATCGGCGGATCATACCAGCCGGATGTAGCTCATCTTAGAAGTTTTGAGTGGTAATTGCAGCCCTGAGTTTGGCCATGACCTTCGCAATTTCGTCATTCTATGGCGGAGCCAGGAGCGAAGCGACGCGCGCAGACCATAGAATCCATTCCGTTACGTTGAGGCGCTTTTACGGTCCAGAATTCTACTCTGCTGCATCCGGCAGCCAAGGTCACGGAATGGATCCTCGGGTCTACGCGTCCGCTTCGCCCCCGTTCCGCCCGTGATGATGAAGTCTCGCAAAATCCGCGTGACAAAAGTTGACGTTTACGTAAAAAGAAGGCGCGAGGCCGGCCCAAAGGTGGATGGCTTCGCTTCGGCCATGCGCCTACGCTCGGCCGGAATGGGAGGAGCAGACATGTATCGCGCGCCGGTCGAGGACATCGCCTTCACGCTGAAACAGGTGGCAGGGCTGAAGCCGGCACTTGACGCCGGCATTTTCGGCGATCTCGGCGAGGACCTTGTCGACGCTATCCTGGCCGAGGCCGGTCGTTTCGCCAGCGAGGAGGTCGCTCCGCTCTACAAGATCGGCGACGAGCAAGGTGCTGTGCTCAACGACTCTGCCGTCACCATGCCGCCCGGCTGGAAGGAGCTCTACCGGCGCTGGATCGAGGGCGGCTGGAACGCGCTGTCGGGTCCGGAAGAATTCGGCGGCCAGGGCCTGCCGACCATGTTCGGCGTCGCCGCGCTCGAAATGTGGAACTCCGCCGCCATGGCCTTCGGCATCGGCCCGACGCTCACCATGGGCGCAGTCGAGGCGCTCGACAAACACGCATCGGAAGCGCTGAAGCAAAAATATCTCGCCAAGCTCGTCTCTGGCGAGTGGATGGGAACGATGAACCTGACCGAGCCGCAGGCGGGCTCCGACCTCGCGGCCTTGCGCAGCCGCGCCGAGCCGGTCGGCGACGGCACCTACCGCATCTTCGGCCAGAAGATATTCATCACCTATGGCGAGCACGATTTCACCGACAACATCGTGCATCTGGTGCTGGCCAGGCTGCCCGACGCGCCGGCCGGCACGCGCGGCATCTCGCTGTTTTTGGTGCCGAAGTTTTTCGTCAACGACGACGGTTCGCTCGGCGCCCGCAACGACGTCTTCTGTTCCGGCCTAGAGCACAAGCTCGGCATCCATGCCTCGCCGACCTGCACCATGATCTATGGCGACGGTTTTCAAGGCTCCACACCCGGCGCCATCGGGTGGCTGATCGGCGAGGAGAACAAGGGTCTGGCCTGCATGTTCACCATGATGAACAACGCCCGCCTTGCTGTTGGCATGCAGGGCGTGGCCGTGGCTGAGGCCGCCACCCAGAAGGCGATCGCCTATGCCAATGAGCGCCGCCAGGGCAAGGCTTCCGCCTATTCGGGCTCAGGCATGGCGCCGATCGTCCATCACCCGGACGTGCAGCGCAACCTGCTAACCATGAAGGCACTGACCCAGATCGCCCGCTCGATCGCCTATTCCTGCGCGCATGCCATCGACCGCGCGCGTGTCGGCGAGGGCGAGGCAGCGGCCAACTGGCGCGACCGCGCCAACCTGCTGACGCCGCTCGCTAAAGCCTTCTCGACCGATGTCGGCGTCGAAGTCGCTTCGCTGGGTGTCCAGGTCCATGGCGGCATGGGCTTCATTGAGGAGACAGGTGCCGCAGCGCTTTATCGCGACGCCCGCATCGCGCCGATCTATGAAGGCACCAACGGCATCCAGGCGATCGATCTTGTGGCGCGAAAGCTGCCGCTCGGCGGTGGCGAGCATGTGCATTCCTATATCGGCGAGTTGAAAGCGGTGGCCGATGCGGTGCGCACCTCCAACATCGACGGTTTCGGCCGCACCGCCGACAATCTCGACCGTGCGTTGGCCGATCTCGACGAGGCGACGCGTTTCCTGCAGAAGCTCACGGCCGATGGCAAGGCCGACGCCGCAATGGCCGGCGCCACGCCCTATCTGCGCCTGATCTCGCTCGCCGCCGGCGGCGCCTATCTGGCGCAAGGCGGGCTGGCCGACCGCGGCCGCGTCGGGCTTTGCCGCTTCTTCGCCGAAAACCTGCTCGGCGAGACGCGCGCCCTGAAGGAGCGTGTCATCAATGGCGCCGAGAGCCTCGCCGCCGCCGGCAAGCAACTGATTTCCGCTTGACGTTCACAAGGAAAAAATCGTGACAGACCACATCCTCGTCGAGCGCCAGGGCGCCGTGCAGATCATCCGCATCAACCGCCCGGACAAGAAGAACGCGCTGACGCGCGCCATGTATGCGAAAATGTCGGCGGCGCTCGCCGAAGGCGATGCCGATCCGGCGGTCCGCGTCCATGTCTTCCTCGGCGTTCCAGGCGCCTTTTCCGCCGGCAACGACCTAGCCGATTTCCTGGTCATTGCCACCGGCGGCGAGGGTGGCAACGAGGTCTGGGATTTCCTGATGGCGCTGGCCAGGACCGAAAAGCCGATGGTGTCGGGCGTCGACGGCATCGCGGTGGGCATCGGCACCACGCTGAACCTGCATTGCGACTTGACCTTTGCGACTCCGCGAACGCTCTTTCGCACGCCCTTCGTCGATCTCGGCCTGGTGCCGGAAGCCGGCTCCAGCCTGATCGCGCCGCGGCTGCTCGGCCGGCAGGGCGCCTTCGCGCTGCTCGGCCTCGGCGAAGGCTTTTCGGCCGAGCGCGCCAAGGCCGCCGGTATGATCTACGATGTCGTCGCGGAAGGCTCCCTCGAAAGCGCGGTGTTGGCCGCCGCCAACGACATCGCGGCCAAGCCGCCGCAGGCGCTGAAGATCGCGCGCGACCTGATGCGCGCGCCGCGCGAGGAATTGACCGCCCGCATCGAGGTCGAAAGCGAGCATTTCCGCGAGCGGCTCAAGTCGGACGAGGCGCGCGCGGCGCTGACTGCGTTCATGACGCGCAAGAAGGGCTGAGCCCTTCGCCTGCGTTACCGTTCAAGGATAAAGCCGCGTCTTGTCCCAGCCGGCGGCGTTGCGCGAGAAAAGGATACGGTCGTGCAGGCGGAACGGCCTGTCGTGCCAGAACTCGATTGTCTGCGGCATGATGCGGAAGCCCGACCAGTGTTTCGGCCGCGGGATCTCGCCGATGGCGTAGCGCGCCGTGTATTCGGCCACCGCCTTCTCCAGCGCGAACCGGCTTTCCAGCGGCCGCGACTGTTTCGAGGCCCAGGCGCCGATGCGGCTGCCGCGCGGGCGTGTCGCGTAATAGGCGTCGGCCTCGGCGTCGCTGACGATCTCCACCTGCCCGCGTATACGCACCTGGCGGCGCAGCGATTTCCAGTGGAAGCACATCGCCGCCTTCATGCTGCCAAGAATCTCGCGGCCCTTGGCGCTCTCGAAATTCGTGTAGAAGACAAATCCCTTTTCGTCGAACCCCTTGAGCAGCACCATTCGCACATCCGGCATGCCGTCGGCGTCGACGGTTGCCAGCGCTACGCCGTTGGGATCGTTCGGCTCGCTTTTGGTGGCGTCCTCCAGCCATGCGGCAAAGAGCCTGAACGGCTCCGCGGCCTCGGTGAAGTCACCGCTTGTTAACTCAGTTTCGTTCATAGTTTTCCGAATTTTTACCGTTGCGGGAGGAGTTGGCCGATTGTCGCGTATCGCGCAAGCTTTTGACAGCAGGCAATGGGGCGTTATCGCTTCTGCCAGCGTCAAGGCTGTGGTCGTGACGTTGGCGCTACCGCTTGCCGCTTGCGGTGCCGGCGGCTTCAGCCTCGAAAAGGCCGATGTCGACCGCTCGATCATCACCTCCAGCGCGCCGTCGTCGCCGGCTGCCCCGGCGGCTGATAAGGACTCTGACCAGACCACCATCGGCAACGCGGTTTCCTCCGCCGACGTGAAGGAGCTTGGCGGCCAAGCGCTGCCATGGGCCAATGCCGGAACCGGGTCACGCGGCGCGATCACCGAACTGGTGGAACTGAAGGATGGCGGCCTGACCTGCCGCCGCTTCAGCGCCACGCGCGAGAGCTTCGACGGTGTCGCACTCTACAAGGGCAAGCTGTGCCTGGCCGAAGCCGGCGGCTGGCGCATGCAGGAATTCAAGGCGCTTTGATTGTCCGGCACTCTGATTTTCGGGTGCCAATTGCCCTTGCGCCACTGGAATTTCTTCCTATGCGAGCGCATATAGGGGGCGACTACAAATCCGTTCTCTCTTGCAGGCAGGAAGCATGCGCGACCCCTATGAGGTGCTGGGCGTTGCCAAGAACGCATCGGCCAAGGACATAAAATCGGCTTACCGCAAGCTCGCCAAGAAATATCATCCGGACCAGAATCCGAATGATCCGAAGGCGAAGGACCGTTTCGCCGCCGCCAACCAGGCTTACGAGATCGTCGGCGACGAGAAGACGCGCGCTGCCTACGATCGCGGCGAGATCGACGCCGACGGCAAGCCTAAATTCCAGGGCTTTGAAGGCGCGGCCGGCGGCGATCCGTTCGCCGGATTCCGCCGTCAGCAAGGCCCCGGCGGCGCGCATTTCGAATTTCGCAGCGGGCGCCCGGGCGGCGATCCGTTCGACGGCAACAGCGACATCTTCAGCCAGATTTTTGGCGATGCCTTCTCCGGCGCCCGCGGCGCGGGCCGGGCCGACCGCCGTCAGCCGGTCCAGGCCGCTGACCTCAACGTCACCATGGATATCAGTGTCGAGGAGGCAGCCACCGCCGATAAGGTGACGGCGATGTTCCCCGACGGCCGCAAGGTGGCGGTCAAGCTGCCGGCCTATGTCGAGGATGGCCAGACGATCCGCTTGAAGGGCCAGGGCGAGCAGGGTCCAGGCCAGCCTGGCGATGCGCTGGTCAAGATCCACATCCGCCGCCATTCGCGCTACCGCATCGAAGGCCGCGACCTGCATGTCGATCTTCCCGTCGATCTGGCCGATGCGGTGCTCGGCGCCAAAGTGGCGGTCGAGACGCCGACCGGCAAGCTCGCGGTCAACGTGCCCGCATGGTCGAGCTCGGACAAGGTGCTGCGCCTCAAGGGCAGGGGCCTGCCGGAGAAGGCAGGCGGCCATGGCGATCTCTATGCCCACGTACGGCTGATGCTGCCGGAAGGCGGCGATGCGGAAATCGAGGCCCTGATGCGCCGCCAAAAAGGCTGATTGAGGGAATTTTGTTCCTGTTACAGTGTCCTTTGGGCGCTTGAAGGGGCTTTGTGCCTGTGCGATAGGGCTCTCCACAAAGCAGATATTCTTGCGGAGAGCTTGCACATGGCGGGTGGACAGGGCCTGATGGCCGGTAAGCGGGGCCTGATCCTCGGCGTCGCGAACAATCGGTCGATCGCTTTCGGCATCGCCAAGGCTTGCGCCGACCATGGCGCCGAGATCGCCCTGACCTATCAGGGCGAAGCCTTCAAGAAGCGCGTCGAGCCGCTGGCGGCCGAGCTCAACGCGCATGTCGCGGGCCATTGCGACGTAACCGACCCGGAAAGCCTCGACGCGGTTTTCGCCGACATCGCCAAGCACTGGGGCAAGCTCGACTTCCTCGTCCACGCCATTGCCTTCTCCGACAAGGACGAGCTCACCGGCCGCTATGTCGAGACGACGCGCGACAATTTCCTGCGCACCATGGACATTTCGGTCTATTCCTTCACCACCATCGCCAAGCGCGCCGAGCCGCTGATGACCGATGGCGGCTCGCTTCTGACGCTGACCTATTACGGCGCGGAGAAGGTGATGCCGCACTACAACGTCATGGGCGTCGCCAAGGCGGCGCTCGAAGCCAGCGTGCGCTATCTCGCCGTCGACCTCGGCACCAAGAAGATCCGCGTCAACGCGATCTCGGCCGGTCCGATCAAGACGCTGGCCGCCTCCGGCATCGGCGACTTCCGCTACATCTTGAAGTGGAACGAGTACAATTCGCCGCTCAAGCAGACGGTAACCCAGGAAGAGGTCGGCGATTCCGGCGTCTATTTCCTGTCGGACCTGTCGCGCGGCGTCACCGGCGAGGTGCATCACGTCGATTCCGGCTACCATGTCGTCGGCATGAAGGCAGTCGACGCGCCGGACATCTCGACCGTCAAGGACTGATCCTTACCTCGCCTATCCTTCGTCCCAGGCCCTGGCCCGACCTTGGAAGACCTGATGTATCCGCTCGTCTACATCGTCCGCCACGGCCAGACCGAGTGGAATGCCGAGCACCGACTGCAGGGTCAGGCCGACACCGACATCAACGCGCTCGGCCGCAAACAGGCGACACAGAACGGCCTGCGGCTGGCGGAACTCATCAGCAATCCTGCGGATTTCGACTTTGTCGCCAGCCCGATGCGGCGTACGCGCGAGACGATGGAGCTGATGCGCGCCGCGATGGGGCTCGATCCCTCCGCCTACCGCACCGATCCGCGCCTGGTGGAGATAAGTTTCGGCGACTGGCAGGGCTTCACCTTCGCCGAACTCGAACAACGCGCCCCCGGTTCAACCGATGGCCGCCGCCACGCCAAATGGGATTTCCAGCCGCCGGGCGAGGGCGCCGAAAGCTACGAAATGCTGCTTGAGCGGATCAAGCCGTGGCTGGAGGCGCTGCGCCAGCCGACCGTCTGCGTCACCCATGGCGGCGTCATGCGCTGCTTCTTCCGCTTGGTCACCGGCATTTCCAAGCAGGAGGCCGCCAGCCTCGAAATCCCCCAGGACCGTCTGCTGCGGCTGGAGGGCCGGAGCTTGGAGTGGCTGTGAGGAAGACGCCTCTGCTTCGTCATTCTAGGGCGAAGCAGGAGCGAAGCTCCGTCGCGATGACCCTAGAATCCCTGCCGCGACCTAGGTCAAATGGTAAAAACGGTGCAGAAGAGCTGCACTGCTGCAAAGCGTCGACGTAACGGCATGGATTCTAGGGTCTGCGCGCGTCGCTTCGCTCCTTGCTTCGCCCTAGAATGACGAAACATGGACGCTCCAGCCTCTAACTCGAAAGATTAGTTCTGGTCGCTGTCGGGCAACTGCATATCCGTCACGACATTCTCGCCATTGGCCACGTCATAGGCAATGACGATGTCCATGCCGGGCTTCAGCGAGTCGATATCGGTCTCGGCGTTGAGCTTGTAGGCCTTGCCGTCGTCGAGCGTCAGCGTCAGCGTGTCCTTGTCGACCTTCTTGATCAGGCCTTCGGTTTGGCCGGCGAACGCGGCGGCGGTGGAAATCAGCAACATGGCGCAGGCCGCGCCAATCAGGGTACGCATCGTCGTCCTCTTTAGGTCATTGCGCCGGCTTGTCAGCGGCGGGTCCTCAACGGCGGATGGAAAAAGAGCAGAAACCAACCGAATGTGTCAAAACTAAATCCGCCACATCACAGTTTGATGCAGCCGTTTGACCACTGTGGAAAACGCCAATAGAAGGCAGCCTTAACCGGGTTCCCTCACCGGGGCAGGGCGTATTCTCATGTCTCACAACACATTCGGCCATCTCTTCCGCGTCACCACCTGGGGTGAAAGCCATGGCGCCGCGCTCGGCTGCGTTGTCGATGGCTGCCCGCCCGGCATCCGCTTCAAGCGCGAGGATATCCAGGCCGAGCTCGACCGCCGCCGCCCCGGGCAGTCGCGCTTCGTCACACAGCGCCGCGAGCCGGACGAGGTCAAGATCCTGTCCGGCTTCATCCTCGACGAGGACGGCGAGACGATGATCACCACCGGCACACCGGTGTCGATGCTGATCGAGAATGTCGACCAGCGCTCCAAGGACTATGGCGAGATCGCCCGCCAGTACCGGCCGGGCCATGCCGACTACACCTACGACGTCAAATACGGGCTGCGCGACCACCGCGGCGGCGGCCGCTCCTCGGCGCGCGAGACGGCAGCGCGGGTCGCCGCGGGCGCCCTGGCGCGCAGGATAGTGCCTGGCATGACGGTACGCGGCGCGCTGGTGTCGATGGGCGAAAAATCGATCGACCGCGCCAACTGGAACTGGAATTTCGTCGGCGACGCCGAGAACCCGTTCTTCACCCCGGATCCGGCCTCGGTCCCGGTCTTCACCGCTTATCTCGACGGCATCCGCAAAGCCGGCTCCTCGGTCGGCGCAGTGATCGAGATCGTCGCCGACGGCGTGCCGGCCGGCCTCGGCGCGCCGATCTATGCCAAGCTCGACCAGGACATCGCGTCGGGCCTGATGTCGATCAACGCCGTCAAGGGCGTCGAGATCGGCAATGGTTTCGAGGCGGCCCGCACCACCGGCGAACAGAATGCCGACGAGATGCGCATGGGCAATGACGGCAAGCCGGTGTTCCTGTCCAACAATGCCGGCGGCATACTGGGCGGCATCTCGACCGGCCAGGCGATCGTCGCCCGCTTCGCCGTCAAGCCGACCTCGTCGATCCTGACCCCGCGCCAGTCGATCGACAAGGACGGCAAGGATGTCGAGGTGATGACCAAGGGCCGCCACGATCCGTGTGTCGGCATCCGCGCCGTGCCGATCGGCGAAGCCATGGTTGCCTGCGCGATCGCCGACCATTATTTGCGGCACAGAGGACAGACAGGGAGAGAGGGGAGTAGGGAGTAGGGGAGTAGGGGAGTATGTTACGGCCCCGCCGCCGAGTTTTTTCCTTCCCTACTCCCTTATTCCCCTACTCCCCTACTCCCCTACTCCCGCGAGCGAAGCGAGCGCCGATGCCATACGACCAGAAGAAGATCGTCGAAGCGATCCGTGCCTTCGAGCGCGGCGAGATCGTCGTCGTCATGGACGATGACGGGCGCGAGAACGAGGGCGACCTGATCGTCGCCGCCGTCCACTGCACGCCGGAGAAGATGGCCTTCATCGTACGCAACACCTCCGGCATCGTCTGCACGCCGATGCTGCGCGAGGACGCGAGGCGGCTGAACCTCGCGCCGATGGTGGCGGACAATGATTCCGCGCACACCACCGCCTTCACCGTCAGCGTCGATTTCAAGCACGGCACGACAACAGGCATTTCCGCCGACGACCGCACGCTCACCGTGCGCAACCTTGCCAATGGCAATGTCGGCCCGTCGGATTTCGTGCGCCCCGGCCACATCTTCCCGCTGATCGCGCGCGAAGGCGGCGTCTTGATGCGCTCCGGCCATACGGAAGCCGCGGTCGATCTCTGCAAGCTCGCCGGCCTGCCGCCGGTCGGCGTCATCTCGGAACTGGTCAATGACGACGGAACGGTCAAGCGCGGGCCGCAAGTGCAGGCCTTCGCCGAGGAATATGGGCTGAAGCAGGTCTCTGTCGCCGACCTCATCGCCTATCGCCAGCGCAAGGAGACGCTGGTCGAACGCGTCGCCTGCTCCGACATCGACACGCCCGGCGGCAAAGCGCAGGCCTTCACTTACACGCTGCCTTGGGATTCCATGCACCATCTCGCGGTCGTCTTCGGCGATATCCGCGATGGCGAAGAGGTGCCGGTACGGCTGCACTCGGAAGATGTCGTCACCGACGTCTTCGGCACCAGCCACCGGCTCGACGGCATCATGAAGGCTATGGGCGAGCGCAGGCGCGGCGTCATCGTCTACCTGCGTGAAGGCTCAGTCGGCGTCGCGCATCAGGAGCGCAAGCGGCCCGCGAGCGGCGAGCGCGAGGACCACGAGGAAGCCCGCCGCCGCGAGAACGAATGGCGCGAGATCGGCCTTGGCGCTCAGATCCTCAAGGACCTGGGCATCTCCTCGATCAACCTGATCGCCTCGCGCGAGCGCCACTATGTCGGCCTCGAAGGATTTGGCATCCATATCGCCAAGACCGAGATTCTGTAGTCTGTCGGAGGGTTGACGAATCGGAGGCCGTACCGCAGCCCGCCGGCTGACAGACCGGCGCCTCTGCGACGGAGGCGGAGCCTTCGCGACGGAGGCGATTGGCTGAAGCCTCCGCGACGTCGTCATCCACGGGCGGAGCAAGGAGCGAAGCGACGCGCGCAGACCCGAGGATCCATTCCGTGACTTCGAAGCGTTGCAACGGTGCAGAATTCTGCTCCGCTGCACTCTACGATCAAGGTCACGGAATGGATCCTCGGGTCTGCGCTCCGCTTCGCGTCGCTCCGCCCGTGGATGACGACGTCGCGGAGGCTTCAGCCAACTACCAACGTCTGCGCTGACCGTAGCCGAATAACCGTCACTCCGCCGGAACCACCGCCTCG